>JBBQFU010000060.1:0-34585 GCA_038322185.1 Haliangiales bacterium
GCGGTGACATCGATGCTCGTGCCGAGCACGCCAATGATGTCGCCGGCGAGATTGCGATATGGCGCGACGACGTTCGCCATCATCTTGCCGCGGTAACGGTTCTCCTGGATCACCGTCTCGCCGGCCAGCGCGCGCTTGTGATCGCCGAGCGAATCACCACTCGCAGGGTCGTGCGTGAGCACATCCGCCAGGCGGACCCCGATGTACTTGTCCGCGGTGTAGCCGAGGATTTGCTCGACGGCGCCCGACGTTTGCACGATGCGCAGGTCGAGGTCGGTGAGCCAGTAGAGCGCGGGCATCTGGCCCAGCACCCGCTCGAGGATGTTTGCGGTGAGCTTGTGCTCCTGGCGCTGCGCTTGCGACCTCTGCTGGAGGGCGCTGGTCTCGGTCAGATCGATCGCGGTCGCGTTGAGCACGAGTCCGGCTGACGTGTGGACGAACTGACCGGTGAGCTGAACGGTGACCTCGCCGCCGGTGCGGGTCTTCCACCGTACGCGGCGGCTCTCGACGAAATCGCCGTCCGTGGCGTCGTCGGCGAGCACGTCCTCGGAGCTCGCGAACACATCACGCAGATTGACGGTGAGCACCTCGGCGACCGTGCCGCAGTCGAGCATCGCGGCCAGCGCGTCGTTGGCCCGCAGGAGGCGGCCGGTCGCGTCCGAGCGGAACATCCCGATCAGCGAACGGTCGAACAGCCTCACCTCGGGTTCGGAAGACACTTCCCCCGACTATAGTCATTTTGATCGGGTTAAAGCAGCAGCGCGTCTTCGATCTCTTCGAACGCGCCGGCTCGCCACCGTGCCAACGGACTTTTCCCGGCGATCAAATTTTCCGTCTCGGCAAGAACTGCCTCGAGGTCGACGAGCCAGCAGTGCGGATCATAAGGCGACCTGGCGCCCACGGCGGTGGGCACCTCGGCCTGCGACATCCACGCCGCCATCTTGTGGGTGGTCCCGGCGAGCAGCGCGCGCACCGCGACATTCGCGAGCCGGCTTCCGAGCAGGCGGTCGAACGCCGACGGGCGGCCGCCGCGCACGACGTGACCGAGCACCGTCACGCGGGTCTCGATCGTGCTCGGCTCGGCATCGGGCGAGCGCTCGCGCAGCTTGGCGTCGACGGCGAGCTTGATGCGATCGACGGGCATCGACACGCCTTCGGCCTTGATGATCAGCACGCGGCGCGCGCGCTTGGACTGGCGCTTGCGGATCGCGAGCACCGTGTCGACGATCTGTTCGACGATCTTGTCCTCGCTCTTGCCGGCTTCGGGGAACAGCGCGAGGTCCGCGCCGACCGCGATCGCCGAGGTCATCGCGAGGTAGCCACAGTCGCGACCCATCACCTCGATGATGAACGTGCGGTCGTGCGCGGTCGCGGTATCGGCGATCTTGTCGCACGCCTCGACGATCGTGTTCATCGCGGTGTCGACACCGATCGAGAGCCCGGTGTACGCGAGGTCATTGTCGATCGAGGCCGGGATGCCGATGACCTTGAGCGGACGGCCGCTCCCGATTTCCTCCGGGTTCGCGAGGTGCAGCGCGCCGGTGAGCGAGCCGTTACCGCCGATGACGATCAGGCCGTCGACCTCGCGCTTGCTGAGAATCTCTCGTGCCCGATCGCGCACCTCGCGCTGGTGGAACTCCTTGCAACGCGCTGAGCCAAGCATCGTGCCGCCGTCGCGCAGGATTCCCTGGACATCGCCCGGGGTCAGCGGCACGAGCGCGTCGTCGAGCAGCCCGCGGTAACCCCGCTCGACTCCGAGGATGTCCGCGCCCGCGGCGCGGCCGATCAACGTCGCGGCACGAATTGCCGCATTCATGCCGGGGGCGTCGCCACCACTGGTCAGGACCGCGATGCGCTTCATGGCTCCGATGCTACAGTTGCGCATGGTCCGAGTCGAACGGTCAGGGGCGGTCGTGACCGTGATCCTGGACCGAGCTGCGGCCAAGAATGCCGTCGACCGGCCGACTGCCGAGGCGCTCGCCGATGCGTTCCGCGCATTTGATGCAGACGCCACCGCGAAGGTCGCCGTGCTGTTTGGCGACCACGGTACGTTCTGCGCGGGCGCGGATCTGAAGGCGTTTGCCGCGGGCACGCCCAATCGCGTCGCGGCCGATGGCGATGGTCCGATGGGGCCGTCGCGGATGTTGTTGTCCAAGCCCGTGATCGGTGCGATCGCGGGTCACGCGGTCGCCGGTGGTCTCGAGCTCGCGCTGTGGTGTGACCTGCGAGTTGCCGAGGCGGACGCCGTGCTCGGCGTGTTCTGTCGCCGGTTCGGGGTGCCGCTCATCGATGGCGGGACGATCCGCCTGCCGCGGTTGATCGGCCTGTCGCGCGCGTTGGACTTGATCTTGACGGGCCGCGCGGTGAACGCCGACGAGGCGCTCGCGATCGGGCTCGTCAATCGTGTGGTGCCCAAAGGCGAGTCGCGTGCGGCAGCGGAAGCGCTCGCGCACGAGCTGTGTGCGCTGCCTCAGGCCGCGATACGTGCCGATCGGATGAGCGCATATCTGCAGCACGACCTGTCGCTCGACGCGGCACTCGCGAAGGAGCTCGAGCTCGGCTCGGTCGCGCTCGTCGAGGCGGCGGAAGGCGCAGCGCGATTCGCCGGTGGTGCCGGCCGCCATGGAGAGCGCGCGTGAGCCGCGGTGTGTTGATCGCGGTGCTGATCCTGCTGGTCACGAGCTGCGTCGTGAAGCATCTCGTCACGAGTCCCCGTCTGACCGGTACGTGCCAGGGCGCGTGCTCGCACTACGTCGAGTGCAAGGCTGGCGCGGGCAACGACGAGCGCAAGCGGTGCGAGAACGAGTGTCCCGATGTGTTCAGCGATCGGGACTCGCTGATGGCCTACGAGAGCCTGTCGTGCCAGAACGCCGTCGAGTACGTCGACGGGACGCAGCCGCGCGCGGCGCAGCAGCCCTAGAAGCAGATCGGGACGTCGGAGCAGACCGCATCGCAGTAGCGCGACTCGCACTCGATGTTGAACATGCACGGCGTGCCGTTCGGGTTCGTCATCGGCGTGGCCGGCAGCTCGCAGCGTGCCGTGTCGAAGTTGCAGAGGTAGAACTGCGAGCAGTCGTTGGGCACCGTGCAGCTGTCGCCGCCGACCGCGGCCTCCGCACAGATGCCGCCGGTGCACACGTCACCTTCGGTGGCGCAGAAGCCGTCGCACGGCTGGCCGCGCGACGGGCGCGGGCTGCATACGCGGGTGTTGTAGCTGCAGTACAGCGGCGGCGCGCACACCGTGTCGCTGTTGCATTCCTCGCCTGCGACGAGGTTTGGGTGACACAGCTGGTCGTTGCCGCAGTACAGACCGTCTGCGCAGATCGCGGTGCATGGCTCGTCGACGCCGGGCAGGGGGCGCGGCTCCGCGCAGGTGCCCTGGCAGCAGGCCTCGTCGCACGCGGGGACGACGCATCGATCGGAGGCGCACTCGCCGTCGAATGCGCAGGCAGCGCCCACCTTGCCGGTGCCGCGGAGCACCTCGTCGCAGGCCGCGAGCGCGTCGGTGTCTTGATCGGCAAAGTCGCAGTCGAGGTTGTCGAGCGCTTCGATGCAGGCTTCCGCGGCGTCGCCGTCGTAGCGGGTCTTGCCGGCGTCGATGGCAGCTTCGAGGCTCGGGTTGTCGATGTCGAAGCGCTGGAAGTAGGTCTGGCAGTCGCCGACCGTGCCGAACGCGCCGCAGCGGACGTAGTAGCCGCACGTGGCGCCCCGGTGCTCGTCGTCAAAGTCCTCGAAGTCGATCCCGCCGCCGCACGCGGCGAGGAGGGCGAGGATCGCCAATCGCATTGATCCACGATACCTGATCCGAGCGTCGGAGCGGTCCGCTAGTATCGCGGCGGTGGCAGAGGCCGAAGTAACGCTCGAAGGCACGCTGGAACGGGTCACGTTCCGCGGCGACGAGTACTACACGGTCGCCCGGTTTCAGCCCGAAAGCGGGGCGCCGGTCACGATCGTGGGCAAGCTCGTCGAGATCACCGAGGGCATGTCGATCACGGTCCATGGCACGTGGGTCGAGGACAAGAAGTACGGCAAGCAGTTCAAGGTCTCGTTCGCGCATCCGCGCACGCCCAAGACCGTGCTCGGGATCGAGAAGTTCCTCGGCTCGGGCCTGATTCACGGCGTGGGGCCCGCACTCGCGAAGCGCATCGTCGAGAAGTTCGGCAAGGACACGCTCGAGGTGATCGACAAGACCCCGGCGCGCCTGACGGAAGTGATCGGTATCGGGTCTGCGAAGGCGGGCAAGCTCGCGCAGGCGATCGCCGCGCAGAAGCACGTGCAAGAGGTGATGGTGTTCCTGCAGGGGCACGGCGTCACGATCGCCGCCGCTGCGCGCATCGTGAAGACCTACGGCAAGGACGCGATCAATGTCGTGCGGTCCAATCCGTACCGGCTCGCGCACGAGGTGTGGGGCATCGGGTTTCGCACGGCCGATTCGATCGCGGCGAAGCTCGGCATGGCGCGCGATGCGCCGGAGCGCCTGCAGGCGGGTTTGCTCCATGCGCTCGAGACCAGCGTCGAGGACGGGCACCTCCACCTGCCCGACGACGAATTGCTCGGGGCGGCGGCGAATCTGCTCGGACTCGACGCATCGACGCTGCCGTCGCACCTCGGGGTGCTCGAGGCGCGTGGCCTGGTGGTGCGCGAGGTGCTCGGCAATCGCGGAGCGTGCAGTGCGCTGCCGGAGCTGCACAAGGCGGAGGTCGAGTCCGCCTCGCTACTCGCCGAGATCGCGGGGTCCGCGCCGCGCTCGTTCCCGCTCGATATCGGCGCTGCGATCAACGCGTTCGAGAGCGTGACGGGGCTCGAGCTGGCGGCGCAGCAGCGGCAAGCGGTCGAGGCGGCACTGCGCGATCGCTGCGTGGTGATCACCGGTGGCCCTGGTGTCGGCAAGACCACGATCGTGAAGGCGATCGTTCACCTCGCCCGGATCGGTAGCCGCAAGGTCTCGCTGTGCGCGCCGACGGGGCGTGCCGCGAAGCGGATGTCCGAGGCGACCGCGGCCGAGGCCACCACGATCCACCGCATGCTCGAGTTCCAGCCGCACGAGGGCGGGTTCCAGAAGACGCGCGAGAACCCGCTCGAGGCCGACGTGCTGGTCGTCGACGAGGCCTCGATGATCGACGCGATGCTGTTCCGCTCGGTGCTCGTGGCATTGCGGCCGGGTGCGCAGCTCGTCCTCGTCGGTGACATCGACCAGCTTCCGTCGGTCGGTGCAGGATCGGTGCTCCACGATGTGATCGAGTCCGGCGCAGCGACGGTGATCCGGTTGACCGAGATCTTTCGCCAGGCCGCGGCGAGCAAGATCGTCGTGTCGGCTCACCGCATCAACCATGGCGAGCTGCCGGAGCTGGAGCCGCCGACCGGCAACACCTCCGACTTCTACTTCATCAGTCGTGACGACCCCGAGCAGGCGCGCGCCACGATCGTCGAGCTGGTGTCCGAGCGCATCCCGGCGCGCTTCGGCTTCAACGCGGTCACCGAGGTCCAGGTGCTCACGCCGATGCATCGTGGCGAGCTCGGTACCGCAGCGGTCAATCGCGCGTTGCAGGAGAAGCTCAACCCGGCCGGCGGTAGTGCGCCCGAGCTCACGCGCGGAGATCGGCTGTACCGCCGCGGCGACAAGGTGATGCAGCTCAAGAACGACTACGACCGCAACGTCTACAATGGCGACATCGGCGTGATCGACATGATCGATACCGAGGCTGCCTCGCTGCGCGTCGACTTCGACGGCCGCAGCGCGACCTACGAGCGGGCCGAGCTCGACCAGCTGGTCCACGCCTACGCGGTCAGCATCCACAAGTCGCAGGGCTCGGAGTACCCGGCGGTCGTGATCCCGATCGCCACCCAGCACTTCATGATGTTGCAACGCTCGCTGCTCTACACCGCGGTCACGCGCGGCAAGAAGCTCGTGGTCCTCGTCGGTAGCCGGCGCGCCGTGCAACTCGCGGTGAACAATGCCGATGCGAAGAAGCGCTACACGTGGCTCGCCGAGCGTGTGCGTGCCGTCCGGGACTGAGTCATAGTTAGGCAACACGTGGGTCGCCTCGAGGACATCGCCGCGCGCAACAAGCATCCCGGTCGCCATCGCAAGAGCGGCGTCACGATGGGCATGTTCGTCGCGATCTTCGTGTTCGCGATCCTGATCATGATGATCTTCACGGACCTCGACGAGCGGCCCGATGTGCCGAAGGATGTCCCTGCGGCGTCGACCGAGAAGCGCATCGATGGGGTGCTGCTGTATCGCGAGAAGCGCGACGCCGGATTAGGGTCAGACACAAATAGCACCACTAGCTCGCCTTGACGCTAGTGGTGCTATTGGTGTCTGACCCTAGCCCAGATAGACCTCGTCCTGCTCGATCTTCGAGAGGACCCAGTCAAAGCTGCCGTTCTCGACCTCCGCATTGCAGTGCGTGCACGCACCGGCATCGCTGATCGACGTCGGCGCACCGCAGTTCGGGCACTTCGCTTCGTTCACGATCGGACCGCGCCGCGTGGCGGATCGGATCAGCGTCCAGTACTCGGAGTAGGCCCGCCGGGAGGTCTTCGAGCCGCCGACGACGTTCTTGTTGGGCCCAATGGTGAAGTCGTTGCCATCGGCGAACACCCGGACCGTGACCGCATCGAAGTACGGATCGCGCGTGACCTTGGCGAGTGCGATGCGAGAGATCTTCGCGCTCTCGAGCTTGTTGGCCATCTGCTGGCGCTTGTACTCGTCGACCCAGTACTGCAGGTATCCGAGCAGCGAGGAGGTCACCAGGCCGCGCACGGGCTTGAGATCCTGGGCGTTCCACGCGGCGTTGAGCTGCGCGTAGATCATCGCGACGTGCTCTTCGAACGCAGTCCACGACACGTTCTTGTCCGCCTCGTAGAGCTCTTGCATCTTGATGAACGCATCGGGCTCCACCTGCGTCATCAGGTCGGTGCCGACTTCCTCGACGGTGCCGGTCAGCGTCGGCCCCACGTTGGTGAGCGTACCGGGGGTGATCGCGGTCAACGTCCACTCGAAGCGACCGACTGCAATGTCGGTGTTGCAGTGCGCGCACGTGCGTTCGGCTGCACCGCGCGCGAACGGAGCGTTGCAGCTGGGACAGGGGAACGTGCGCGTGCGGTCCGGTGCGCGGGTCATCACGTCGTGACTGCGCGAGAAGGTCCAGCGTTCGATCGACAGCTGCGTGATGGTCGGGTTTGCGAGGTTGGCTTCGATGCGAACCTCGATCGTCTGCGGGATGTCGGGCATCGAGGCCACCACGCCGACGATGCGCAGGCTACCGATCACCACGGCCGCCACCGGCTGCGCGTGCTCGAGCTCTCGGAGCAGGTCGCTCGCGACGTAGGGCGTCAGCTCCGCGAGAAGCTCGGGCTTTCCGCGCGCGCGCTTGACTCGGGCATAGAGCTGGAACGCAAAGTCCTCGAACGCAACCTGCGAGAACGCGGGGTCCTTGGTGACCAGCGGGACAAACGCCTGTGCCGCGACTGGCGCCGCCGCTGCGGCCGCGATCGTCGCGGAGCTGGTGTCGTTGGACGAGATGGACAGGACCACCACGACCAACACCACGCCGACGATGATCGCCATGACGCCACCGGCGCCAAGGTCGCCGCCGCCGCCGCCGCTGCTACTGCTGCTACTGCGATAGCTGCCGCCGCCGGAGCTGCGGCTGCTACCGCCGGAGTAGCTGTGACCACCGCCGGGTCGTGCGTCCGCGACCGTCGCCAGCGCACCTGCGAACAGCACGCCGAGGACGAGCCACGCGAGCCAGCGCATCAGGTTGCGCTCCGTCGCTGATGCGGCGGCGCGCTGAACACGTGAATGTCATTGGCGAGCTCGTTGGTGTCGTCGGCGCGGCGCGGCAGCGTCTTGGCGAGCTCGGGCGCGAGCAATGCGAGCTCCTTGCCGAATGCCTCGGCGCCTTGCGACAGCCGCGCTTCGAGCGTGCCAGCCCAGGCGGCGAGGACTTCGATGCCGTGATGCTTCAGCACGCCGAGATCACCGACGATCTCGACCATGCGCTCGCGATGAGCGACATAGATCAGGATGCCGGTGCGATCGCGCGTGCCGTGAATGCCTTGCTCGACGAACGCCGCGTAGGCCGCCTCGCGCACGTGCTCGTAACGCAACCAGGCGGGTGACAGCCACCGGTACAGCGGCGGTACGGCCTGGACGAGGAGCGCGCCGCAGATTCCGGCGAACAGCGGCAGCACGAGGATCTGCCACAGCGTGAAGTCGATCGGCGCATACAGCGTGAACCCGAGGATCGCGAACGCGGTCACGAACCCGACGACCGCGTGCTGGATCATCGAGTTCCGTGCTCGAGGCCGGATCGCGACGACGACCTCGGCCGCCGATGCGGCCTCGATCGCGGCCACGGCTTCTTCAATCGCGCTCTGTCCCGCCTCCGTCAGAAAGCTCATGCGCGTGCATCATCGCAAATGTGGACGATCAGCGCTCGAATTCGTGCATCAACGCGACGAGGCGGCGCACTCCGTCCTCGGGGAACGCGTTGTAGATGCTCGCGCGCAGGCCGCCGACCGAGCGGTGGCCGCGCAGGCCGCTCAGGCCCTCGGACTCGCAGCGGGCGAGCAGCTGCTCCTCGAGCTCCTTGGTCGCGCCGCGGAACGTGACGTTCATCAGCGAGCGGCTCGCAGGCGTGGCGTGGCCGCGCCAGACCTTGCTCGCGTCGAGTGCGTCGTAGAGCAGCTTGGCCTTGCGCGTGTTGCGCTCGGCCATCGCGGCGAGGCCGCCGTTGTCGAGGATCCAGCGGCACACCTCGCCGATCACGAACACGCCAAACGTGTTGGGCGTGTTGTGCATCGAGCGCTCCGCCTCGTAGGTGCGGTACTGCGCGAGCGGCGATAGATCCTTGGAGCCGGTGGCGATGAAGTCGCGCCGCGCGATCACGAGCGAGATCCCGCTCGGCCCGAGGTTCTTCTGCGCGCCGGCGTAGATCATGCCGTGACCGGCGAGTGCGAGCGGGCGGCTGAAGATGTCGCTCGATGCATCGCAGACGAGCGGGGCAGGGGCGCCTTGCGGCGGTGACGCCCATTGCGAGCCGTAGATCGTCTCGTTACTCGTGTAGTGCACGTACCGTGGTGCGGACGAGTATGTGCACGCGGTCGGCGTCGTCGCGAAGTTGTCGGCTTCGCCGGTACACGCGACGTGCACGTTGCCGATGCGCTTCGCTTCGTCGATCGCTTTGCCCGACCAGATACCGGTGTGGCAGTAATCGGCGGTCGCGCCGGGCGCGAGAAAGTTTTGCGGGATCAGCGCAAAGTGATGCGTCGCGCCAGCGGTCTCGAACAGCACGGCGAACTCGTCACCGATCGAGCCGACCTCGCGGATCGCCGCTTCGGCGCGATCGAGCACGCGGCCGAACTCCTTGCCGCGATGGCTGTGCTCGAGGATTCCGATCCCGGAGCCGTCGAGATCCCACAGCGCATCTTGTGCGCGCCGCAGAACCTCCTCGGGGAGGACCGCAGGACCCGAGGAGAAATTGAGCTTCCTCAGGCCCGCTCTTCCCAATAGAAGACGGTGATCGCGATGCAGTGAAAGGCCTCGTCCGAAGACTGAGTGATCACGATGTCAGTCACGTTCTTCGCACCCTTGTTCGCCGTGATCCACGCCGTCACCTTCTCACCCAACTGATCACGGTCCGCCACCATCGTCGCCGAGAACACCTTGACGCCGTTAAACTTCACATCTTTGCGCAATGTGATCGAGCCAGACTGATTGGCGAGATTTGCAGACACGGCTGCTTATTAGCACGCGCTAGTCGTCATCGTCGAGCGCACGGTCTAGTGCGTTCGCGATTCGTTCAGCTTCGGCGGCTGACATGTTGCTCGGCGTGAATGCCTTCTCCGCATTCTCGACGTCCGACACCATGCGCGCCTGCTCCACAGACATGCCCGATGGATCGTTGGTGATCCATTCGTCGAGCTCTTCCGTCAGGCGCTTCTTTGGCGCCCGGTTCTCGGGACCACGCGGCTGGATGCCACCGACGGCGGCCCCCCGACGGGCGTAGCTCACCGAGCCGTACGAGATTTCCAGATCCCGACGGAACTCGACCATGTCCTGGTAGCGCTTCGCGGGGTCCTTCTGCATCGCCTTCATGATCACGCCCTCCGCCTGCTCCGTGATTTCGCGGTGAGGCGCGAACTCTCGCGGCAGGGGCGGCGGCGTGTGGATATGCATGGCGAGCACTTCGCTCGACTGTGGCGCTTCGAAGGGCGGGCGGCCGCACAGCATGTCGAACAGGATGACGCCGAGCGAGTAGACGTCAGCGCGATGGTCGACGTCCTCACCCCGCGCAGCCTCGGGTGACATGTACTCGGGCGTTCCGAACACCGCGCCCTGAACGGTCTCCGCCATGAGCTCGTCCTGGATCAAGACCTTGGCGATCCCGAAGTCGAGAACCTTGACAAAGTCATAGGATTCTTCCCGTTCCGTGATCCAGTGCTGCTCGGGCGTGATGCGCACGAGGTCACGACGACCGGGCCGCTTGAGCAACATGATGTTGTCGGGCTTGAGGTCGCGATGGATCACACCGACCGCATGGGCGGCGTCGAGCGCGAGTGCGAGCTGGTTGGCGATGTTGAGCGCCCGGTGCAGCTCGACGGCACCCTCCTTCTCGATCAGGTCCTCGAGCGACTTGCCCTCGAGATACTCCATCACGAAGTACACCGCGCCCTCGGGCAGGATGCCGAAGTCGGTGACGTCGACGATGTTCGGATGATTGATCGACGTGGCCGCGCGCGCCTCGCGCAGGAAGCGGTGGATCGCCTCCTGGTACCGCGCGAACTGCGGATGCAGCACCTTCACGGCGACGGGCTTCTTGATGTAGACGTGCTCGCCCATGTAGACGGTGCCCATGCCGCCGCGGCCGAGGATCTTGTCTAGACGGTAGTTGCCGATGTTGTGACCGAGCCGGGCGATGTCCTCTTCTTCAACGAGTACAGCCGAGTCGTGAAGACAGAAGCGCTCGCCGTCAGGAAACCGCGTGAAGCACTTCGGGCAAACTTTCACTTACCGAACCTCGACTGCGCAAAGAGTGCGAGATACCGGTTGTCGATCGGGCTCTGGCCTTCGGGCGGCTTGACGTTCAGGAGTGTGAACTCGAGACCGATGTCGAACTTCTGGTTCGGCGAGAACTCGATGCGACCGGTAACGGGCACCTGGAACGCGCCGGCCTCGGTATCGAAATCGGGAATGCGCAGCTGCGCGAAGATCACGACCGACAGCGGTGGAAGCGGATTGGTCGCGATACCGATCGACGGGTTCAAGTCCGGCTTCGCGCCATTGGGCTTGATCGTGACCTGCTGGGTCTGGATGCCGCTCGGATCCATGAACGGGACGACGGTCGCGTAGTCGCGGCTGACGCTGTTGAAGTCGATCGACATCAGCGTGTAGAGCGCGACGATCGCGATCTCGGGCTTGATGGCGTAGCGGAACGGGAAGCCGATATCGACGGAGAACTTGGTCCCGCCCTTGGAGAACTTGCCGCTCGGCAGCGCCTTGATCGTGGCGTCGCTGTTCATGCACGTGTTCGAGATGGGCATCTCGTTCACGACGGCGGGCGGATTACAGAAGAAGTCGAACTGCGGGATGGCGTTACGGTGCAGGTTCGCGGCGAGCCGGAAGTCGACGAGGTCGTACGCCAGCGCGCCTTCGAAACCGAAGTACACGCCGAACTGCTTCATGTTGTAGGCGCTCGTGAAGCCGCCCAGCAGCATGAAGTTGTCCGAGTAGCCGTAGACCGCTTCGAGCGATACGCCGGCCGTCTCGAACGCGCCCTTGGCGCTGAGATCGGTGCCCACGGACAGGCGAGCCTGCGTGAGGTTCTGCGTCATCGTGAGCGGACGCGAGATCTCGCGAACGGGATACGTGGCCATCGTGAACAAGCCGCCCGATGTAATCGGTGGCTGATCCTTGGCGTCCTCGTCTTCCTCGTCGCCTTCTTCGCTGTCGGAGTCCTTCCCACCGCCGCCGCCCTCGCCCTCCTCGTCCTCGAAGTCGTCGTCCTGGGCGTACGCGGGCAGTGCCCCGTACGCGACACAGCCAAGGCCTAGAGCTGTCACCAACAGCCCTCTGGATTGCAGGCGCAGCATCACCACCTCGCAGAAATAGTAGCAGCAAGCGCGCGCCGTTATGTGCTTTCGACCACCGAAAGCCCGAGCGTGGGCAGGCTCACCTCGGTCGGGCGAATCCGTTGCAAACCCAGGCCTGATGATCCATGCGCCCAGCGGCCGAAAATGCCGAAGGGCCACGCGGCGAGGTTGATCGCTGCGAAGCCCTTCGATTTAGTCAGGCTAAGAATTGAATCGAACGGAGAGCAAGCTACTTGCGCTTGCCCTTCTTGCCGCCAGCCTTCTTGGCCGGCGCCTTCTTGGCGGGCGCCTTCTTGGCGGGCGCCTTCTTGGCGGCGCTCTTCGCCTTCTTGGGCGCAGCCGACTTCTTCGCGCTCTTCTTGCGCTTGCTGCCGCCGACCTGGCGCTCCTTGCGGGCGACGTCGCCGTCACCGTCGAGGTAGTAAAGGTACTTGCTGTAATCCATCTCGATGCCAGCGGCAGCGACCTTCGCCGCCTTGCCCTTCGGCTGGCCGGGCTTCTTGCGGGGGGTAGCCCACACGTCGCCGCTCTTGATGTAGTACATCATGTCGTTGTCACGCTTGATTCCGAGCTTCGCAATCTTATCGCCCATGATCTGAAGACCCTCCCTAGGGTTGAATTGGGTAACGCGAACGCTACACCGGCGATCTGACGAACACTCCGGAAAGCTCGTCGAAAAAATCGAAAAGATCGATTTTTCTCGTCGGAGAAGTGATCTCGGGGGGCGATTCCTCGACGAGGAAAAGCTGTGGATAACCTGTTTCTCGACGAGGATCTAACGAGATCTAAATCCTCGTCGGGAAACGGCTTTTTCCCGTCGAGGAATCGGCGGCTTCGCGGCCTCGCAGACCAAAACCTGGCTCTCGGCGGTCCCGTCGAGGGGGCGGCCTGAAAAATCGCCATAGCGCTCGACGACACGTAGTCCAGCGTGGGCAACGAGGGCTTCGAGCTCGGCGGGGAAGTACTTCCGCTGCGAGAGCTTCACGATCCGGACCGGCCCTTTACCGTCGATTGGTTCGTAGTAGAGGCGGATGAGCGCGATCTGGCCGACCGGATCGTAGTCGTGGTTCGTCGAGTAGAACATCTGGCGTCGCGTCGTCGGATCCGTGAACCGCGTGCGTGCCCACCGCTTCTGCGGATCGCGCATCAGCCACGGCAGGTCCGGCATCTGGACGTCGAATGCGAACGCACCGTCGGGGGCCAGGTGATCGCGGAGGCAGCGCAGGCAGGCGTCGAGCTCGACGCGCGTATAGAGGTGCTCGAGCACGTTGAACACGGCGATCGCGAGCGGAAACTGCGCGCCGCGGGGAGGGGAGCTCTTGCGCGACTCAGGGGGCGCGTCGAGATCGGGAATCGCGAAGCTGCGCAGGTCGGCCTCGACGACCGTGATCCGGCGCGCCACGGAGCGCGGCAACGCATCGACCCGCGTGCGCAGCTTCTCCAGCATCGGCTTCGAGCTATCGACCGCCACGACCTCGTAGCCCGCGCGCGCGAGCGGGATCGTGATCCGGCCCGAGCCGGCACCGAGCTCGAGGATGCGGCCGCTATCGCCCAGGCGGCGTTTCGCCAAGTTCCTGTAGAAGGCGAGGTCGGCGCGGCGGCGGCGGTACTCGTAGTCGTAGAGCGCGGCGTCGCTGTAGTGCTCGCGGGAACCTGCGTCGACGAGGTCGGCGATCAGATCCGGCGAGAGGCGCGGGCTCATCTAGCCGGTCGCTTCGCCATGACGGCGCCGACCACCCCGACGACGGCGCCGGCGCTTCCGCGGCCCATCTTCCTCGTCCTCCGCACCGTCGGCCTCCTTACCCTCACCCGTGGCGACGGTCTCCGGCAGCGTGCCTTCGCTACCCGCGGCGCGGTCGAGCAGCGCGAACAGCAGCAGCGCGTCGTCGACCAGCTCGCGACTACCCGACAGCTCTGCCGGCGCGCCACGCTTGCGGGCCGCGGCGAGCTTGCGCTGCGCGAGCAGGATGTAGCGCAGGCGCTCCGTGTCACGACGCGTGACGTGGAGCTGGCTGATGATGGGATGCGCGAGCTCGTTGGTCGCGCTGTGCAGCTCGCCACCCTTGAGATCCTCGGGAAGGAACGGCGCCAGCAGCGCACCAAAGGCGACGGAGTTCGACGGGTCACGACCGGCACCGATCGCACCATCGAGCTGCGTGAGCGCTTCCCACGCGATCCCGCGACGCACCGAAAAATCGGGCGCAGGCAGGAACGACAGCTTCACCGTGGCGGCATGCGCGGGGCGCGCCGGCGGCTCGTCGGCCCAGACGCGATGCCACTCGCGCTCCTCGGTGTCGAGCTCGACGACCTCGGGGGGCAGCTCGGGCTCGACGCCCTCGGGCTCGCCATTGATCGGCAGCGATCCCTCTTCTTCCTCGGGATCATCGGGATCGTGCTCGGCCGGATCTTCGTCCTCGTACTCGACGCGCGCAACGGTCGGCCTGGGCGCGGTATCGGCGACGGGCGGCGCGGTGGTCGGTGCGCCCGGTCCTTCGAGGAGACCGGCGAGGTACGGCGACAGGACCGCGAGCGTGCCGGTCTCGACCATCAGCTCGAACGAGCGACGCGCGGCACCACCACGCAGCAGGCGGTGCATCTCCTCGAGGAGACGCGGCGGGGCGCACTTGCTGATCTCGCTGCGCCAGCGCAGGAGCGCGCGCCACGTGGCGGGCTCGAAGCCGAACTGCAGGCGCGCGGCGAACTTGATCGCGCGCAGCATGCGAACCGGGTCTTCCTGGAACCGGATGTCGGGATCGCCGATCGTGCGGACCAGGCGGGCGTCGAGATCGGCGAGGCCACCGACGTGATCGAGGACCTCCTCGCGCTCGACGTCATAGAACAGGCCGTTGATCGTGAAGTCGCGACGCTTGGCGTCCTCGGCCTCGGTCCCGAACACGTTGTCGCGACGGATCAGGAGGTCGTGGTCGTCCTCTTCGCGCGGGTTGGCGCGGAAGGTCGCGGTCTCGATGATCTTCGAGCCGAAAAAGACGTGGGCCAGGCGGAACCGGCGTCCGATGATGCGGCAGTTGCGGAAGGTCGCCCGGATCTCGTTGGGGGTCGCGCTGGTCGCGACGTCGAAGTCCTTGGGCGTGCGCTGGACCAGCAGGTCGCGGACGCAGCCGCCAACGAGGTAGGCCTTGTACCCGGCCCGCGTTAATTTGCGAACCACGCGATCGGCATCTGGGTCGATCGCGGAGCGGTCCAGAGACGGCATTTCGAAAACGAGCCGTACCACGCTCGGCAAAGGGCCGGCAAGTATGCAAACCTATTGAGTTGTTGGGCGCGATACCCAGGTGCACCTTCACAGGCGCGCGAACTGGCCGATAGAAGTACTGAGTGGACCCGTTCATCGCACAGATTGCCGACTTCGAACGCCTGCCGATCCCAGGCGGGGTGCTCGAGCTCGACGGAACGGTCGCTGCAGCGAATGCAGCCGGGACGCGCCTGCTGGGCCGCCCGGCCTCTCAGCTCGTTGGCCGCAAGGCGTGGGACTTCGCGCCGGGCGCCGAGCACATCTGGGAGAGCGTGATCGGCAGCGCGCGGGTCGCCGACTACCACGGCGAGATCGCGATCGCGACGCCACAGGGGCCGCGAACGATTCACTACGTGGTCGCGCTCCGCGCGCACGAGGCACGCACGGTCGTCCTGCTGTTCGCGGTCGAGATTCCGATCAGCGACGATGAGGACCGCGCGCAGCGCCTCGAGTCGCTCGGCATGGTTGCCGGCGGGATCGCGCACGACTTCAACAACCAGCTCGTCAGCGTGCTCGCCGAGGCCACTGCGGCTCGCGAGGACACGTCGCTTCCCGACGCTGCACAGGACTCGCTTCGCCGCATCGAGGCAGCCGCGCAGCGGATGGCGCTGCTCACGCGGCAGCTGCTGGCCTATGCGGGGCGCGGCCGCTTCGTCACCGAGGTGCTCGATCCCGACGGGCTACTCGCCGAGGTGCTCGAGCAGCTCCAGCGCAGCCTGCACGGTGACACCCAGCTGATCCTGCAGCCGACGAACATGCGCTCCGTGATCGAAGCTGATCGCACGCTGCTCCGCGAGGTGATCGTGAACCTCGTGGTCAATGCAGCCGAAGCGGTGGCGCCCCAGGGCGGGCGGATCCGCGTGAGCACCTCGCAGGTCCCACGCGACGGCAACCGCGCCTGGTGGCGGCTCGAGGTCACCGATGACGGCGTCGGCATGGATGCACGCACCGTCGCGCGCATCTTCGATCCGTTCTTCACGACGAAGCCGGAGCGCCACGGCCTCGGGTTGTCGGCGGTGCACGGCATCGTGCGCCGGCTCGGTGGCGAGATCGCGGTCGACAGCAAGCCCGGCATGGGGACCACGTTCCGCGTGAACGTGCCGGTGATCGCAGGTGCCGAGCCCAAGGCGGCCGGGGCGCGGCCGCTGTCGTCGACGGCGGTGTCGCTGCGCGGTGTGACGATCCTGGTGGCCGACGACGAACCCTCCGTACGCTCGACGATTCGCCGGCTCCTCGAGCGTCGCGGCGCAACGGTCGCGCTCGCGAGTGATGGCGAGGAAGCGGCCACGCGTCTGCGCGAAGGGAGCTACCAGGTAATCCTGCTCGACGTGATGATGCCGAAGCTCACCGGCTATCAGTTGCTTCCGATCGCGCGGCAGATGCAACCCGCGGCGAAAATCCTGTTGATGTCGGGATACAGCGATGCGACGCGCGGCATCAATGGCGAGGACGAGCCCGATGCGTTCCTCGAGAAGCCGTTCACGGCGAAGCAGATGGATGGCGCGGTCGACGCGCTCGTCGTGCGCTGATCAGCGCGAGCGCAGACCGATGCGGCCCCACGGATCGAAGCTCTGTGGCGTCTTGTCGTCGAGATGTAGCTCGTTCGCGCCGATCAGCGGCTCGTAGCCAGGCGCCACGACCATGACGGTGTACGTGCCGGGAACGGGCACCAGGTGCTTGAGGCGGACCTCGCCGAACGCGTTGGTCTTGCCCCATGCGATCGCCTGATCGTCGAGGCGGTTCATGTCGATCGAGCGCACGTCCATGCCGGCCTTGAGCACCATCACGGTGGCGTCGCGCACGGGTGCTTCGCTGGCGTCGTCGATCACCGTCGTGAAGATGCGTACGCCCTCCGCGGCAGCCTCGATTGCGCTCGGCGATAGCTCGACATCGGTGTAGCCCTCGCGCGGCGTCCAGCCGGCGGCCGCATACGCGAGCAGGTTACTTGCCGAGCCGAGCGGGCGGACGAGGCCGACCTGTGAGGTCTCGATCACGCCGCCGGCCGCGGTGATGCGCGTGCGGAACGCCGCGGCGATACCGACAAGCTTGCCTTGCTCGTCGATCACAGGGCCCCCCGAGTTGCCGTGCGTGATCGACGCGTCGGTCTTGATGAAGTCCTTACCCTGCGTGCCGTCTTCGCCGGTCCAGCCTTCGACCTCGCCGGTCGACATCGTCATGCCGCCGCCGCCGACGTCGGGATAACCGAGCACCCACAGCTTCTGACCCATCTTGATGTCGGCGGAGCGCGACTCGAGCAGCGTCGGCCAGATGCCGCTCGTGCCGGGGCTCCAGGTGCGGCCGTCGAGATCCATGTCGCACTTGATGAGCGCGAGGTCGAGGTCGCGCAGCAGCTTGCTGCGATTCGGGCGACCGGCGCAGTGCAGCTGCGGTGCGTTGTCGAGCTTGCTGAAGCGGCCGATGATGAACGTGTCGTGCAGGCGACCGTCCTTGTCGTGGAGCACGTGATAGTTCGTGAGCACCGAGCCATCGGCCCCGACGATCACACCCGAGCCGCCACCGCGTGCGCGGAGCCGGCCCTCGATGAGGTCGGCGACCACGACCATCACGGTCGAATCGAATGCCCGGCCGACGCCGCGCGGATACTTGCGCTGGCTCAGCCGTCCGGTCTGCGGCACGAGCGGCAGGCCGGTCTGCGTCGGGACGCGTAGCGATCCGGGGACCACGTCCTCGAGCTGCGCGAGCTCGGCGGCGGTGCCGTAGAGCGTGATCACGTAGATCTGATCGCGATCGATCGTCGCGTATTCGATCGCGCGATCCACGCGTGGGTCGTCGTTCTTCTCGGGAACGTGCGCGTAGCGATACGCGGTGCGCAGCCAGTCGTGGCCCGCGACCGACTCGACCGAGCTTGCATCGAGGCGATACAGCTCGCCCCAGCGCGACCGGCGGTCGAGCTCGAGACCGGTCACGATGTTCGACCATGACGGCTTCTTGTCGATCAGGACCTCGAGCCGGGCCGTCGAGCCTGGTGCTGTCAGCTCGACGAAGTAGAGGTTCTCGTCCTTCATCTTCGCCGCGCCGGTCAGGTCGCGCACGATGCGCGGCGAGATCAACGGCAAGGGCTCGGGGCGCAAGAACGTGGACGGGCGATCGAATGTCAGCCCGCGCTCGCTGAACGCCTCGTTCGCCGGGGTTGTCAGGTTTCGGTGGAAGCGTCCCGCGACCACGATGATCAAGAGCGCCATGAGCACCACGAGGATGTCGTGGCGGTGATAGTGCGAGCGGAGCTCCGCGAGGTCGGTGCGTGCGCGCTGGCGAAGCCGGCCGATCGCTGCTGCCGCGATCGCGACGGGGTCGAACTCATCGTACGCCTCGTCGGGAATCCCAGGCTCGGTGCGTGCGCGAATGCGAACCTGGCTGTCGCGTGCGGAGGGGCCCGTCCCGGCCTCTTCGTAGGCGAGGGCCGCGAGGATCCGATCGCGAGACAGGCGCACCGTGGTGACCGGATCGTTGGTGGCACCTGTCGCGACCGATGCTGCATAGAGATCGCCGACGCGCATCATCGGCTGCGACGCGCGCGGGCTGGGTTCCGCACCGGCGGTCGCGGCTGCTGCGCTGTTCGACGGATCAGCGCCCATCGACGCAGCCAACGCGTTCGCGGCCAGGGTTGCGCTCGCGGCCGCTGCGGCCTTCTGCGCGGCATGCGCCGCTTCGATCGCGGCACCGGCGGCGGCGGCCGCGGCGATCACCGCGCCCGACTCGCTGTTGATGTCGACCATCTGGCTGACGATGCGTGCCGCCTCGAGTGCTGCCTCTTGCGGCGACGGCAAGACCGGTGGGGCAGGGACGAGCGCAGGTGCCGCTGCCGCGGGTGCCTCGGGAGCCGCCGACGGTGGCGGCATCGAGACATCCTCGTCGGCGAGCATGAAGTCGGGTGAGTGAGCGCCGAGGTACTCTTCGGGGTTCCACTCGATCAGCTCGTCGTCGTCGGCCGCGAGCTTGAGGTCGGCGCTCGAGGTTTCTTCGACGGCGACCGCGTGCTCGTGGCCGGACACCGCGGCTGCTCCGGACGTCGAGGCTGCCGCACTCGCTGCCTCGGATGGGGGCTTGGCAGGCTCTGCGTACGTGTTCTCGGTGAGCGTGTCGATCACCGCCTTGTCGTAGGGCTTGGTCTGAACGCGCTCGTCGCCTGCTCTCGGGGCGGGACCGGAGGTCTCGACCGGTGTGTCGCTCGGCTGGGAATCCGCGGCCGCAGAGGGCGCCGACGTCTTCGCGGCCTGCGAGGCCACCGATGGCGACGATGGCGACGATGGCGACGATGGCGACGATGGCGACGATGGCGACGATGAGAGCGGCGCATCGAGAGCAGTCGACGCGAGCGGCGCATTGATCGACGGTGTGGCAACGGGCGGCGGCGAGCTGACCGCGACGACGGGCGGCGGCGTGCTCTTGGAAGCTGGGATGCGCGGCAGCGGCGGAATGGTCTGCGGCGGCGCGCTGGGCTTGTTGTCGCGCTTTGGCGCGGACGATTCGGGCGGTGTGGATTGCGGGGCCGCGTTCGCCGGCGACGCTTCCTCGGATGTCGCGGCGGAGTCGCGCGCGGTTCCGCCGTCGGCCGCGATCACCGGCGCGGAGTCGCGCGCGTCGGCATCCTCCGTCGCGATCGCGGGCGACGAGTCGCGCGCGTCGGCACCCTCCGTCGCGATCGCGGGCGACGAGTCGCGCTTCGCGGCGTCTCCGATCGCCGGCGCCGACTTGCGCTTGCGCGGCTTCTTCTTCTTGTCGTCGGTCACGGGACCCGATCCTTGAACGGGGACCGTTTGAGCAGTCGCTGCGAGGCAGCCCACGTCACCGCGAACACCGCCGATGCGCACAGCGCCGCGTAGAACACCGCCCGCCACCGATGCACCGCCATGCCGCTTTGCTGCACGAGGTTCGAGATCACCTGGAACTGACCGTTGAGGGCCGCCGCACCGAGGAGGCCTAGCATCAGCAGCACACCACGCACCGGTGCACTTCGTCGCGAGAACTTCGCTCGGCCCATCACGTAGCCGAGTGCACCGGCAAACGATGCGTGCGCGAGCGTCGTGACCACGGCCTTGGCGGCGCCCGTCGACAGGTAGACTTGCTCCTGCGTCGACAGCCAGTGGAAGTTCGTCCACACCGCGAAGCCGGTGCCGCACGCCATCATGTAGACGATGCCGTCCATCGGCTCGTCGAACTCGCGCGACATGTAGATCGTGTAGCGAACGACCGCGTACTTGCACATCTCCTGAGCGAGCCCGACGATCAGGACCGCGTAGAGAATGCGATCGAGCGAGAGCGCATCGAGATCGTGGTGCACCGCCAGGCGGGGCACTGCGTGGCGCAGTACGAACTCGGCGAGTGGCGCAGCGATCAGCGCACCGAGGACCGAGACGCCGAGCACGAGCTGCTTGGGCTCGGGCTCGTGGCGGTCCATCAGGTAGAAGAAGCCCAGCCACAGGACCGCGGGGATGCAGGCCATCAGCGAGGCCAACACGGGTCCGAGGCGGACGGGGTGGTGGAGGCCGGCGACCTGCTCGCCCAGCCAGCACACGACAACGAAGCCGACCAAGCCTGCGACCAGCAGGAACTTGGTCCCAGCCAGCACCCGGGCGCGCCGGAGGGACCATGCTGGTCTCTTCACCCCGAAATCTTACGGCACGATCGCGAGATGTGCGCGCAATCAGCGTAGAATGCCGCGGCGAGTCGCTCCCCGATGGCCAAAAAGCAAGGCTCAGACGCCCAGTTGCTGACGATCCACGAGCTCGCCGTGTACCTCCATCTAGACGAGGCCACGGTGAACAAGCTTGTCGCGTCGGGCAAGATCCCCGCGATCCAGCTGGAGCGCCAGTGGCGCTTCAAGAAGGCTGCCATCGATGACTGGATTGCAGACCAGCTCGTTGGCGACGACGAGAGCTTTGTAGACGTCCCGGACGGCATGAAGCTGCCGCTCGAGGACCTGCTCCCGGACCAGGCCATCATCGTGAACCTGCGCGCGAACACCCCGATCTCCGTGATCGAGGAGCTCGCCGCGCGTGCGTACACGAACGGCTGGCTCGCGGATAAGCCGTGGTTCGTGGGCGCGGTCGTCGAGCGCGAGTCCCTATCGTCGACGGCGATGGAGGGCGGCGTCGCCTTCCTTCACACGCGGGCGAAGGACAAGGGCAAGATCGCCCGGCCGTTCGTGATCGTGGGCCGGTCGTATGGCGGGATCCCGTTCGGTGCGACCGACGGCAACCCGACCTACCTGTTCTTTCTGCTCGGGCTCAAGTACGACAAGCTGCACCTGCCGATCCTCGGCCGGCTCGCACGTGCGCTGCGCAATCCGTCGACCATCGCGAAGCTCCGCTCGCTGTCGTCGCCGGACCAGCTCCGCGCCCTCCTTCTCAAGGAGGACGCCCAGGTCCGCGCGGGCATCGTGCCCGACTTCCAGGGCGACGCGAACTTCAAGCCGAAGCTCGACCGCACCCTCCGACTGCGCGCCATCCGCCGGCTCCAGGCTGCCAAGGCCCCGGCCCCCGAGCCGACGCCCAAGCGCTCGAAGCCGCGGGCCAAAAAGCCCAAGACCTGAGCGGCGCTTCAAGCCCGTTCCTTGGCGCTAACGCGGGGTGTCGTTTCGGCCTCGTGGGAACCGCTGTCGACGAAGACGTCGGCGATGGTTTCGCCCGGAGCACTTCGATCAGCTCCAACATGTGGCGCAGCGGCGCGGTCGATCTGGGTTGCGAGCCCCGCTGTCCCGTCGCTGCCGGACGCCGTGACGGCGCCGACGCCGACCTGAAGAACCTCTCTGGTCCAGGAGAATCGGCTGCTAAGCTTTCAACATGGGCCACACCGCGCTGTACCGGGACGACGGTCCGTTCCGGCCAGCGCGCGCCGAGATCCAGCTCGAGGCCGAGACGCTGCTTTTGCACATGCCGGACGGCCGCACGCGCCGGCACCCGCTAGATGGCTTCGCCGCCACGACCTTCGACGGTTACGTGGCCGATCGCAGTGCACGCGGTAGCAGCGACCACATCGTGCGCACGCCGTACGGTCCCGCACAGCCGGCACCGCCGCGCGTGCTGCGCCGCTTCGTGCGGATGCTCGTGCTCGACGCCGACAACGACAACGCGTCGCATGGCAGCCCGCGCATTCATCTCATCACGCCGCCCGATCACGGGGCAGTCGCGCCGAACGTGGTGAGCGTGCCCGAGGCACCGGCGGACTCCGCCGTCGTCGACACGCACGCATGGGAGGCGGTGAGCGACTGGCTCCTCGGCGGTGGGCGCCTCGCGGCCTGCTCGATCAGCGACCTCGCGCGACTGTCGTGTCTTGCGACCCCGCAGTTCGCCGTGCTGCTCGGCGAGGTGGCAGCGCAGCGCGCGCTCGAGCAGGTGTGGTCGGCGACCGGTCCGCTGCGGGGCGGCTTCGATCTCGACTCGGCACTGCAGCCGCTCGTCGATGCATCCAAGCACTCGCCACGTGCGAGTGAGGCTCTCGTGTCGGCGCTCGCGCATGCCGCGGGTGCCGCGCGTCGCCGG
Source organism: Haliangiales bacterium (assembly GCA_038322185.1). Lineage (GTDB taxonomy): Bacteria > Myxococcota_A > Polyangia > Haliangiales > Haliangiaceae > JABFXX01. The sequence goes on from JBBQFU010000060.1 coordinate 22,855, forward strand.
CGCAAGCGCTGAACGCCGCTGTGGTGCGGCCGATGTATCGGGCACTACGTCTCCGTACGTCATCATGACAATCTGCACACGCCTCTTAGTGGCGCCGCGGATCAGTGCGGGGTAGCGTTTTCGCGATGCGGACGCTGCTGCCCTGCGCGCTCACGCTGCTCTGCGCGTGTCAGGACGCTGATGTCTCGCGCGCGGTCGGCGCACGCTGCGATATTTCGGCCGAATGCGACGACCGCTGCCTCACGCCGAGCGAGGACTGGCCCGGCGGCTTCTGCACGCTCGACTGCAATCGCGACGACGACTGCCCGGCGGACACCGCCTGCATCCGCGAGGACAACGGCGGCGTCTGCGCGTACCTGTGCCAGACCGACCCCGGATGCACGTTCCTGGGCAACGGGTACGAGTGCAAGGAGCGCGATGGGATCGTCGACAGCGACGTGAAGGTGCTCGTATGTCGCGGCTGATGACGGCGACCGGCGTTGCGATCAGCGTGCTGTGCACCGCTCGGCTCGCGCAGGCCGACGAGGCCACGACCGCGACGACGACCACGACCAACAACAGCGTGGACCTCTCACGCTCGGCACCCGAGGACATGGGCGACCAGGCCATCGGCGCGACACTCGGTATGGCCGGCGGCGGACGCGTGACGCCGGGCGGCCTTCGCGTGATCGGGCACTATCTGTATCAGCTCACCGATAGCGACTGGTTCGACGGCACGGCGGCATTCACGTTCGGGTCGGGTGAGCCGGCATGCTTTCGGGATCGCATGGATGACTACCTGTGCGACCACGGGCTCGTCGACGGCTTTTCGGCCGAGGTCGGCGCCAACGTGCGGCGGTTCCTGGGCAGTGTTCGCGCCAACACGCCGAGTGCCTTCTGGCCGTACCTGCGCCTCGGTGTGGGGATCGCGATTATCCGGTTTTCGGACGATGACCTGACGGGATTCGGGATTCCGCTGCACGCGGGCGGCGGCATGCGGATCAACGTTGCCGATGGGATCGCGGTCACCGCCGAGGCCACGCTCGATGTCGGCATCGGGCTGTTCACGCAGGGACTGGGCGTGGAACCGCTGATCGGCGGATCGGTGACCGCAGGCGCCGAATTCAAGCTGTGACTGTGCGCGCGGTCGTCGGGCTCGCGGTGATTGCGCTCGCGAGCGGTGCGGCCTGTGGCAAGAGCAGCGTGGGCACGCCACGGTCGACGACGACACTCGTGATCCGCGTGACCGATGGGACCGCGCCGGTCGCGGCACGCGTGCTGCTGTTCGATGCGGCGGGGCAGCCAGTTCGTATCGGCGGGATCGACCTGTATGGCAAGCGTCAGGGCGGGGCGGCGTGCGCGATGGCAGCGAACGTCGTCGGCTCGTGGGACGGGATCATCCTTGGCGACGGCGTGGCCGAGGTGCCGATCGGCGTCGACACGTGCGTGCCTTCACCCGCGATCAAGTATGGGCACTACACGGTGTGGGCGTGGCGCGGCATCGAGTACGAGCGCTGGGAAGGACAGGTGGATCTGTATCCGAAGCGCGGCCGCGTCGAGCTCGACATCAAGCTCGAGCGCGCCTGGCAGCCACACGGCACGCTCGCCGCCGACCTGCATGTTCATGCGAGCGCCTCGAATGACTCGCGCTTGCCCAATCCACAGCGCGTGATCGCGCAGCTTGCGGCCGGCATTCAGGTGATCGCGCTCACCGACCACAACACGAACGGCGACCTCGACGCCGAGATTTCGAAGCTCGGCGCCGAGTCACGCATCGCCTCGATCGCGGGCAACGAGCTCACGGCGAACGCGCTGCACGTCAACGTGTATCCCGTGCCGCTCGATCGCAACGTGCCGCGCGGCGGCGGGCCGGCAGAGGCAAGCGTGATCAACGCCACCGCGCAGCAGCTGTTCGACCTCGGGCACGCAATGACGACGAACCCGATCGTGCAGGTCAATCACCCCCGGTTTCGCGTGAATTCGCTGTACGACACGGTCGGGTGGGACGGCGTGAAGTGGCCACCGCCGTTCCCGCTCGGATTCGACGCGGTCGAGGTCCTCGCCGGGTACTCGGCATTCAACGTCGAGGGGGACCGGCGCCTCGACGACGGCGTCCGCGACTTTTACACGCTCGTCGATCACGGGCACCTGGTGATCGGGCTCGCAAACAGCGACACGCACGATCTCAACTGGGTCCTCGACGGCACCGCGCGCACGTATGTGTTTGCCGACGACCTGCGCACCCAGCCCTTCGACGAGCCGGGGTTCATCGCCGCGCTGCGCCGGCGGCGCGTGGTCGCGACGACCGGGCCGTGGCTCGACGTCGAGGCGAGCGCGAAGCAAGGCGCGACACCGACGGTGGGACCGGGCCAGGCGCTCACACCGGATGCGGGCGGCGTGTGGCTCGACATCACGCTGCAGCAGACGAAGTGGGTCAAGGCGGAGCGAATTCGCATCACGGTCGGCGGCGCCACCGGACCGCAGCTGGTCCACACGCTCGATGTGCCCGCCGGCGTGCGCACGCATCACTGGGCGGGCCGCATCGAGGTGGGAAGCGCGGACACGTGGGTGAGCGTGACCGCGGACGGTGACACCGCGATGCCGCTCGAATTCACGGGTACCTATCAGAAGGACAAGTGGGATCGCGCCGGCGTGACCCCATTTGCGCTGATCTCGCCGATTCTGATCGATGCCAACGCCGATGGTCGCTGGAAGCGCGGCGCGGCGGATCTCGCGCTGGAGTAGCGGTATCATTGGCGCGCGATGGAGAGCTTCATCCAGGGTTGGGGCCTCACGATCGCGCTCTGCGGTTTGATCGTGCTCGTGTTCGTGGCTGGCTGGCTCCACGTGCATCGCGAGCTCGCGTGGGTCAAGACGCTGACCGATCAGCTCGGCGACGAGCTCGTCGGTGACACCAAGACCAAGAGCCTCGAGCAGCAGGCGCTGCGCGACGAGGCGCACGCGATCCTCAGCGCGACGGACCCGGCGTGGGCACAGAAGCAGGTGCGCAGCTGGCAGATGCGGGTCGAGCGGCTCGAGCCCGTGCTCGCGTTCTGGGTCGATCTGCTTCGCCAGCTCGGCCTGCTCGGCACCGTGATCGGTATCGGCCTGTCACTCGCGTACACCGGCAGTGACCTCACCAAGCTGCTTGCACCACTCGCGCTGAAGATCTGGACCACGGCCGCGGGCCTCGCTTGCAGCATCGCGCTGTCGGCGAGCTTCGCGATGCGCCTGACCGCGTGGGTCGACGCGGCAGAGAAGAACCTCGAGGCGTGGGACGCGCGCCGGGTCCCGACGAAGGCCGCCGCGTGAGTCGCCGTCGCGCTCGCCGCCACCTCCGCGTGCCGCCCGACCTGACGTCGCTCTTCGACGTGCTGTTCATCTTGATCTTCGTGGCGCTGATCCGCGCCGCCGCGATGCAGCAGCAGGCCGAGGCCGCGAAGCCCGCGCCGGCACCACCGCCCCCGGCCGCGCTGCCGCAGCCGGCCGCCGTGCTGCAGGCCAAGGCACTCGCGCAGCTCGACGAGCAGCTCGCCGCACGCCCCGTCGTGGTCGCGCGGATCTCGCCCGACGGCAAGCTCACCGCATTCGAGCTTGCCGGTAAGCGCGTGACCGTCGACATCCCGCTCCTCGAGCAGAGCCGCGATCCCGACATCGCGCTCGCCTACCTCGGCGATCGCTCCGCGGACCTCCGCGTGTGCAAGCAGGTCGCGCTGCACCTCGCGCTCCCCGATCTTGCCGCGTACCTCGTGATCTTCGCGCCCGATGCGCGCAGCGCGGATCTTCCGCACGCTCTCTATGAAGGGCTGCGGCGCGACGTCGATCGCTGTCAGGTCGATCAGCGCGGGCTCGCCGTCGTTGTCGATCCCGAAGCGGAAGTTGCCCCAGGAGTGACCCCATGACCGCGCAGAACAAGCAGCTCACAAAAGACGTCGCCACCGAGATCGAGCGTCGACGCCGGCGCCGCAAGCTCATCGTGTGGAGCGTGATCATCGCGATCATCGTCGCCGCGATTCTCTACCTCGGCTTCGGCCGCGGCTGGGGCCTCGGCACGGGCACGGGCACCGGCAGCGGCAGCGGCAGCCGCGTGCGTCCGGCGGTCGCGATACCGAGCGACGCCGGGCCTGCGCGCTGCACCGTGCGGATCACCGCCGAGGGCATCACCGTCGACGGCGACAAGCTCTCGCGCGACGACGCGGTCGCCAGGTGCAAGGCCACCGAGGGTGCGATGGTGACGGTCACCGGCGACGCACGCCAGGGTGACTGGGACGAGCTGCGCGCCGCCCTCCAGGCGGTCGGCGTGAAGATCTACATCCGCGGCCAGCTGTGGGACGGCAGCGCTGCGCCTCAGCAAAACCCGTAGAGGGCCGCTGGCCATGGCCTCGAAACTTTCGCCGTTGGGTCGATTCGCCATGCATGCGTGACGACCAGCGACTGATGACCCTCGTTGGGTGCATCCGAGGGATCGTTTTGGAGCTCGATGGTGACGCGCGATACGTGAATGCCTGGGCGGATGATCCGAAGCTGCTTGCGCGTCCCGCCGCGGAGATGATCGGGCGCACGATCGAGGATGTCCTGGGGCCGGCCGGCGCACCGTTCACGGCGATGGTGCAGCGCGTGTACGCCACCGGGGATGTCGAGCACACGGAGTATCCGCTGGACCTACCGAGCGGCCGCCGCTGGTTCTTTGCCGACCTCAAGCGCGTCGGGTCCGCGGACCTGGGAATGACGGTCGTATTCTTCGCGCGCGATATCACCGACCGTCGTTTGACCGAGGAGGCACTCGCACGCAGCGAAGAGCGTTACCGCCTCGCCGCGCAGGCGACGAATGACGTGCTCTGGGATTGGGACCTCGTCACGGACACGATCACCTGGAACACCGCGGTCACCACGCTGCTTGGCTACGAGAAAGTTCCGGAGAGCTCCGTGTGGTGGAAGACCACCCTTCACCCCGACGAGCGCAATGACGTCGTCGGCAAGATCGAGCTGGCTCTCGCGGGCGATGCGAGCTCGTGGACGGATCAGTACCGATTTCGCCGCGCCGACGGCACCTACGCTGACTTTGTCGATCGTGCCTTCATCATCCGCGATGCCGCGGGAACCGCGCTGCGCATGGTCGGCTCGATGACCGATGTCACGCAGATCAATCGGCTTCAAGCGCAGCTTCTGCAGGCAGATCGGCTCGCCGCACTCGGGACGCTCGCCGCCGGGGTCGGGCACGAGATCAACAACCCGTTGTGCTACGTGATGGGCAATCTCGAGGCGGCCCTCGAGATGCTCGACGAAGAAGCCGCTTGCGACCCTCGGGATCTGCTGCGAGAGGCGCTGCAAGGGGCGAAGCGGATCGCCGAGATCGTCAAATCCCTCCGCACGTTCACGCGCAACGACACCACCGAGTTGCGGGCTGTCGAGCTCGGCGCTGTGCTCGATGTGGCAATCAAGATGGCAGACCAGGAGATTCGACATCGCGCACGACTGGTCTGCGTCGTCGAGACCGGCGCGCGTGTTCACGCGAACGAGTCACAGCTCACTCAGGTCTTTCTCAATCTGCTGATCAATGCGGCGCAGTCGATTCGCGAAGGGAGCTCCGCGAATCACGAGATCCGCGTGACGTCCTCGGTCGATGAAGCGGGCCGCGTCTGTATCTCGATCGCCGATACGGGCGGTGGCATTGCGCCCGAGCACCTGCCACGCATCTTCGATCCGTTCTTCACGACGAAGGCCGTCGGCGGCGGAACGGGGCTCGGCTTGTCGATCTGTCACGGGATCATCGAAAAGCACGGCGGCGACATCACGGTCGCGAGCGAGCTGAACCAAGGGACAACCTTCACGGTGCGATTGCCGCAGCTCGCAGACGCTGGACGTTACTTCGTCACGCCCTTCGGCAGCAGTACCCAGTAGCGACCGGGTCCGCCCATGCGCCCCGCGAGATCCTCGGCGATCGCGCCCTCGCCCCAGTAGATATCGCCGCGCACCGCACCGAGGATGCCGCCACCGGTGTCCTGCGCGATCAGCAGCGAGCGCCACGTCGACGCGCCGGGCTTGCCGGGAGAGGGCGCCTTGCCATCGACCCAGATCGGCGTCGAGTGCGCGATGAAGGCACGGTCGACCGCCATCGAGCGCCGCGCGGTGAGCACGACATCTTGCGAGCCCATCGCGCCGGGTGCGGTCGACTCCTTGAAGAAGACGAACGACGCGTTCTGATCGACGAGCTCGTCGAACTTGGTCATGTGATCGGCGAGGTACTGGCGAATACCAGGCATCGTGCCGTTGTACTTGCCGGTGAGCACGCCCATCTCCTTGAGCACCTTGCCGACGCCCTTGTACGCGCGGCCGTTCTTGCCGGCGAACTCGAGACGCACCCGCGTGCCGTCGTCCATCACCGCAATGGCAGAGCCTTCGATGTGCGCGAACAGCACGTCGATCGGATCGTCTGCGTACATGATCTCGAGCTTCTGACTCGCGAGCGCGCCCTTGCGGATCTCGGCGCGCGTGTAGAACGGCTGCAGCGTTCCCTTGTCGTCGTGGCGCCCCCAGATGCGCCGGCCGTGCGCGTCGTTGACGAACAGCGACAGGTCGACCATCACGAGATCCTTGGGCCGCGCGTACAGCGGGTGCTGGTACTTGCCGGCCTTCTTGCGCGAGGCGTTGAGCTCCTGCACGAAATAGCCGGTCAGCTTGCCGATCGGTCCGGCCTTGCCCGACGCCTGATACGGCACGAACTCGGTCTCGAAGAATGCACGCGCGGCCTTGTCGTCGCCGACCTTCACCTTCGTGGCGGCCGCACACGCGTTGCGCCACTGCTTGGCGACACCACCGTGGCCGTCGTGACCCACCGGTGCATCGTCGGCGAGCTTCGCGAGCTTCGCGCACGAGTTGAGAAACGACGGCACCGCCTCGCTCTGCTTGTCATCGGCCCACGCCGGCAGGTCCTTGAACGCGACCTTCTTCAGCGTGAGCTGGTCGTGTACCGGTGGCGCAGCCTCGGGCTCGGGGCACTCCGCGGTTGCGACGCGGGTCATGACGGCGAGAAGCAAAAAGGGGCGCCTCATCGGTTCACGATGACAACGCCCCAGGCTGCACGCAAATTGCGTGCAGGGAATAACGAGCCTCTACTGGAAGCTGAACGGCTTGCTGAGCACTTCAACCCAGTTGTCGTTGTTGGGCTGGTCGATGACCCACGACGACATCACGATCTCGGTCGAGCCGAGCGTGCCCGAGGCGAAGAAGCCCCACGCGCCCGGCCACGGGGCGCCCGGGGCGACGGTGGACGCGCCCGCGACCGTCACGTGGTTCCACATGCCGTTGGTGCCCTTCTGCGCGACCAGCATCTCCTGCGTCGTCGCGTCCTGGTAGACGACCGTGGGGACGCCGCCGGGGACGAGGATCAGATTCGCGTCGTCACCGACGAAGTGGAACTCCGGCTTCGGCAGACCGTCGACCGTGGTGCCCACGATGCGGTAGCCGTCGTCGACGGTCTCCTTCATCGCGCCCATCGCGTCGGTGGTGTACTTGAGGTCATCACCGGTCGCGCTCACGTAGACCACGTGGGCAACGCCTTGGTCGTCGACCTGGACGGCCGGCGACCAGCCGGCGTCGATCGAGCCCGAACCATCGAGGAGGATCGGCGTCGCGAACTGACCCGACGACGGGTTGAAGCGCGCGAGCTTGAGGTCACCGTTGGCGCGGTCGTAGTAGACGACGACGGGCGCCTGGTTCATCGGGTTGCGCGCGGAGTCGACGAACAGACCGAGGCCACCCGGCAGCGGATAGATCTCATCGGGGTTCTCCGGGATCAGCGCGGTGTCGACGACCCACGTCGTCCAGTCCGATGCCTGCGTCGGGAACGCGGTCTGCGCCGCCGCGTAGCGAACTTCGGCGTGCATACCCGCCGTGTCGGCGACGTGCGCGAGGTACGCGATGCCGGGGCGACCGTCGTCGCTGCGGAGCGTGAGCGAGGTGTACATGCCGATCAGCGAGCCGCCCGCGCCGGGATCGATCTGGCTGGTGCCGATCTGAACCTGGTGCGTCTGCCACACGCCGCCAACGCGCGCGGCGAACTTGAGCGACGCGGTGGTGCGATCGAAGTACGAGACCATCGGCGTGCCGTCGGCGGCGACCGCGATGCTGGTGTAGAGACCGACGTCGGCGCCTGCCTCGTCGATGCCGCCACGGATCTCCGAGTCGGGAACGATCACCGGGCCGTCGGGAACGCCGTCGACCCACTCCCACGCCTCGTTGGGGATGCGGCCGCCAGTCGTGTTGGCGACCACGAGGTCACCGTGCGACGACGCGTAGGCCGACACCCAGATCTGGCCACCACCGAACGCGACATCCGAGTACGGACCAATGCGACCCGCCGGGATGTCATCCGAGCAGACGCACGTGTTGTCGATGCAGAACGGCAGCTGGCCTTCATCACAGAAGTCCGGGCCACAGTCCGCGGCGGTCTCGCAGCTCTGACCCTGCGTGTCGCCGCAGCTGCACGCCGGCACGAGTGCCGACAGCGCGATCACGCCAACGAACATCACGACGGTGCGCGCGGTGCGCGAGGCGGCGATCGCAACGAAGCGGCGGGGCCACTCGGTACGACGGCGGCGGCGCAGCAGGCCGAATCCGACGAGGCCCATCAGGAGGAGGCTACCAACGCCCGGGCGGCCGGTCGTCTCGCAGGCGCAACCCGCGGCGCCTGCCTGGCCGTGGAACGGCGCGATCGGCGTGGCGGTCACGTTGCCCTGCTCGTCGCGTGCGTACATGACGATCTCGCCATTGTGGCCTTCGGCGAGCTTCATCGCCGACGCGCGAGCGAGCGTGGCGCCGCGGTACGGCACCCAGTTCGTCGCCGGGCCGTCTTCACCCATCTCGCCCCACGCAACCTCGAAGTCGCGGCCGCCAACGACGTCCCATGCCGGAACGGTGAGCTGGTCGCCGTCCCACTTGGACTTCTCGCCGAACACCGTCGGACCGACCGAGTCGATCGTGACCTTCTGGCGAACGATCTCGGACGTCGTGCGGAAGTTACCCTTCACGCGCGACTTGAGACCGATCTCGTACTTGCCCTGCCATGCGAACGTCTTGTCGCTGATGACGAGCGGGTTGACCGACGTGTACGGGCGCCAGAAGCCGCCATTGATGTTCCACGTCCACTCGAGCTCGCGGCCCTGCGCATCGAAGCGCTCGACCTCGAACGAGACCGTCGGCAGCGCGCCGTTGTTGCTGGTGAGCGCATCGCGGATGACGCCGGCAGCCGGCGTATCGACATCGAGCAGCGTGACGCGGCCGGCGGCGGGCGCCTGCTGCGCCGGGATGCCGTCGTCCATCTTCTCGACGACCTGAGCCATGTTGAGATCCTGCTGCGCGACCTGGCGCATCATCGGGCTCGAGCCCAGCTGCGCGTAGAGCGCGAGGAAGTCATCCTGGCTCGTAGTGACCTTGGTGACCTTGAGCGGGTTGACCGAGAGGCCACCGAATGCCGGCACCGGGATGTCGGGCAGCGTGCCGAGCAGCGGCGTGACGAGGTCGAACACGCTGGGCAGCACGCCTTCGAGGTGCTGCGCCGTCTCACGCACGAACTGGCTGTTGATGACCTTGACCGTGACTTCGCTCGACGAGATGCCGACCAGCGACGGCTTGATGACCGTGGTGGTGCCGGTCGTCTCGAACTCGAGGTTGATGCCAACGTTCATGGTGAGGTCGAGCGTGAATGCGCGGACGTAGCGCTCCCAGATGAACGCGTAGAAGTCGACCTCGAGATGCTGCAGGTGCATCGTGAGCGCCGGCGATGCGGTGGTGTTGTCACCGATCGTGAAGTCGATCGCGCGCTGCGGGCGCGTGACGAGGAGGAGCGGGTCGTTGCCCTCGTCGGTCTGGAGCTCGGCGAGCGACGGCACCAGGATGCCGATCGTGCCGACGTTGAGCTGCGCGATGAAGCTCGTGCCGATGCCAAGGCACATGCCGCCGGACGTGACGAGGTGGTGACCGGCGAGGTCGAGGGTGGTCTCGGAGATACCCATCGCCATGTCGACCGTCTTGTTCGGGATCGTCGGGTCGGGCGAGCCGCTGAACTGGCCCGCCGGCAAGAGGCTGTACGTGTTGCCGTTGAACGAGCTGCGGTACACCGAGCCGAGGCCCAGCTGCGAGAAGTCGGGGCCCGGCAGCGGCGGCACGCAGAGGTGGGGCTCGCTCGCGAGACCAACGCCGCGCGTCGACGGGTCTTCGTCGGCGTTGAGTGCCGTGATGACGCCGAGGTTCACGCCGCCATTGGCGACGGTCGCGTAGCCACCTGGGACGATACGTGCCTCCATGTAGCCGTCGGTGCCCGGTGAGACGCCTTCGAGGAGGCTACCGACATTCATCATGTTCGCGATGCCGAGCGGGTTCGGCAGGAAGTTCTGGAGGACGTTGTTGATGAGCGGGGACAGCAACTGGACGAGGAACTGACCGACGAACGAGTCGACGACATCGGACACGAAGTCGAGGACGTCCGACGCGAAGCCGCAGCCGCTGAAGTTGAGGCCGAGCGTGAATGCGTTGACCTTGTCGAGCTTGATGTCGAGCTCGCCGTTGTTGGCCTTCACACCGAGGGCGATGTCGAAGCTGCCGCCGAGTGAGCTCGACTGCGCGGTCATCGTGCAGGTGCCGACGCCGGCGCCGAGGACGACGGCCCTGAACTCCGCGGTGGCCGCAGCGTTCACCGCGACGTTGACGCGGATGAGGTTCGTGTTCGCGATCGGCGTGACCGTGATGCCCTGCGACGGGACCGTCACATTGATCCGGCAGCCGGGGTTGCAGCCGCCGACCGAGCTCGTGCACGCGCGGATGCCGGTGAACGAGCCGAAGATCGGATCGTTGAATCCGAAGTTCTGCTGCGCGACGCAGAAGCCCCCGTTGAGCGCGGTGTTCGCCAGCGCGGGCACGATGTCCTTGAGCTTGGTGAAGCCGGACGGTGTCACGCGAATCTGCGCGCCACCCTCAACGGTCTGCGACACGGGGACCCCGCCGGCTGGCAGTGGTCCACCACCGCAGCCTCCGCATCCACCAAACCCACTGCACGCGCCCATCAGGAGCACGAACAGCAACGAAACCACAACGTTGAGACGAATCGAGCGTAGGAACAAGGCGGCCTCCCCGATCGAGAGGCGCCCTAACGCATCTCGATCGATCGCACATATACCTGAAGGTCCTTTTGCAAAGGAAGTGCATTTGTTACGTAGGGTCGCGTCAATCTTCGGGTTTTGTGAGCTAGCACCCAGTGCATACAAATGTGGGCAGGGATCCAGCCACTTGACAGTCCCGGGGCTCGGAAGCTATTAGTCCGCCCGCATCAGGGTCCGTAGCTCAGTTGGATAGAGCGCCGGGCTTCGAACCCGTAGGTCGGGCGTTCGAGTCGCCCCGGACTCACTGAAAATCGAAGAAGTTTAGTTTCCAGCCGGGGGCGTAGCTCAATGGTAGAGCATCGGACTCTTAATCCGCTGGTTGAAGGTTCGAGCCCTTCTGCCCCCACCCCACTATCCAAGCTGCTGCAGGACTCGTCGCCGCTACCACGACGACTGAGCGGGCCGCGATAATCCGCTTGACCGATTTCGCTGCGCGCGGCGTCCTGCACGGTTTCCGAGCACTCGCGGGCGTGAGCCGCCACGGGTTCGCCCATGGCACCGGCAGACGTTCGGCACGCACGGCGCGCTGTTCAGGGTGAACCGGCAGACTCGCAAGCCGGCACAGGCGAGCCATCGCCCACACCGCTTGCTTGTCG
>JBBQFU010000061.1:0-34474 GCA_038322185.1 Haliangiales bacterium
GATCGCTACGTGAACGCCGACATGCAGCGCAACTGGGCCGTGCTGTGGACCGGCAAGCGACCGTACAAGAAGCTCACGCCCGATGCGGTCGATGCCGGCAATGCCGACTGGGTCGTGACCGCGATGAGCGAGCACGTAATCCCGCGGATGACCGAGTTCCTCGATGCCGCGGCGAAGGTCACCGTGCCAGCGCCGATGGGCCAGGCCCACGCCATGATCCTCGACATCGCCAGGGAGTATCGCGACGTGGGCAAGGACATGCTCGACGCGGCCACGGCGAAGGACTCCGTGAAGTTCAAGGCCGCACATGGACGCATGCTCGAGACCACGGCTCGCGAGGCGCGCTGGCAGACGGCGTTTGACCGGGTGCTCACGGACACGAGCGTCGTGTTCGCCGAGGTCCCGCAGCTGGCAGAGCCGCGCCCGCCAGAACCGTAACAATCCGTCGACGTTGCGACGACGCCTGCGGCGCGGTTCACAGTCCGCAACAGTGCCAGCGCCGAATTCCGGTGCTAAAGGTTCTCTATGATCGATCGAGCGCGCGCCGAATCCGTGTCGTACGCGCTGCTGCGCTTCGTCGCCGGCTTCATGTTCCTGTTCCACGGCATCCAGAAGCTGTTCGGCGAGTTCACAACGAAGGCGCCGCCCGAAGTCTGGTCGCAGAAGTGGTTTGGCGGCGTGATCGAGCTGCTTGCAGGCGGCCTGATCGCGGTCGGTCTGTTCACGCGTCCCGCTGCGATCCTCGCGTCAGGCACGATGGCCGTCGCGTACTGGCAGTTCCACGTGATGGAGAAGGGCTCGGTGCTGCCGGTCGTCAATGGCGGCGAGCTCGCGGCGCTCTACTGCTTCGTGTTCCTGCTGTTCGCGTTCCGCGGCGCCGGCTCGATCTCGCTGGACCGGCACATCGGCCGGACCTGAGCGTACGATGGCTCGCCATGTCGAGCCCTTACCGCGAGTCGGCGACATCTACGATCGAGTGTCCGCGCTGCGGCAAGCGGACGGCGTCCGGCGAGATCATCGCGTGCATCGAGGGCTGCGGCATCTGGGTGTCGAGCGAGGCCGCGCAGACGGCGTTCGAGGCCAGCGAGCTCGCGCCAAGCCGCATCGTGAGCTGGTTCCGGACGCGCGTCGGTTGCCCGCTGTGCAGCAAGCAGATGACGTTACGCGGTCACGACATGTCGCTGTTCCAGGGCTGCGACTCGCACGGGTTCTGGGTCGACGACAGCACGATCACGCAGACCGGCCTCGGCCGCTCGTCGATGACCGCGCGACTACGTGACGCGCGCGACGCGGCACAGCGAATCATCGACGAGCGGGCTCGCCCCGAGCGCGAGGCACGCGAGCGCGAGGCTGCAGCGCGCCAGCGCGAGCTGGATCTCGAGCGCGAGGCTGCCGAGCGTGAACGCGCGCAGGTCCTCGAGCGTGAACGTGCAGCGCGAGAGCGCGAGCTCGCAGTGGCTGCCGAGGCGAAGGCGCGCGAGCTCGCGGCGGCCGCAGAGAAGCAGCTCAAGCGAGAGGCTGAAGCAAAGGCCGCTCGCGAGGCCGAGCAGCGCAAGCGACAGGCCGCCGCGGAAGCCGCAGCACGCGAGCAGGTACGCATAGCGGAGGCGCTCGAGCAGCGACGGCAACGCGAGCTTGCCGAGTACGAGGCCAAGCGTGCGAAGAGCATCGAGCGGGTGAACGCAGCGATGAGTCGCGGCGATAGCGCACCGATTGTCGACGAGCTGCTGCGGCTCGAGGCGATGGTCAGGGAGGTCGTTGCCCGCGTGAACGATCTCGACGGCAAGTGATCGCGCAAGGCGAAGCAGCGTACGATCGAGGCGTATGTCGAGCCCGTACCGCGAGTCCGCGTCGTCCCCGATCCTGTGCCCCCGCTGCGGCATCGAGACACCGGGGGGCGATCTCGTGGCGTGCGTCGATGGCTGCGGCGTGTGGGTCTCGAGCGAGGCCGCGCGCACCGCATTCGAGTCGAGCGAGCTGAAGCCGAGCCGGGTCGCGAGCTGGTTTCGCACGCTGTGCGGCTGCCCCGGGTGCGGCAAGCAGATGACGCTGCGCGGCCACGACATGTCGCTGTTCCAGGGCTGCGACGCGCACGGATTCTGGGTCGACGAGAGCACCGTCACGCAGACCGGCCTTGGTCGCCTGACGATGGCCGCGCGACTGGGCCAGGCGCGCGCGCTTGCCAAGCTGACCAAGGAGGAGCGCGCACGCGTCGCGCGCGATGAGCCAGCGCTCCGTGAGGCGATCGATCGAGAAGTACGCGAACGTGCGGCCGCGGCTGCCGAGGCGCTGCGCGAAGCAGCCGAGGCGCGAGCGCGCGCGTTGCGCGAGGCGAAGCGAGAGAAGCTCGCAGTGTTGGTGCGTTCGGCCGTCGCAGGGGGAGATGTGATGCCAATCGTCGACGAGCTGTTGCGGCTCGAGGACGCGATCATCACGCTCGCGAATCGCATAACCGACCGAGGGATCTAGTTGGCGCGCTTCCCTGCCCGGCTGCACGTGCTGCTCGCGCGCGACGCGTCGACCGCGCTCGTGATCCGGCGCGGTCCGGCGAGGTCGGTCGCCACGATCGGCTGGGATCGGAAGCGTGACACCTTCGAGCTCGGCCAGTGGTTGCGCGGCCGTATCTACGAGATGCGATGCGACCTATCACCCGACGGCACGCACTTCATTTACTTCGCCATGAACGGTCACTGGAAGAGCCGCGGCAAGGGCGCCTGGACCGCCATCTCCCGTCCGCCGTACCTGACGGCCGTCGCGCTGCACGCGAAGGGCGACTGCTGGAACGGTGGTGGCTTGTTCCTCGACAACCGCACCTACTGGCTCAACGGCCCGCACGAGATGATCGAGGACACGGGAGAGGTGAATGCCGGCGCGCGTTCGTCCTCGTTCCATTACGGCGGCGGCGAGTGTCACGGTGTCTACTTCAATCGCCTCGAGCGCGATGGTTGGACGATACGGCCCGAGCTGTCGATCCATACGCGACTTGCGGGCACCACGATCTGGGACAAGCCGATCGGACACGGCTGGACGCTGCGTCGCTTCGCGCACGGGATGGTCGGCCAGCCGGTGGGCAAGAGTGTCTACTACGACGAGCACGAGCTGGTCGGCGACGGTCGCGAGCTGCCGCGCCACGACTGGGAGTGGACCGACCTCGACGGCAAGCGACTCGTGTGGGCGACCGGCGGTGCGCTGTACGCAGGACATATCACCGCGAAGTCGGCGAAGCAGGACGATCCGATCGAGCGAGTCACGCAGCTGCACGACTTCAACGCGATGCAGTTCGAGGCGATCGCAGCGCCGTATCCGCGGCGCGGCCGCAAGCGCTGAGGCAAGATCGGCGGATGTCCAATCCGTATCGCGAGGCGGCATCGCCCAACGGTCTCGGTTGCCCGCGCTGTAGCAAGCCGTTGCCTCCCGCCGATCTGGCGGCGTGTATCGCGGAGTGCGGGACGTGGATCAGCGCCGACGCTGCAGCGGTCATGCTCGAGCCCGAGGAGATCCGCGAGAACCGGCTCATTCGCTGGGAGCGAGTGCGCGCGCCATGTCCGCGGTGCAACACGAAGATGTTGTTGCGCGGGGTCGAGCCCGGTCTGTTCCAGGGTTGCAGCGAGCACGGCTACTGGATCGATGCCGACATGGTCGAGCACACCGGCCTCGCGCGCACCGGGCTGAAAAAGCGGCTCGACCAGATGGTCGAGACTCGCGATGCGTTTCGCAGGGAGCAAGCGCGGCGCGAGGCCGACGAGGCCGAGCGAGCGCGTCTGCGCGAGGCCGAGGAACGCGCACGCGAGGCGGAGCGAGCGGGGCAGGAGCAGCAGCGCAAGCGCGCGTGGATCGGCGCCAAGCGCAGCAAGATCGTCGAGCGTGTGAACGCGGCGATCGCGAGTGGCGACAGCGGCGCGATCGTCGACGAGCTACTGCGGCTCGAGACACTCATCGAGGCGCTCGCCGATCGGCTCACCGATGTCGAGAACGAGCTCGACGGCGAGAGTTAGGCGATCACATCAACGATCACGGTTCTGCAGCGCACGCAGTCGAGCCACCGCCCGCTTCGTCGTCGCATCGCGCGGCAACGCCTTCTCGATCGCGTCCGCCGCCTGGCGAGCCCAGCCTCGCATCGGCTTGGACAGCGACCCACGCGCTACTGCGAGCTGTTCGACGGCACGCGCGACCATCGCCGGCGGCAACGACAGCGGCCGCGGCGCCGTCGATCGCAGCATGAACGTGATGTGCCGGAGGTCCCACGGCAAGACCTCGCGCGGACCGATCGCGGCGGTCGCGAACACCCACGCGAGCTGGTCCATCGCCTCACCGTTCTTCTTCTGCCAGAACGTTCGCCACATGAACGCGATCAGCGCGTCCGCCTTGTCCTCTGGCTTCAGTGCGAGCGACGCGAACACGCGCGCCTGCTTCGCCTTCGGCAACTTCGCGGCCCGCTGAGTGGCAGCGAGGATCGGCGCGAACGATTCGTCCGTCACGACTGCGGAGACGAGCGCGACTTCTTGCCCTTGACCTTGGGCATCGGCGGCACCACCGCCGACTGCACGACCTGCACGGCATTCGTGGTGACCGCGACAGCGCTGGCCGCGGCGAACGGCGGCTGCACCGTGGGCGCCGGCTGGCCGTAGCGCTGCTTGACCCACGCGTGCAGATCGTCGGCCGTGCGCTCGAGCGCCGCCTTGCAGATCTCGCCGACGTGCGGCGGGAAATCCTTCGACATCACCCACTGCAGGAAGCTCCGGTCGGCACCCGCCGCGATCTCGTGCATCGCCATGCCCTGGTGCTTGCCGAATCCGAGCACGATGACCTCGTTGTCCCAGCGCAGGTGACGCGACGGACCGACCCACGACGCGCGACCTGGGTCGCAGAACGTGGCGACCTGCGTCCAATCCTGACCGTGCATGCCGAAGTGCTTGAGCATGCCGACCAGCACACGACCGGTCGCCGCGACATCGGCACTCGCGGAGTGCGCGGCTGCGAACTCGTCACCGACGAACCGGCGATGCGCGTGCTGCAGGCTGCGCGGCTCGCACTGCTGCCACAGGCGGAACGCATCGACGATCTTCTTGCCGCTGAGATCGAGGAGCGGCCGGTTACAGCGCGTGTACTCGGCCTGCAGCATGTCGATGTCGAACGACAGGTTGTAGCCGACGATCACGTCGGCATTCGCGAACACCATCGCGATCTCGTCCGCGTATTCGGCGAACGACGCGCACGAGGCGAGATCGTCTGCCGTGATGCCGTGCACGGCCTGCGCGGCCGGGTGGATCGGGATCGCCGGCTTGATGCGCCAGGTCCGGCTGTGGGCGGCGTCATCGAGGCCATGCTGCACGCACAGCTCGATCACCTGGTCCCGGGTGAAGTCGATCCCCGTGGTCTCGCAGTCGAACACGATGATCTTGAGCTCGGGCGCCGGACGCACCTCGTCGTCGCTTGGTGCTGGCGTTGGGCGCCAGTCAAACAGCGAGAGCGTGCCTTCCACACCCCGAGACTACGGGGGGGCTCTGACATGGGTTAGCCTGCAAGCCATGCGCTGGCTTGCCCCGGTCGTCCTCCTAGCTGCCTGCAAAGTGAAGGATCCACCGCCCCTGACCGAGAAATGGCAGGACAGCTTCGAGCGCGGCGAGATCGGCACCGATTACTACAAGAGCGGCAAGGGGTACGAGATCACCAACGGGGCCCTGTCGGCCCGCGGCGCCCACAACCACCCGCTCTGGCTGCGCAAGAAGCTCCCCCACGACGTCCGGATCGAGCTCGATTGCTGGTCCAACGAGGAGCGAGGCGACATCAAAGTCGAGGTCTTCGGCGACGGCAAGTCGTTCGACCCCGACGGCGGGTCGTATATGGCCACCGGCTACGAGCTGATCTTCGGCGGCTGGTTCAACTCCAAGTCGATCATCGCCAGGCTCGACGAGCACGGCAAGGACGTGGTCACCGATACCAAGCTCAAGGTCCAACCCACGCGCCACTACCACTGGAAGATCGAGCGCGTCGGCAAGGTGATCACGTGGTGGGTCGACGACATGCAGACGCCGTTTCTGACCCTCGATGATCCGAAGCCGCTCGAGGGCCAGGGCCACGAATATTTCGGGTTCAATAACTGGGAGACCGATACATGGTTCGACAACCTCGTGATCACCCCGTTATGAGGACCCTCGTCGGCATCGTGGTCGCGCTCGTAGCGTGCAAGGGCGACAAGCCGACCGAGCGCGCGATCAAGACCTCGTCCTCGGAGGATTTCTGGCCCGACGCGCCCGTCGCAACTTCGACCGGGACGGCGCGTCGGTTCGCCTACAAGCCGGACAACATCGTCGCGTACCGGATGACGGCCGTGGGCGGCGCCACCAAGCGCGCCCCCGAGGCAGCTCGCTTCACCTTCGACATGACCCTCGATCTCGCGTTTGACCGCGGGAGCGCCGCGAACGAGCGTGCCGCATTCATCCGGAAGCTCGCGTTCAAGCTGGACGGCCTCGAAGACGCGAACATGACGATGACGCTCGACGGCAAGGGCATCGAGATGGACCAGGGCGGCGAGCACATCTCGTTCAAGCCGGGCGAGCCAGGCCCCTTCGATGTCGCCGGCATGACCGAGAAGCCGTTCACGTCCCTCCTGTTCGATCCCAGCGGCTCGGTCAAGGCGCAGACCGTGCCCGACCACCCGTTCAACACGGTCGGCGGCGACATGCTCAACGACGCACTCGTGCTGCTACCGAGCCTGCCGGCCGGCGAGCTGGCGCTGGGTGGGACGTGGACCGTGATCCACGACACCACGCTCGGCGGCACCAGTGCCAAGACGACCGTGACCTACAAGTTCACCTATGTTGGCGATAGCGCATGCCCGTCGGGCAGACCGGCGTGCTCACTGATGACCTTCTCGACGTCGTCGGCGCCCGTGGAAGCTACCGAGGACGGCCAGAAGATGCGCACCTCGTATGGCATTGCGGGCAAGGTCTACTTCGATCACGAGCGGGGGATCGTCGACGAATCCCGCTCGCAGCTGGAGATGGAATCCACGACCCGCGGGCTGACGGTCCCGGTTCAGGCCACGTACACGATCAAGCCCTCGTGACCGCCTGCCAGGAGTATTTCGGGGGCGAACCGATACCTGGTTGGACAGCCTCGTGATCACGCCGCTCTGAGCTAAAATCCAAGCTGCTCAGGGGCATGGAGCAGTTTGGCAAATACACGCTGGTCAAGAAGATCGGCACCGGCGGTATGGCCGAGGTCTACCTCGCGCGGACCGCGGTCGCGCAGGGTCTGAACAAGATCCTCGTCATCAAGAAGATTCACACCGCGTATGCGCGGAGCCGGCAGTTCGTCGCGATGTTCAAGGACGAGGCGAAGATCGCGCTCGGCCTCAACCACCCCAACATCATCCAGGTCTTCGACTTCGGCCAGGTCGGCGACACGTACTTCCTCGCGATGGAGTACGTCGAGGGCATCGACCTGTTGCGCGTGCTGCAAGAGGCGGCGAAGGCGCACGTCCGCCTGCCCTACGGCATCAGCGCGTACATCGTGCAGCAGCTCGCCAAAGGCCTCGACTACGCCCACCGCAAGACCGACGAGTTCGGCCAGCCACTCGGCATCGTGCACCGCGATATCTCGCCGCAGAACGTCCTGCTGTCGTGGGACGGCGCGGTCAAGATCGTCGACTTCGGCATCGCCCGCGCGCGTGACGTCAACGAGGAGCAGGGCGTCATCAAGGGCAAGTTCGCGTACATGTCGCCCGAGCAGGCGCGTGGCGAGCCCGTCGACTGCCGCAGCGATGTGTTCGCCGCGGGCATCGTGCTCTACGAGCTGGTGTGTGCGCGCCCGCTGTTCCACGGCAAGGGCAAGGAAGCGCTCGAGATGGTCAAGAGCGGCGCGATTCCGCGACCGCGCGATCACGCGCCCGAGCTCAACGAATCGCTCGAGCGCACGATCCTCAAGGCGCTCGCATTCCATCGCTCCGATCGATTCCAGACCGCACGCGATCTGCAACACGAGCTCGCGCGCTTCCAGCTCGAGTGGGGCCAGGCCTCCGGCTCGCTGATCGATTCGGGCCAGCTCGCCGCGCAGGTCACCTCGCTGTTCCCCGCGGATCAGCGCGTGATCACGCCGCGCCCGCAGATGGAGGGCGAACGCGGGAACGTTCCGTCACCGCTCGAGGACGCCGCGCCCGAGCCGGTGCTGCCCGATCTCTCGATCCCGATCAGCGCCGCGATCGCGGTGCCACCGTCCCGCCGCACCGAGCTCTCGGTGCCGCAGGCATCGATCGGAGACTCCGTCGCCGACTCGATCTCGACCCCAATTCCGGGCCGCGGCGGCCCCGCGGTGCATCGCGAGCGCAAGTACGTCTACGTGCTCGAGGGCCTGCTCCGCGGGATGGCCGCACTCGAGCGTCGCCTGGGTGTTCCCGGCGCAGCACGCCTGGTCAACGAGTTCTACAAGGTCGCGCGCGACGTCGCGTTCAAGCACGAGGCGCTACTCGACTTCCCGCGCATCGCCGACGGCGCACCTGCGGCCGACGCCAATGTCGTGACCGGCACCGGCGAGGCGAGCCTGCGCATCGTGATCGGTCTTCCGATCGCTGGCGAGGACGATGCCGGCCGCGCGATCAAGCTCGCGCTCGCGCTCGTCGACACGCTCGACGGCATCGGCTCCGACGTCGAGCCCGAGCTGCGCCTCGCGCTCGCCGTGCAGCGCGGCGTGGCGCTCGTGCGGCACAGCGCGACCCCCAAGAAGGGCGAGCAGCTGCAGTTCGAGATCGAGGAGTCGACCGCCGCATTCGCGCACAAGCTGGCGCGCCAGGCACGCGGTGCCGAGATCCTCGTCGGTGGTCGCGTGTTTCGTGCGGCACGCGCCGAGTGGAACTTCGAGGCGCTGCCGGCGATCGATCTGCCCGACGAGGCTCCGGGGGGCCCCACCGGCAGCAAGTCGACCAACGTCGACGAGGACACCGATCCAGGCGTCAAGCGCGCACGCGTGTTCCGCCTGCGCGGGCCCAAGGCGCGCGAGCAGCGGCTCCGCGAGCGCTCGCACACCGAGCGGCTCCACGGCCGCGACCTCGAGCTCAAGGCGCTCAAGGACGCGTGGCGCGACGTGCTCGTCACCAAGCGCAAGCGCCAGATCGTGATCGTCGGCGACGCGGGCGTTGGCAAGCGCACGCTCGTTCGCACGTTCCTCGAGCACGTCACCGCGGGCGAGGCTGTCGTCGTGCGCACGAGCGCGCGCGTCGGCACCGCGATGACGCCGTATGGTGTGATCGCGGATCTCGCACGCGACGTGCTCGGCCTCGCCGAGGACGCCGAGCCACACGAGGTCGAGCGCCGCCTGCTGCGCGCGATGCCGCTGATCTTCCCCGAGACCGCGAGCGCGAACCCGCCCGAGGACGTCGCACGAGAAGCACGCACCGCGCTGCAGATCTTCGGGATGCTGCTGGGCGCGCGCTCCGAGACGCCGGGCGCACAGGTCGACGCGGAGACGCGCCGGCAGACGCTGATCAAGCTGTTGATCCGCATCGAGTCGCGCCTCGAGGGGGTCGACAAGCCGCTGATCCTCGTCGGCGAGGACATTCATTGGGCCGACCAGGACAGCCAGGAGCTGTTCGGCGCGCTGCTCAAGGTCGACACGCCGCGCCCGATCTTCGGTCTGATGACGTCTCGACCCGAGCCGCGCATCCTCAAGATCGCGAAGGAGCTCGGCACCGAGGTCGTTCACCTCGACGAGCTCCCCGACGCTGCGCGCCGCCAGCTGCTCGCCGAGCGGTTCATACCGGGCCATGACATCGACGACCTCGTCGAGCAGATCGCCGCGCGTGCCGGTGGCAACGCATTCTTCATCCAGGAATTGCTCGACACGCTGATCGAGCGTGGCATCCTGGTCGCCGACGCCGACGATGGCGAGTACCCGGGCCAGCTACGCTGGGTGAAGCGCGACGCGCCGATTCACGTGCCGTCGACGATCGAGGACCTCATCCTCGCGCGCATCGACAGCCTGCCGAACGAGCAGAAGGAGACGATCATTCACGCTGCGGTGCTCGGCCGCCACGTCTCGGCCGGCGCGCTGTCGGCCCTGCTCGGCCGGCAGGTGCGCCTCGAGCTCGACGACCTCGTGCGGCGCGGCCTGCTGTCGCCGCTCGAGGGCGAGTACCGATTCAAGAACGACATGACCATGACGGTCGCGTACAGCCACATCTCGTCGGAGACCCGGGTGCTGATGCACCGCGCGGTCGCCGCACGGGTGGCCGGCGCCTCGAACTACCGCGTCGGACAGGACGACGCGATGATCGCGCGCCACCTCGAGCTCGCGGGCGACGAGGTCGCTGCGGCCGAGCGCTACCTGCGCGCCGCGACGCATGCCGTCGATCTCGGCGGCAATGCCGATGCGTTCCGCCAGCTGTCGCGCGCGCTGTAGCTGTTGCCCGCGACCGACCACGAGCCACGCGTCACCGCCCACCCGCTGCGCGAGGAGATCCTGCGTCGCCTCGCCAAGCGCGCCCAGCAGCTGCGCGAGCTGCACGCGATGAAGAAGGAAGCCGACGCGATCGGCGATCCGGGCAAGCTCGCAACCACACACTGCGCGCTCGGCCAGTTCTACATCGACGTCGGCAAGGCACCCGCTGCGCTCCGCGCGGTGGCCCCTGCCCTGCAGTACGCGCGCGACGCCGGCGACATCCTCGGCGAGGCCGAAGCACTGCGGCTGCGCGCCGCGATCTCACGCCTGGTCGGCAACGCGGAAGAGTCGCTGCGGCTCGTCGAGCAAGCGCTCGAGCTCGTCGATCGCGTGCATCCCGAGACCCAGAGTGGCCGGCCGCCGACACCCGTGCTCGTGTCGCGCGCCACGATCCTCAACCAGCGCGGCACCACGCTGTGGAATATCGGCAAGCTCGAGCAATCGATCGAGTCATACGCCGAAGCGCTCGTGATCTACCGCGCGGTCGGCATGGCGCGCCACGAGGCCCGCGCGCTCAACAACATGGGCATCGTGTTCGCCGCGCTCGGCGAGTACGAGGAAGCGCTCGCTCACTACAAGTCGGCGCTCAAGATCGACCAGGCCCTGGGCGAGCGCTCGGGTCTCGCCCTCAAGCTCGGCAACATCGGCCAGTGCTACTGCGATCTCGGTGATATCGATCGCGCCGAGTCGTACCTGGCACGTGCGCTCAAGATCGCCGAACAGACCGGCGATCTGTCCGCTGCCGCCGACGCCGCGGTCTCGTGGGGCCAGTGCAAGATGCAGCGCAGCGACACGCGCGCCGCGCTGCAGCTGTTCGAGAAGGGCCTCGCGCTCGCCACCGAGAATCGCGAGCGCTACCAGGAAGTGCGCGCGCTGCAGTACATCGCGCTCGCGCACCTCACCGCCGGCGACCCGCCCGAGGCCGCGCTCGAGATGGCGAAGTCGTCGACCGAGTGGGCGCGCAAGATGCCGATGATGGTTGGCATCATCTACGGCCTCACGTTCCAGGCCCTCGCGCTGTCGCGCCTGGGTCGCCACGACGAGGCGATCGCCGCCAGCGACGAGGCGATCAACATGCTCGACAACACCCGCACCGACGGCCTCGAGCACCTGTTCCGCTGGCGCGCGACGGTCTTCAAGGCCGCCGGCAAGACCGAGGCAGCGAAGGCGTCGGAAGCGCGCGCTGCCGCCGAGATCGAGCAGAAGGCGTACAAGCTGCGCGACCCCGAGCTGCGTAAGCATTTCCTCGCCTCGCGCCAGCGCATCGTCTAGTGCGTACAGTCGTCGTAGTTGTCTTCGTCGCCGCATGCGGCCGGCTCGCCTTCGACGAGCTCCCGCCAGCAGCCAGCGGCTCGCGCCTCAAGCTGACCCGCTACGCGTTCGAGTCCACACTCTATGGGGCCGCGTTCTTCGATTCCGTCCTCGATGCCCACTGCTATCCGAGGCTGATGGCGGACGGGCGTCTGTACTGCGTACCCTCGCCGACTCCGATCCAGCACGCATTTCTCGATGCGAGCTGCACGCAGCCGGTCTGGGTGAAGATCCTTACCCTGGGGTGCGCGCCTTCTCGCTACGTCGCCGAGGTCGGCGGGACGTGCGCCTCCCCGCCGACGATCGCAGAGCTGGGCGCGCGTCTCGTTGCAACGACGGCCTACCGCAAGGACTCGATGGGCATCTGCACCAGTTACGACGTGACCACGTACGAGGTTTACGAGCCGGGTCCGCAGCTCGTTCCGGCGCGAGACATGGTCGAGCTGGAGGAGATTCGCTCGCCTGCGACGGCTCGCCTACAGGATGTCCGGTACGAGAGCGCGGATGGGTTTCGCGCGCCGGCTCCGTATTTCGACCAGCTGCTCGGCATGCGCTGCTTCGCCAGCTACGAGCGACTCAGCGGCGATGCCACACAATGCGAGCCGGTCGGTGGCGCTTTGGTCGCGCAGCATTTCAGCGACGCCGCGTGCACCCAGCCCAAGCTTTCGGTCAACGCGTCGTGCCCGGCGCCCGAGCTCATGGTGCCGTCGGAAGCGTGCCGCCCCTCTCCGTACTATCGGGCGATTCCGACGACCGAGCAGCCGCTGTTTACGGGCGCCTCGGCGTGTTTTGGGCTGTCGTTCCCCGGGCCGCAATTCTTCGATCTCGGCCCCCCCGTTGACCTCGCGCCGATGGCAGTCACCCTCGATACAGGCGCGCGGATCGCGAGCTACCAGGTGGATGACGTCGGGATTGCGCTGCGTGACCAGCTACTCGATGCCGATTGTTTCCCCAGCTTGACCGCGGATGGTGAGGTCTACTGCCTCCCCGACATGATGTTCGTCCAGACGCTGTTTCGCGACTCCGCATGCACCCAGCCGGCGGACTTCGCGGCGCGCGGGGTCAGTCCGTCATGCCCTTCGACGGCCCCCGTGCCAAAGTACGCGCGAAATTCGGCTGCCTGCTCGATGCTCGAGGACGTGCGAACGGTCGGCATCGAGATCACTGCGCCTCTCTACGAAGACCTCAACGGCTGCATGCCCTATACGGGCAGCGCGAAGTCTTACGAGCTGGGCACTGCGGTACCGAGGAGCGAATTCGCGAAGGGCGTGATTCGGCTCGACTGAACGCCGGTTTGGCACGATCGCGGTTGCCGGAGACTGTTGACCCGAGCACGCAAGTGGGCAGCTCTGCTCGTACGCGAGCTGGCGAAGCGGTTGCTCTAGTGCTGACCGCATGAACCACCTGGCTAGTCTGGTTGCCGTCCTGACCATCTCAGCCTGCATCGCCCCCGAGGACGACCACGACCACGAGGACGACGCCGCCCTGTTCGAGCAGGCCCACGAGGACAACCTCCTCGAGTCCAAGGCCGATGGCACGGACTGCAGCGGCGTCCGCGTGCCCGACCGGAGCGGGTTCGCCAAGCGCATCGCGCTGACGTTCGACGATGGTCCCAACCCGGCGACGACACCCAAGGTCATCGAGGTCCTGAAGGCGCACAGCGCGCCGGCAACGTTCTTTACCAACGGCAGCAAGTACAACAGCCCAGCCGCCGAGGCGCTCGCCGCCGAGATCGCAGCCGACGACGATTTCCTGCTCGCCAACCACAGCCAGAACCACAAGAACCTCGCGCAGCAGACCTCGTCGACCGTGACCGCCGAGATCGAGCGCACCGATGCGCTGATCCGCGCCGCCGGCGAGACGCCGAAGTACTTCCGGTTTCCGTTCGGCAGCTCGACCTGCCTCGCCAAGACGATCGCGCAGCAGCAGCGACAGATCGTGACCGGCTGGCACATCGACAGCGCCGACTGGTGCTACGCGGCCGGCGGCGGCGTGTGCAAGAAGTCGACGTTCAAGTTCGTCCCGGATGCAGTGCGCGAGAGCATGCTGGCGTACGTGCTGTCACAGGCGCGCGCGACCGGCGGCGGCATCGTGCTGTTCCACGACATCCACGCGAACACCGCAGACAGCCTCGATGCCGTGCTGACCGCACTCGAAGCGGATGGCTTCACCTTCGTGCGACTCGATGACGAGAGCGTGTTCCCGCGCCTGCACGGCGTAGCGCCGATGTAAGATCGGTCCTCTGGCTCGACTCGGTCTCCATTCACTCGCGCTGCTCGTGTGCGCGGGCTGCCGGCTCGGCTTCGACACCGCACCCGATGCAGGGACGACCGGCGCGTTCACGTGGCACGTCGAGCAGGCTCCCACAACGGCGCGGTTCTATGACCTGTGGGGCAGCGGGCCGAACGACATCTACGCGGTCGGAACTTCGCCGTTCATCTTCCACTCCGCTGGCGATGGCACGTGGACGGAGGACGCCAGCGTCACAGACCAGTCGCTGCTGGGTGTTCGGGGCTCGGGCCCAGATGATGTGTGGGTCGTTGGTAACTTCGACGCCACGGGCGGCAACACCATCGTGCACAAGCAGGCGGGAACGTGGTCGGCTCAGATCAACACGCTGCCGCGCACGCTCAACGCTGTGTGGCCGTTCGCTCCGAACAACGTCTACATCGTTGGCTACGGCGCCACGATCGCGCACTCGACCGGCACCGGGACCTGGACGCCGGAGGACGCGGGCACGACGGAGAATCTGCTCGACGTGTGGGCGAGCGCACCCGATGACCTCTACGCGGTCGGCTGGAACGGGACGATCGTCCACTCGACTGGGGACGGTACCTGGACGCCGCAGAACAGCGGGTCGACGGCGCAGCTCGTCGGGATCTTCGGCACGAGCGCGACCGACATCTACGTGCTCGGGCACAACGGAACGATCCTGCACTCGACCGGAGACGGCACGTGGCAAGCGCAATCGAGTGGCGTCACGTTCCATCTCTACGGCGGCGTCGTCCTCGGTGGTGGCGAGCTCCTCCTGGGTGGCGCGAGCAACGTGCTCCTGCGCTCGAGCGGCAACGGCGCCTGGGAGCCAGAGGACACCGGACAATCGATCACCTCGGTCGACATCCTGTGGGCGGCGAGTCCTGATCGCGTCTACGGACCGGCCAGCGACGGCTTGATCCTCGTCGGGAACCGCTAGGCGTCGGGCGTACCGCCGTAGAGCGGCTCGCCATCGCCATCATAGGCGGGTGGCGCGTAGATGTTGAGCGTGACCATCGGCAGCTCGCCGGTGTTCACGATCTCGTGCGGCTCGCCCTTCTCGATCAGCAGCAACGAGCCCGGTGACAGCTTCACGCGCTTCTTGCCGCGCGCCTCGCCGTTGCCAGCGATGACGTAGAGCCACTGCTCGGACCAGGCGTGCTCGTTGTCGCTGCCCTCGCTCGTCGAGTCGCCGGGTGCGATCGTCATCATCGCGGCTTGCGATGTGCCGGTCGCGTGCAGCGGCTCGAAGTCCTCACGCCTTGCCGTGTGCCAGTGCTTCATGGGAGTGACTCGCTCGGACGATGTATTGAGCGACCGCGAGCAGGCCGAGCACGGCTGCGGCGATCGCGAGCGGATAGACCGCCGGGCTGCGCAGGATCAGCGCGCCGATCGCCGCAAGTTCTGCGACCGTCGCCGCCTTGCCGAGCGCGCCCGCCTTGAATGCGTGCTCGCCGCGGCCGCGCACCAGGAGCCGGTAGATCCCGACCAGGGGGACCAGCACCAGCTCGCGGGCGACGATCAGCGCCAGCAGGCCCCACGGCGCCGGATCGTGGACCTGGATCGCGGCCAGCACGACGATGATGAAGAACTTGTCGGCGAGCGGATCGAGCCACTCCCCCGCCGACGGGCGGGTATCACCCGTGCGCCGGCGTGCCCACCGCGCCACATTGCCATCCGCCGCATCGGTGGCCGCCGCCAGCCCGACCAGTGCGAACGACACCCACGGATTGCCGTAAGTCAGCCAGAACACGACGGCGATCGGGATCCGCGAGATTGTCAGCGCGTTCGCGAGCCACATCGTGGGCAGAGTAGGAGCAACTCCTGCGCCACCGTGCCGCGCCCGGGGCTGCGTGCAATTCGCAGCGAAATCTGCCAGGTTCCGCTCGTGGCCGACGCCCCTGTTCTCGAACGCGCAGCCCGCAAGCCGGTCCCCGGACGCAAGCTGCTGTTCGCGCTGCTGGTGATCCTGCTGGTCGCGATCATCCCGGCGGTGCTGGTCCCCACGCTGATGTGCCGGCCTCCCCACCGGAACCTGCCGGACGAGGGCACGGTCCCGCCGTTCACGCTCGTCGACGAGCGCGGCCAGGTGTTCACCGAAGAGGCGATGCGAGGCAAGATCTCGATCGTCAGCTTCATCTTCACTCGCTGCGACACGATCTGTCCGGTCACCGCGATGAAGCTCGAGCGCATCCAGGAGAAGACGTTCGATCGCGGGCGCGAGATCAAGCTGGTCTCGTTCTCCGTCGATCCCAAGTACGACACCCCCGACAAGCTCGCCGCGTTCGCCAGGATGTATCGCGCCGACCCCGAGCGCTGGCGCTTCGTCACCGGCGACCACGACGCGGTCTACAAGCTCGTCGAGGGTCCGTTCATGATCTCGATGATGCGGATGCCCGACAAGCCGAGCGGCGTGCCCGATATCGCGCACCAGGGCATCTTCCTCCTCGTCGACAAGGCGCTCCACATCCGCGGCATCTACGACTCCGATGACATGCATCGGCTCGACGAGCTGATGAGCGACGCCCGCTACCTCGCGCGCACCCAGAACTAGTGAGAGACTGAGGATGCGTTGCCGACGGTCCTCGATCTCGTTCAGCTGATCCTCGGGATCTCGATCCTGTACTGGGGTGCGGAGTGGCTGATCCGTGGCTCGGCCGCACTGGCGCGTGCGCTCGGCGTCAAGCCGCTCGTGATCGGACTGACCGTCGTCGCCTACGGCACGAGCGCCCCCGAGCTCGCCGTCGCGACCAAGACCGCGCTCGCGCACAGCCAGCCGATCGCACTCGGCACCGTGATCGGCAGCTGCGCCGCGAACATCTCGTTGATCCTCGGCCTGACCGCCCTGATCGCACCGCCGACCGTCGACGGTCGCATCATTCGCCGCGAGGTCCCTGTCCTCCTCGGTTCCGCCATCGCGGTCCCGCTCCTGTTTCGCAACGGCGTGCTGTCCGAGCTCGAGGGCGGCCTGCTGATCGCGTGCGCGGTCGTATTCACCATCGTCACCCTCACGGTCTCCGCGCGCCTCGATCCCGATGCCGCGCTCGCCGACGAGCTCGATCCCACCTCGTCGACTGCCAGCAGCTCGGCGTTACTGTTTGCCCGGCGCGCAGGGACCGACTCGGATGCCTCGTCGAGCTCGATGACCAGCGCGCAGAACGCCGAGGAGAGCGGCGTCGCGATGGGCGGTCGCGGCCGCCCCAAGTCCTCGCGCGGGACCGCCGCCGCGATGAGCGGGTTTGGCCTGGTACTGATCCTGACCGGCTGCTACCTGTTCGTGAACGGCGCGCGCGGGATCGGCGCCGAGCTTGGCATGAGCGAGCGCATGCTCGGCCTCACGGTCGTGTCGCTCGGTTGCGCGCTCCCGGAGCTGATCGGCTCGCTCGTTGCGGCCTCGCGTGGGCACTCCGCGCTTGCGGTGGGATCGGTCATCGGATCGAATCTGCTCAATGTATTTCTTGTTCTCGGCGTGACCGCGTATCTGGGGCCGATCCGACTCGGCGAACGCATGCACCTGGTAGATCTCCTCGGGCTCGTGGCGATCACGCTGCTAGGCGTTCTGACACTGCGCGGATCCCGCAAAATTACGCGTTTAGAGGGGGGCATCCTCATCGGGGCGTACATCGCGTTCATCGTTTGTACTGCCCTGTTCTAGGTGCGAGATGCGGGGGTCGCATCGGATGCGACCTCGGTCCTCACCGCTGGCAGGCACCTGTCAGCAGATCAGTGTTTCAACATCGCATCGCCCAAGGCTAAAACGCCCGCCATGAACCGCACTCTCGCGATCACGGCGGCGCTGACCTTGGGGATGGTCGGTACCGCCTTCGCTGCTCCACGTGGCACCTATAAGTGGGTCGACGAGACGAAGCGCGGCGCGGTGTGGGAAGCGCCCCCGCAAGCAGCGGTTTCCAACGTCATCTATCTCAACAACTGCAAGCCGAACGGCTGTGCACTCAAGCCCGGCTACGACAACGCCACCACGAACACGTCGAGCATCCCCGAGCAGAACTCCACCGTCGCCGCCTTCACCGGTAGCGATGCGACCTGGAATGCGGTCGTCAACTGCGTCAAGCAGACCTACGCCGACTTCGACGTTCAGGTCGTGACCACGCGCCCGACCACCGGCGCCTTCCACATGGCGATCGTCGCCGGTACGCCCGCGAACGTTCAGTACAACAGCGGCGTCATGGGCGTGTCGCCGTTCACCTGCGGCTACATCAACAACGCCATCTCGTTCACGTTCGCCAACCAGGCCGCGAACAACGTGCCCGAGCTGTGCTGGACGATCGCGCAGGAGACCGCGCACTCGTGGGGCCTCGACCACAAGTTCGATAACCGCGATCCGATGACCTATCTCTACAACGGCCCGACGTACAAGCGCTTCCAGAACGAGGCCGGCTCGTGCGGTGAGAACTCGGCGCGCTCGTGCGAGTGCAGCTACAGCGGCACCGGCTCGGCGAAGATGAACAGCTTTGCTCTCATCGAGAAGCTGTTCGGCCCGGGCACGCCTGACGTGTCGCCGCCGACCCTCGACATCACGTACCCGACCGAGGGCATCAAGGTTACGCCCGGCTTCGTCGTCAAGGCGAACGTCAGCGACGACCGCTCGATCACCAAGGTCGAGATGCGGCTCGACGGCATGCTGATCAAGACGCTCGAGTCCGAGGCGTGGAACTTCACCACCCCGGCGAGCCTGAGCCAGGGTGCCCACAAGGTCGAGCTCACCGCGTACGACCGCGCCGGCAACACGACCAAGAAGGTCGTCAACGTCGCGTACGGCACCGTGTGCACCGTGGACACCGAGTGCGAGGGCGAGGCGATGGTCTGCCTCGAGGGTCACTGCGTCGCCGGTCCCGGCGCCAACGGCGGCCTCGGCGCCACCTGCGCGGGTAACAACGACTGCCTCTCGGGTCAGTGCGCCAGCGACGTCGACGGCAACAGCTACTGCGTCGAGGGTTGCGATCCCGCCGTCAACGCCTGCCCGTCGAGCTTCAGCTGCCTCGAGACTGCGCCCGGCGCCGGCGTGTGCTGGCCGTCCGATGGCGACGGCGGCGGCTGCGATACCACCGGCGGTAGCGGCGGCGGCGTGATGCTGCTGATGCTCGGCATGGTCGGCTTCTTCGTGTCGCGCAAGAAGCGCCGCTAAGCGCCACGCGTTCTGACTGTGACGGGCCCCTCTTCCAAGGGGCCCGATCTCGTTTCGGGCCGGGCGAAATCATCGGTGATCTTCGCAGGTTGGACTGCGACCGCGCGCCTCTGCGGAAAGCAGTGCAAGCCAGTCGTTTCCCCCTAGGTTGCGGCGCGCTCTTGAGGCTAACTAATCAGCTCATGAGCAGTCGTCTGGGTGCCGCTGTACTGGCCTGCCTCGCACTGACGTCCACGGCGGCTGCCGAGCGCCCGATCACGGGAATCGTGCCGACCACCGCCGAGCACAAGGACCTGCCGCCAGACGGGCTCGTCCCGTACAACACGCTCTATCTCAACCGCTGCGCGAGCGGCTGCACGATCAGCGTCGGCGCCTCGAACTCGATCAACGATCGCTGGGGTCTTGCGAGTCAGCGCGTGCTGACGAGCTTCCCGTACGGCGACGCGGCGTGGAACTCGGTCGTCGCGTGCGTGAAGGACATCTTCAGCCCGTACAAGGTCAACGTCGTCACCACGAACCCCGGGTCGTCGAATCACTTCGAGATCATGGTCGCGGGTAAGGGAACCGATCTGGACGCGTCGTGGACCAACTACGGTGGCGTCGCGCCGGGCACTTCCTCCGATTTCTGCGGGACCTACGTCAACAATGCCCTCGTGTTCGCATTCGCGAAGGCGTACGGCGACAACACCGCGAACACCTGTGACGCCGCGTGCGTCAACGAGATCTGCGCGACCGCGGGCCAGGAGATCGGGCACGTGTGGAGCCGCATGGATCACGTGCGGCTCGCATCCGATCCGATGACGTATTACGGCTTCAACGGCCGCCGATACTTCCAGGACATGGCGGCGCAGTGCGGCAGCGACTGCACGAATCAGGGGGGCCAGATGCGCGCTCCCAACGGTGGCGAGGTCTGCGACGGCACCGGGAGCCAGAGCCACTCGTGCAAGTGCGGAGGCGAGACGCAGAACTCCCATTCGATCCTGATGGACCTGTTCGGCGCGGGCATGACGACCCCGCCCATGACCAAGATCACCAAGCCCACGCTCGGCGAGAGCGTGCAGCAAGGCTTCTCGGTCTACACCGAGATCACCGACGACTCGGAGATCATCACCAAGGTCGAGTTCAAGGTCGACGGCACCCTCGTGACCTCGTTGACCAAGGGTCCGTTCGTGTTCGACGCCCCGGGTGGTCTCGCCGACGGGTCGCATCGTGTCGAGGTCATCGCGTACGACGGCCACATGACGCCGGGCACGGCTGTCGTCGACGTGGTCATCGGTCCGCCGTGCGAGACCGCGAGTGATTGCCCGTACGACACCGACGCGTGCATCGGCGGGCGCTGTGTCGCCGGTCCCGGCGCCACCGGCGGCCTGGGCACGAACTGCGCGGACGGCACACCGTGCGCCTCGCAGCGCTGCGCGAGTGACGGCACCGATTCGTTCTGCGTCGAGCTGTGCGAGGTCGGCCAGTGTCCGGATGACTTCGGATGTCTGGACAGCGGCGACGGCAATGGTGTGTGCTGGCCCGGCTACGATGATGGTTCCGGTGGCTGCGGCTGCCAAACGAGCCGCGGCGGTCCCGCGGGCATGCTTCTCGCGCTCCTGGTGATGGTCCTGTCATGCCGACGTCGACGTCGTTGAAACGTTTCCTGCTCGCGTCCTCGATGTTCGTCAGCGGCCTCGCGGCAGCTGAAGATCAGCGGCCCACGATCGATCCCGCGCGGCGAGGCCCGAGCGTGGTGTACACGCCGGGTGCGGCGGTGCCGCCGGGCACGCAGGGCGTCACGTCCCGCATCGTCTATCTACACCGCTGCCCGGAGATCTCCGGCTGCAGCGTCGTCGGTGGGCAGAACGATTCGCGCACCGACACGTCGACGATCTCCGACGGTATCCGCCAGCTCGGCGAGTTCTCCCACGGCGACGAGACCTGGGACAAGAACGTCGCGTGTGTGAAGGAGACGTTCGCCCCGTTCAACATCACGATCACCGATCAGGATCCCGGCAACGTGCCGCACTTCGAGGCGATGTTCGGCGGCAAGGGCAGCGACCTCAGCTCCGGCATCGGCAGCAACGTGCTCGGCCTCTCGCCGTTCGATTGTGGCGAGATTCCGAACTCGATCGTCTTCATCTTCGATGCGACGGGTCCGAATCCCGAGGAGCAGTGTGCGGTCGCCGCCCAGGAGATCGCGCACTCGTTCGGTCTCGAGCACGAGTTCCTGCAGAAGGATCCGATGACGTACCTCAGCGGAGACCTGCCCAAGCGGTTCCGCGACGAGTCCGTGGTGTGTGGCGAGCTCGCCGCCAACGATCCGCCGTGCCGCTGTGGCGGCACGATGCAAAACTCGTATCGCAAGATCCTCGCGCAGTTTGGTCCCGGCGCGCCGACGCCGCCCGACGTGCTGTTCAAGCGCCTGACCGAGGGCAAGACCGTGCAGCCCGGGTTCGAGGCTGTGATCGACGCGCGGGATGATGTCCGCGTCGAGAAGGTCGACCTCTACATCGACGGCACGATGGTCGGCACGTCGAGCACACCGGTCGGCAACGACTTCCAGATCGCGACGCCAGACCTCGCTGCCGGCGACCACGTGCTCGAGGCCCGCGCGACCGACGTGCAGGGCGTCGTCGGCACCACGACCCTCAACGTCGTCATGGGCCCGCCATGCACCGCGGCCAAGGGCTGCACCGGCGATGACGTCTGCGTCGAAGGCGTGTGCATCCCCGGTCCGAACGAGCCCGGTGGGCTCGGCTCGATCTGCCAGAAGGACACCGAGTGTCTGTCGCATTCGTGCGCCGATGCCGGCGAGACGCACAAGTACTGCGTCGAGTCGTGCTCGGTCGACAATGCCGGCAGCTGCCCGAACAGCTTCGAGTGCATCAGCGCCGGCACCGGTGGCGTGTGCTGGCCCGGCGATGACAGTGGCTGCTGCGATTCCGGCCGCGGCACGGCACCGGCGCCGCTGTTACTCGGGCTCGGCGTGATGGTCGTGCTCGTCCGTCGCCGCAAGCGCCGCTAGAGGGCAGATGCTCGCTCGTGACTACGCGCTCGCGATCGTCACGAGCGACACGCTGGCGGCCAAGCTGGTGCCGCCCCCTGCCGACCTCGTGCTCGAGGATACGGGCAGCGCGCTTCGCATCGACGCACCCGGGCGTCCGGCATCGCTCGCGATCGTGGCCGGTCGCACCGCGAAGGTCCCGCCGGTCGCCGGGATGCAGGATCCGTCGCAGCGCGCTCGCATCCTCCACGCGCTCGCGAACCACGAGCTGCAGGCGATCGAGCTGTTCGCATGGGCGCTGCTCGCCTATCCCGATACGCCGATCGCGTTTCGACGCGGCCTGGTCGCGATCCTCGCCGACGAGCAGCGTCACCTCGGCCTCTACAGCGAGCGGCTCGCCGCGCATGGCGTCGCGTTCGGCGATCATCCGGTCACCGGTCACTTCTGGAACAAGCTCGATCACCTCACCACGCCGCTCGAGTTCGTGTGCGCGATGGGGCTGACGTTCGAGAATGCGAACCTCGACTTCGCAGGCGACTACGCCATCGCCGCGCGCGCGTGCGGTGACCTCGCCACCGCGGCTGCGCTCGAGCGCGTGCACGCCGACGAGATCGCGCATGTCCACTTTGGCTGGGTGTGGTTGCGGCGGCTCGCCGGAGAGGATGTCGATCCGTGGCAGGCGTACCTCGCCAACGTGCGGTTCCCGCTCGGCCCCAAGCGTGCCCGCGGCGCGCGATTCGATCGCGAGGCGCGCGAGCGTGCGGGCTTCGACGAGGCGTTCATCGCTCAGCTCGAGGCGATCGAACCGAAGCGCCCATCGGGCGAGCCTCGCTGATGATCATCTACGCAAACCTCGACCAGGAAGCTCGCTGGGCGCGCACCACGCTGCCGCAGCGTGTGCTCGAGCGCATCAGTGCCGCGGCGACGCTGCTGGCGTCGTTCGCGCCCGAGGGCGAGTCCGTCGTCCTTCATCTCCCGGCGGCGATCGATCCGGCGCGCGTGCAGTTCGCGAACGTCGAGGTTCGCACGGGTGTGCCGCCGCACTGGGATGTCGCGTGGGCCAAGCCGACCGCGCAGGAGGCCAACGACCGCCGCCTCTCGTTGCAGCTCGGACACGACCTCGGCGTCGCGCTCCCCGGCTCGCGCATGATCACATCGGTCGACGATCTCGTCGCGCACCTCGCGGCGGATGGCGCGGCTGCCGGTTTCGAGCGCCGCTGGGTATGCAAGGCGCCGTTGTCTGCCGCTGGCCGCGATCGCGCGCACGGACAAGGCGAGGTCGTCGACGGTGAAGTCCGCGTTCATCTCGGCCGCATGCTCGAGAAGTTTGGCGCGCTCACGTTCGAGCCCTGGCTCGATCGCA
Source organism: Haliangiales bacterium (assembly GCA_038322185.1). Lineage (GTDB taxonomy): Bacteria > Myxococcota_A > Polyangia > Haliangiales > Haliangiaceae > JABFXX01. Next base: position 23,497 of record JBBQFU010000061.1, read on the forward strand.
TGATCGATCTCGGCATCTGCGTGCAGCTCCGTCCCGACGGCACGCTGCATGTCGATCGGCCGCACACGCTGATCTCCGACTCGCGTGGCCACTTCCTTGGCATCGACATCGTCGAGCCCGCACTGACGGAGGCCGAGCACGCCGAGCTCGGGCGGGTGGTTCATGCAGCAGGTAGCAAGCTGCACGGCGTGGGCTTCACCGGCGCGTTCACGCTCGACGCGTTCGTCTACCGCGATCACGGCGTGCGCAAGCTTCACCCGCTGTGCGAGCTCAACGCGCGACACACGTTCGGCCATGTCGCGCGTGCGCTTCACGCTCGGCTGGGCACGCGCATGCTCGGCTTCGGCACACCGCCGCCCGAGGCGCGGATTCTCGTCGCGCCGGGTGCCGACGGTGTCAGCGCCTGGGCGAGCTAACGTAGAGCCTGCCCGAAGGATCGAGCTATCGACGGTCAGCGCGCTGCCCCAGATGGAACGCCAAAATTGAAGAGATCGCCAGAGAGTTTTTTCAGAACCTTTTCGATGGCGCTCTCTTCTGGTCCGCCCCTTGGCGTTAGATCTGGAACGTTGACGTAGAGGTTGACGTGACCGACGTCAACGTCCGGAATTTCCGGGCAAGCTCTAACCTGACTCAGCGCGCGCGGTGGATCGCGAGCTTGGTCACCGGCGCGACGCGCGGCATCGAATCGCCGGGACGGCGCAGGCGGCTGCCCTGACCGTGATAGCGCGGGAACGGATCCTTGGGATCGAGCGCCGCGACGATCACCTCCCCGCGGCGAGTGAGGAACAGCACCGGCTCGAGGCCCTCAGGCGACGGGTGCGTGAACTTCACCGCGACACCGCTCGGCGCGGACGCCTCGACGATCGTGCCGGTCGGTGCCGCATCGGGCACCAGCGTCGGAATGCGCCACGCGCGGTGCTCGGGACTCGAGAAATCGGGCTTGGTGCGCTGGAGGATCTCGCTCGTGATCGGCGCGCGCGCGACGCCTTCGACCTCGACACCTATCGAGAGGCCCGCGGGGACCGCGAGCTCCTTTGGCGGTGGCGACTCCTGCCACTGCTTCTTGTCGCCCTCGTTGCTCGCCTTCGAGCACGCCGCCAGGGCGAGCACGATCAGGAGCAGGCGGGTCATGCATGTAATTCTAGCATTGGCTATCGTCTCGACATGGCCGACATCGAACAGGCGATTGCAGCCTGCAGGGCCGCGCTGGTGGATGGGGGGCACGTGGTCGCCCTCACGGGGGCCGGCGTGTCGGCCGAGAGCGGGATCCCGACGTTTCGTGGCGAGGAGGGCTACTGGACGGTCGGCGCCCGCGAGTACCAACCCCAGGAGCTCGCGACCCACGAGTCGTTCGAGCGGATGCCCTGGGACGTCTGGGCCTGGTACCTCTACCGCCGCGGGGTGTGTCGCGCTGCAGAGCCCAATGCGGCGCACACGGCGCTGGTGCGGTGGGACGCCGCGCTCGGCAAGCGGTTCGCGCTGGTGACCCAGAACGTCGACGGGCTCCATCGCCGCGCCGGTAGCCCGGATGAACGCACGTTCCCGATCCACGGCGACATCGGGCTCATGCGGTGTGCCGCTGACTGCCATCCCGACCGCTGGCCGATTCCCGACGGGATCCCGGCGCTCGGTAAGGGCGAGGCCGTGGTGCCCGAGCACAAAGCCGTACTGGTTTGCCCGCGGTGCCGGGGCATGGCTCGCCCGCATGTCCTGTGGTTCGATGAGAGCTACGACGAGGAGCGGTTCTTCCTCGATACCGCGCGCCGGGTCGCGATGACGGCGAGCGTGCTCGTGGTCGCCGGTACGTCGGCGCAGACCAATCTGCCGTGGCAGGTGGTCACGCTCGCAGCGCGCGCTGGAGCCACGATCGTCGATATCAACGTCGAGGACAATCCGTTCGCCGAGATTGCGGCGCAGTCGGGCGGTGCGCTGCGAGGATCGGCCGCGACGGTTCTGCCTGTGATCGTCGATGCGTTGACTGCCGGTTGATCTGGCTTTCGGAACTGGACACCCCGCACCGAAGCGGGCACGGTGTGAACGATGTCTTCGTCGGACGACAGCGTCCCGGAAGCAATCCCGAATGGGGCTGCGTCCGACCTCTCCACGGAGGTATCGATGCTCGCGCCCGAAGAGGCCGCCGAGGTCATCGCCGAGATTCGCGCGGTCGCCGAGACGCGTGGCGAGGACTCCGAGGTCGTCGAGCTCGTCGATCTGCCGCAGCAGTCGGGGCGCATGCGCCGGTCCAGCTCGATCACGCTGCCGCCGATGCCGAGCGAGATCGCGGCCTACGAGGCCTCGCTCCAGGCCGGGCCGCCGACGATGCCCGAGGACGAGGGGCTCTCCGTCGAGGAGCTCCGCGACGCCTGGCCGCTCCTCGACCTCGACGAGCGCGGCGACGGCTTGCGCGTGCTCCCCCGCGAGGACGCCGAGGAGTTCTTCATCGCCCTGCCCGCGCACGACCAGGCGCGGCTGTTGCTGCACTTCCGCCCCGGCCAGCGGCGCCAGTGGATGCGCATGCTCGAGCCCGACGACGTGGCCGACGTGGTCCAGGACGCCGGTGACGAGCACAAGACCGCCCTGCTCGCGCTGCTCGACGATCCGACGCGCAAGGAAGTGCTCGCGCTGCTCGCCTACGCCGAGGACGAGGCCGGCGGTCTCATGTCGACGCGCTATGCGCGATTGCGGCCGAACATGACCGCCGACGAGGCGCTGCTGTATCTGCGCCGCCAGGCGCGCGCGAAGCTCGAGACGATCTACGTCTCGTACGTCGTCGATCACGAGAACCGCCTGCACGGCGTGATCTCGTTCCGCGACCTGTTCGCCGCCGAGCCCAAGAAGCTGGTCTCCGAGATCATGGAGACCGACGTGGTGCGCGTCCAGGAGGACATGGATCAAGAGACGGTGTCGCGGCTGTTCGCCGAGCACGACCTCAACGTCATCCCGGTCGTCGATCTCCAGGGCAGGATGAAGGGTATCGTCACCGTCGACGACATCGTCGACGTCGTCCAGGAAGAGGCCACGGAGGACGCGCAGAAGTTCGGCGGCATGGATGCCCTCGACATGCCGTATCTGCAGAGTCCGCGGCGCGAGATGATCATGAAGCGCGGGCGGTGGCTGGTCCTGCTGCTGATGGGCTCGATGCTCACCACGACCGCGATGGAGTCGTTCCAGGATCAGATCACGCGCGTGCCGATCCTGGCGGTGTTCATCGCGATGATCGTGTCGACCGGCGGCAACTCGGGCTCGCAGGCGTCGACGCTCGTCATCCGCGCGATGGCGCTCGGTGAGGTCCGCGCGGCGGACTGGTGGTTGATCTTGCGGCGCGAGCTGTTCATCGGCTTCTCGCTCGGGCTCGTGCTGTTCGTGGTCGCGCTGATCCGCGTGCTGATCTGGGGCACGTTCGGTGCCTACGGCGAGCACTACGTGCTGATCGCGTTCACCGTCGCGATCAGCGTGATCGGCTGCACGACGTGCGGGACGTTCGCCGGCGCGATGCTGCCGTTCGTGCTGCGCAAGTTTGGCGCCGACCCTGCCAGTGCGTCGGCGCCGTTTGTCGCCACGCTCGTCGATGTCAGCGGGATCCTCATCTACTTCGGAATCGCTAATCTGATCCTGAGCGGCGTTCTGCCTCTATAGTCCGCGAATGATCGCCACTCGCGTCTATCACTATCGCGACCCGGCGGCGGTCATCCTGGGCCTCAAGGAGCTGCGCAAGCAGGGCCTGACCCCGCGCGGCCTGCTGTTCGTCGCGCTCGATCCGCGTGGCGAGACGTACATCGCGGTGCCCGAAGATCTCGACGCGGTCGCGACGATCAAGGTCGGCGACAAGCTCTCGCTCGTGCCGCCGTGGGAGGGCCGCTACTTCCACTTCGACGCCGTGCACCGCCTGCCCGGCAACACGGTGCTGTGGAACGGCGATCGCCGCCTCGGCGATACCGGCTCGGCCCCCGAGGTCGCGTGCGCGATCAGCGAGTGGCTCAAGGGCAGTGCGGCGAAGAACGTGTTCCTCGGCTGCGCCGCGCACGTACCCGGCTCGTGGTGGACGGTCGATCACATGAGCTCGGTCGTCGAGCTGCACGCGATGGGTTTCCTCGATTGCGTGGTCACGACGACCGGCATCCTCGCGCGCAAGATCGACGACGGCCGCCTGTTTCACCTCGAGTTCCAGGCGCTCGCCCAGCACGGCAGCCCGACCGAGGGCTGGACCGACGTGTTCACCAGCCACGACATGGGCAACATCCTGCTCATCGAGCGTCGCGTGCTTGGCTACCGCCTGGTGCTCACGTGCGAGCGCGGCCTCGTCGAGATCGACGTGAGCCACCTGCCCGATCTCGTCATCGAGACCGCGCGCGTCCCGATGCGCTCGGGCTTCGGCGTCGTTGGCCGCATCGATGGTGGCGCGTTCGCGGTGACCGCGGGGACGATCGAACCGTGGGGCCTCACGAACATGAGCCCCGCGATGCTGGTCGGCTCGCCGACCGACAGCCTGCTCGATCTGCCGAAGACGCTCCGCGCGATGCCGCTCGAGTAGTACGATCGGCCGATGCGCTGGTCGGTCGTGCTGCTGGTGGCGTGCGGTACCGCGGGGACGAATCCGCGACCACCGCCCCCTGTGGTCGCGACCGCACCGCCGGTGGATGCGGCGATCGCTCCGAACGTCGACGCTGCCGTTCCCATCGATGCGGCGATTGTCGTCGACGCGCAGCTCGTCCTTCCACCACGTCCACCACCGACGACGGGGACGCACCACCGCGTGAGGCCGGAGAAGCCGGTGAAGCTTGCGAACGGGGTCTCGATTGCGTGGGTCCGAGACGGCTATCGCCGCACGAGGACGGGCGGTGCCGCTCACACCACCGTTGCGATCACGCGTGGCAAGAAGCGGCTCGAGCAAATGCTCACGCGGCAGTGGCGTGTCGAGCTCGATGCGTTCGGCACCACGCTCGTGCTCGCGCGGGATGACGACGACGCGGACGACATCTCGATCGACGTCATGGTCGTGGGCCCGACGCAGAAGCCGATGAGCGTAGACGAGATGACGACGCTGATCCGAGACCGTGCGATCGAGGAGAACCTTCCGATGGACGGGTTCTGGTGCAGCGCCGGCCGCACACTGTCGTCGAACGAAGGCTCGTTCACGTGCGCGGCGGACAAAGGCAACGCGCGACTATGGCAGGCGATGTTCGGGATCTACACGCGGCGTCTTGTCTTCTACCATCCCGATCCGCGAGACGTGTGCGAGGACCTGCCGCTCGCGAAGGGCTGTCTGTGACTACGGTGCCCCGTTGTTGCCGGCCATGATCACGAGGCCGGTGCACAGCAACACGATCGCGGTCAGCGGCCACAGGCCGATCATCACCGCGAGCGCGTTGTGAATGCCTTCGCGCAGCGCGCTCGGCTCCGGCTCCACGCGCGGTGCGGGCGGCGGCGCGAACAGTTGACCGCCCTTGCGAACAACGCGAGCTTGCGGGAGGGAGTCAAACGTCAGCATCGGCATCCACCTAGTATGTGTTCGGAGTAGACGTTTGGCAGCCGTAGAAATTCCAGGTGTAATCTCCGTCACCGATGCCAGCGTCTCTCGCAGATCTGTCCAAGGGTTTCAGGCAGTCCTACCTCGATGACACCCAGCTGAACGCGCAGTTGCAGGCGTGGGCACAAGCCTACCCGGCGCTCGTTCGGCTGACATCACTCGCCACGACGCCCGAGGGACGGGACGTCTGGCTCATCACGATCGGCCCCGAGCCCGACCGGATCCGGCCGGCCGTGTGGGCAGACGGCAATCTGCACGCGGCGGAGCTGTGTGGATCGAGCGTCGCGCTCGCGATCGCCGAGGATGCACTGCGCGCACACCTCGAGCCGGATGGCCTCGATCTGCCAAGCCCCGTGATCGAGCGCATGCGCGAGGTGCTGTTCTACGTCCTGCCGCGGATCTCGCCCGATGGTGCCGAATCGGTGATCAAGACCGGCCGAACGGTGCGCAGCGTGCCGCGTGACTCGCGCGTCGAGCGTGGGCAGCCGCGCTGGCTGATCGGTGACATCGACGGCGATGGCACCGCACTCGCCATGCGCGTGAAGGATCCCGGTGGCGAGCTCGTCGAGTCGAGCGAGTTCCCTGGCCTGCTCGTCGAGCGCACGATCGAGGACGAGGGCCCGTTCTACAAGGTCTATCCCGAGGGGACGATCGAGCACTGGGATGGCAAGCGCGTGCCGTCGCCGTTCTTCCTCGGCGACAACCCGATCGATCTCAACCGCAACTTCCCGTGGTTCTGGGCGCCCGGTCATGAGCAGGTTGGCTCGGGCCCGTTCCCGACGAGCGAGCCCGAGGCGCGCGGCATCGTCGAGTTCACGAGCAAGCATCCCGAGATCTTTGCGTGGTGCGACTACCACACGTTCGGCGGCGTGCTGATCCGGCCACTGGGCCACGCGCCCGACAGCAAGATGGACCAGGAGGATCTCGCGATCTTCCGCCAGCTCGAGCAGTGGATGACCGATCACACCGGCTACCCGACGGTGAACGGCCACGACGAGTTCCTCTACGAGCCCGACAAACCGCTGCGCGGTGACCTCAGCGACTACGCGTACAACCAGCGCGGTGCGCTCGCCTACGTGATCGAGCTGTGGGACCTGTTCAAGCGGCTCGGCATGGAGCGGCCCGCGAAGTTCGTGCAGTACTACGAGCGCGTATCGCGCGCCGACCTCGTGAAGCTCGCGTGGTGGGACCGCGACGAGAACGACGGCCGCATCTTTCCGGGGTGGAAGCCGTTCAAGCATCCGCAGCTCGGAGACGTCGAGATCGGCGGCATCGATCCGCGCATCGGCCTGTGGAACCCGCCGCCGCACGAGCTGCCGGCCGTGTGCTCGTCGCAGTCGCACGTGTTCTGCCGGGTCGCAGCGCTCGCGCCGCGCCTTCGCATCACGCGCACCGATCGTCACGCGCTGCCCGGCGGTCTCGTGCGCGTCGAGGTCCAGGTCACGAACGAGGGCTACCTCGCGAGCTACGGTGCGCCGAGCGCGAAGAAGCTCGACTTCAACGAGCCGCTGTATGCGACGGCGAAGGGCGAGCTCGTCGATCCGGGAACCGCGCATCAGCTGCTCGGCCACCTCGACGGCTGGGGCCACGGCCTGCACACCGGCGCGAACCTGCCGGCGTATCCCGGCACGCGCGGAACGACGAACGCCGCGTGGGCGAACTATCTGGTCAAAGGCGGCGGGACGCTCGAGGTGCGCATCGGCTGCGCTCGGACGGGCTTCGTGTCGGCGCGCATCGAGGTGTGAGCGTGCGCGCGCTCATCGCGATCGCCGCAGGGGCCACCGCGGGGTGCGGGCGGATCGCATTCGATCCGCCCGCCGCAGAGGCCGGTGACGCCCGCGTAGATGGCGTCACCGCCGCGCGTTGTGGAGACGAGGCGTCGCTTGTCGCCTGTTACTCCTTCGAGACTGGCACCGACGACAGCTCGGGCCGTGGGAACCATGGCACCGGGCCGCTGTCGCTCGAGCCCGGTCACATCGGCCAGGCGGGCACGTTCGGTCCCGCTGTCAGTATGCTCGTCGCAGACACGACCAGCCTCGAAGTCAGCCACGTCACGGTGATGGCGTGGGTGCGTCTCGACACGCTGCCCGTCGACGATCGCAGCGTGATCATCGACCACAACGCAGGATTTGCCCTCTTCGTGCTAGACACCGGCCACCTCGGCTTCGCCGTCTCTGCGGTCACGACCGGCGGTGCGAACGATACAGCGCCGGTTTCGCTCGGCACCTGGACCCACGTCGCAAGTTCGTACGATGGTGCGACCACGAGCGTGTACCGCGACGGAGTGCTCGTTGCCACGTCGACGAATGCGATGGGCAACATCACGACCATCGACACCTCCGGCACGCGCATCGGCGGCAACCTCAGCGACTCCACGACAACAAAGAACGAGCCGTTCGTGGGCGCGATCGACGAGCTCGGCGTGTGGAACGAGGCGCTACCAGCGGCGCGGATCGCCACCGCAGCGGCGCTGTGAGTCATTGCGGCTGCGACGGATGCAAGCGAGCCCGCCCGTAGTACAAACAGGAGGTGGCGACGTACGTGATCGGCGACATCCAGGGCTGCATGGGCAGCCTGGAGCGATTGCTCGCATTGATCGCATTCGTCCCCGGCCAGGACCGATTGTGGCTCGTCGGGGACCTCGTCAATCGCGGGCCGCGCTCGCTCGATGTGTTGCGCTGGGCCCGCGAGCTCGGCTCCTCGGTCACGTGCGTGCTCGGCAATCACGACATCCACCTGCTGGCGCGCGCAGCCGGCGCAGCTCCCGAGAAGAAGCGCGACACGCTCGAGGACGTGCTCCATGCGCGCGACGCGGAGCAGTTGATCGACTGGCTGCGCATGCGGCCACTCCTTCATGTCGAAGGCACCATGGCGATGGTGCACGCCGGCCTGCACCCGACGTGGACGATCGACGACGCACAGGCGCGCGCGGCCGAGATCGAGCGCGAGCTGCAGGCTCCGACCTGGCGCTCGTTCCTGACCCAGCTGCACGGGCCGACACCACGCTGGGACGCACGCCTCGGCGGCGCTGACCGCTGGCGCGCGATCCTCGCGTACTTCACGCGCGCGCGGACCCTCAAGCCCGATGGCCGCGTGGAGTCAGACTTCGACGGAAAGCCTGCCGACGCACCGGCCGGCTGCGTGCCGTGGTTCGCGTTCCCCGCTGCCGCATGGACCACGCACACTGTGGTGTTCGGTCACTGGGCTGCGCTCGGTCTCGACCTCGGCGCGCATCACATCGCGCTCGATACGGGCTGCGTGTGGGGACGCTCGCTGAGCGCGATGCGGCTCGACGACCGCATCGTGTTCCAGGTCAAGTGTGTCGAGGTCGCGAGCTAAGCTCGCAGCTCGCAGGGTGGACACATCCCGAGGAAGTTGTAAATTTGGCAACGTGCACACCGGCGTGGCGGCGACCATCGCAGTCCCTGACCCTGATCGAAGCTGCGCAGCGCAGCGGACATCCACGCCTCGCACGTCACTACGCTGCTGAGCGTGCCGCCAACCGAACCGGCAGGGCCCAGCCGAGCTCTCGGGATTTGGGCTGAGGGACTAGCTCGACGGTTTCGACTTCGGCTGGGTCAGCTCGATCGGATTGTCGTCGTCACCCGGCTCGACTTCTTCTCCGACGGCCAGCTCGGTCGTGAGCGCGTCGGCGCCGGTGAGCCTGCCACCGGCCTTGAGCTCGCGCACCGCGTTGCCGAGTGCGCTCGTCGGATCGACGCCAACCGCCTGCTTCATCACCTGCGAGAGCGCATGTGCGAACGCGGTGGCAGAGGCGAATCGATTCGCCGGATCGGCGGCGAGCGCGACGTCGAGCACCGCGGCGAGCGACGACGGAATGTCGGGCCGATAATCTCCGACCGGCGGAATCTGGCAGGCGCGGATCTTCTTGAAGATCTCGACGTCGGTCTTGCCGTCGAACATGCGCTCGCCCGTGAGCGTCTCCCACATCACGCTGCCGACGCCGAACAGATCCGACTGCGGCGTGTTCGCCTTGCCGAACGACACCTCCGGCGCGAGGTAGCTGAGCTTGCCCTTCACGGTGCCCGGCGCGGTCATGCTCGCGACGCGATCGCGGGCACGCGCGAGACCGAAGTCGGTGAGCTTCACGACGCCGTTCACACCGAGCAAGATGTTGTGTGGGGTGACATCGCGATGGATCACCGGGGCGAGCTCGCCGCTCGGCGCCCGGCGCTCGTGTGCCGCACCGAGGCCACGCAGCGTGGCGATGCCGATGCCGACCACGAGCGGCCAATCGACGTGCATGCCCTGCTCGCGGTGCAGGCGAATGAAGTGACCGAGGTCGATGCCCTCGACCCACTCCATCACCAGGTAGTACGAGTTGTCTTGGACCACGAAGTCGTGGACCTGGACGATGTTCGGATGCGCGAGCTCGCTGCCGACACGCGCCTCCTCGATGAACATGTCGACGTAGTTCTTGAGCGCGCGGTACTCGGGCTTGATGTGCTTGATCGCGACCGTGCGCTGAAAGCCGGCGGCGCCCTTTTGCACGGCCTTGTACACCGTGGCCATGCCGCCTTCGCCGGCGACCTCCACGAGCGCGTACTTACCGTCGATCAGCTGCGCGCTGGGCTGCACCACTGGAAGTATCGAACTAGTTGCCGAGCTTTTCTAGGTCGAGCTTCGCGGATTCGAGCCTGGCCATGGCGTCTTCCCAGCGGGCGCTGAGCTCTTCGAGCTTGCCCTGCCCGGCCTGGTAGTCCGCCAGCAGCTTGTTTCGGCGTGCGGCATCGGCGTAGACGCTGGGATCGGCCAGCTCGGCCGAGCGGACCTTCTGCTCGGCCTCGAGCACGCTGACTCGCTCCTCGAGCTGGGCAACCGTCTTCTCGAGGGGCCCCAGCGTGGATGCACGCTTCTGCCGGGTCTCCGCCTCCCGCCGCTTGCGGGCCTTTTCGTCCTCCTTGGACAGCTTCGGGATCGGCGCCGCGGCTGCGGCCACCGACACCGCGCCCTTGGCCTTGCCGCCGCCCCCGCCCACCTTCTCGCCCTCGGCGAGCGCGAGGCGGCGCTGGGTCTGCGAGTACATGTACTCGTCCAGGGTCCCCGGGTAGGTCTCGACCTTCCCGTCCTCGACGTTCCAGATCCGGGTCGCGAGCTTCCGGATGAGTGACCGGTTGTGGCTGACGAACACGAGCGTCCCGTCAAAGGTCGCGAGCGAGCTGGCGAGGCTCTCCGACGATGCGAGGTCGAGGTGGTGGGTCGGCTCGTCCATCAGCAGGAGATTGCCTGGTGCGACACACAGCTTCGCGAGCGCCACGCGTGCGCGCTCACCACCGGAGAGGACCTTGGCCGGCTTGTCGATGTCGTCGCCCGAGAACATGAAGGCGCCGCAGATCGAGCGGACACGATTCGGCGAGGACTCGGGCGCCGCGCGCTGCACGATCTCGTAGATCGTCGCGTCGAGATCGAGCGTGTCGGCGTGGTGCTGCG
>JBBQFU010000062.1:0-34404 GCA_038322185.1 Haliangiales bacterium
CGCACGAGCCGGTGATTCATCTCGATGGCGATCACTGGCTTCGTCGAGCGCGCAAACAGCTCGGGCTGGCGATTGCCGCCCTTTCGTCGAGTACCCATGCTGGACCTCCCGTCGAGTCACTGAGATCCACGCTACGGATTCAAACCGACTTGTCGATCCTCCCGATCAGTTTTCTCGTCGAGAACGACCCGAATTTCCGGGCAAGCTCTAGTTAGATAAGCGCGTCGCGATCCAGAAATTGGACTCGCGACCGGTTTCGCGCGCATGTAGGCAAGCGTGAAGCCCACGAAACGCCGCCAGCGCACCGCCAAGAAGCTCGTTCTGCCGCTCATCGCGATCGGCATGATGACCACGATGATGTTCATGGAGTCTGCCTCGCGGCGCTCGCACAGCTCGTCGACACCGACGATGTCGACCGCGAAGCCAGCGCCAGCCGCTGCGGCGCGCGTACAGCATGATCTGCGCAAGCGCTAGGCCCTTCTCGTAGCCGCGCTGGGCGTCGGCTCCGGGCCGGCTCTGATACGCTGGTGCGTTCCCGCACCATGAGCAAGTTTGACCTGAGCTGGATCGCGACCGCCCTTGGAGCGCGTGGCGCGAAACACGCCAAGCGCATCCAGTCGCTGTGGAGCGGGTACGGCGAGCTGTTTCGAATCGAGCTCGATGGTGGCCCGCATCGCACGGCGATCGTGAAGTGGGCGCGGCCACCCTCGGGCACGGTCGTCGGGGCCGCCGATGCGTCGACCACGCGCAAGCTACGTTCGTTCGAGAACGAGGGCGCGTTCTATCGGACACTCGCCCCGCGTTGCGATGAGACCTGCCGGGTCGCGGCGCTGCTCGCATCGCGCGCAAATACCGCCGACCGCGAGTGGGTGCTCGTGCTCGAGGATCTCGATGCCACCGGCTACCCAGCACGCGCACACGAGTCCAACAGCGGTCAGCTCGACGGCGTACTCGCGTGGCTCGCCAGCTTCCACGCGCGGTTCCTCGGCGAGCGTGATCCACAGTTCGGCGCCGGCACGTACTGGCACCTCGAGACTCGCCGCAACGAGCTACCCGCGATCCTGGATGCCGAGCTGCGCACGGCGGCGCCCACACTCGCGCGGCGGCTCAGCGGCGCGCAGTACCAGACGACGATCCACGGCGACGCGAAGGACGCGAACTTCTGCTTCGCGCGTGACGGCAAGGATCTCGCCGCCGTCGACTTCCAGTACACGGGGCGCGGCTGCGGCGTCATGGACGTGGCGTACCTGCTGTACGGGCGCGGCGACGAGCCGGCCGACGGCCTCGATCGCCCGCATCTCGATGCCTACTTTCGCCACCTGCGCGCCGCGCTCGCACTCCGTACCGATGCCGTCGATGTCGACGCGGTCGAGGCCGAGTGGCGCGAGCTCTATCCGGTCGCGCGCCTCGACTTCTGCCGGTTCCTCGCCGGGTGGCGCCCGTCACTGTGGCAGGCAGATGCACGCGGCCAGCGCTTCGTGCGAGCGAGTCTGCGCAACGCCCTGATATAGTGGACCCGGCCGAGGTCGTGGTTAGCGATCTTGATGGTGCGCCTACCGGTCGTCGGTGCGCAGCTCGATCCAGAGGATCCGGGTGCCCGGCGGGCCACCGATCCCGAGCTCGTTGGTGCCGCGAACGGGCGCGGCCACGTCGAACGTGAGCGTGTCCTCGAACGCGCCGGCGTTCCGCGCGCCGACCGACGCACCGTTCCAGGTCAGCCCGAGCGTACCCGGCGCAGGCACGCTCACACGAAGCTCGACGTGCACGGCACCACGGCGATTGAGACCGATCATCACGCGACCGCTGCCACCGGTGAGCGTGTCGCTGCTGTCGTGAAATCCCGAGCGAAACGCGACCGGGATATCGGCGACATTGCGGCGGGCGACCGCGCGCGGTGGCTTCGTGCTGAGCTCGGGATCGGTCTCGGCGAGCCAGTGCACCCCGACCACACGGTCGTATGCCGCAAGGTTCGCGTCGTGCTTGATGCTGAACACGGCGCGCGCAGGCAGGTTCGTCATCGACGACAACCACCCGACCGGTGCCCCCACGGCACCGAGCTTGTCCTCGAACACCGCGGCGGCAGCCTCGCCCCCCTTCTGGCGCATGCTATGCGGCGTGGTCTGCGCGGTCATGATCACGTTCGCGATCGCGAGCCACGCGCACGCAACAGCGCACGTCCACATCGTGACCGCGTGCTTGCGCGCAGCCACGAGCACGACACCGAGGCCGAACGCGAATGCGATGTACGTCGAGTCGAAGCGTCGCGCACCGAACGAGCCACCGGCCCACCAGTCCCACGCCGCGCCATTGACCACGGCCTGTGCCACGATCCCGACGAGCATCACACCGACGAGCCGGGGCAGGCGGCGCACCGCTGCGAACAGTCCGAGAAGCGCGAACGCGTAGATTGGCGACCACGGCAGCAGGCCATTGCGGGACGAGAACAGGGTCTCGCTCCACGCGGGCGCATCCCAGCGCATGAAGCCCGGGCCTTGCGGGACCACGGTCCAGCTGCCGTAGTTCACCTTCCACGTGACCAGCTGCGGCAGCACGCACACGATCGCGACGAGCGCACCGAGCACGAGATCCTTCGCCACCCGCGGCAGCATGCGCGCGCGAAAGCCCGCGACCACGTCGGCACCTGCGGCGGCGACGAGGCAGATGCCCCACGTCACGAGCTGCGGCCGCGCGAGCACCATGCAGCCGAACAGCGCGCCGAGCTGCATCCACGTTCGCGCCGTGCGCGGCTGGTCGTAGGAGCGATCCCACGTGTCGATCAGCCACGCTGCGAACAGCGTCGCAAACGGATGCGCCATGCCCGGCTGGCGTACCGCATAGAACAGCACCGGCCCGCCGGCGAACGCGAGGAGCGCGGCTGCGAGTGCGGCGTGCTCGTCGGCGAGGCGTCGTGCGATCAGCCGGTAGGCGAACCACAGTGCGCCGATCGATGCGAGGACCGACGCCCACGCTGCGAGCGCGAACGCGAGCATCGAGAAGCCATCGCTGCGACCGCCGCTGAGGCTCGCGACACCGTGCCCGATCAGAAACAGCGGCGATGCGAATACGGCCGGTCCGATGCCGAACACATTGCCGGCGCGGCCCGTCACCGTCGGTCGCTGTTGCCACGGATCGCCGGTGATCGCGTACTGGTTCTCGAAGTCGACATCGCCGTCGAGCCACACCGACGGCAGGTACACGTAATAGTAAGTGGCGTCGCCGTGCGGCAGCGCGAGCGCTTCATCCTGCTCGCTGCGCCCGACGGCGAGCGCGATCGTGCAGGCGACCAGCGTCACCAGCAGCGCGATCCGCGCGATGTGACGTCTGATCACTACGGAGTCGGCGCGAGCGGAAAGTGGTTCGACGCGCCAGGTCGGAACGTCGGCGCGTCCGCGTTGATCGCCCAGATGCCGAGTGCCGTGAGGATCGCGCCGACGCCCAGCGAGATCCCACCGGCCACGGTGAGCCCGTTGTTGTCCTTCGACAGGCCGATCGGCAGCAGCGCGGCGCCGGTGATCAGTGATGCACCGCCGATCGACGTCGCGAGGATGCCGAACAGCCGCGTGCCGCCGGTGTTGTCCTCGTAGATGCTGAGCGAGCGCCGGTACACCGACGGATCGGGACCGACGTGAACGAGCTCGACCTCGAGCGAATCCTTGCCGATCACCGGGAACCCGAGCAGCACGTTGCCGGTGGGAACATCAACCGCGCACGGCGTTTGCGCGCAGAACACTTCGGGCCGCTCGGAGAATCGATAGCTCACGCGACCGCGCTCGTTCGTCTGTTGCGTCGCGGCCATCTGGATCCGCTGCACCGGCGCGGGACCCTCGATGACATCGAGCACGAGGCGGCCGTGACCGCCAGGCGGGGGCGGAGCCGGTTCGAGCCGCGGCGCGACGGCTTCGGGTGGCGGCGCTGGCGGCAGATGCTTCACACACGCCGGCACACACAGCACGATGCAAAGACGCTGCGCGAATAGACCAAACCCAGGTAACGTCAGTGGGGTCCGGGGGAAGCTCATGATGCGTCTATCGTCGCTCATCTCACTGCTGGTCGTCTGTGCGGCTTGTCAGGTTCGCATGCCGGTTCCCGGACAGGTCGGGATCGCATTCAAGACCACGACCCGCGTCGAGGTTCGCGCGCAGGCGGCGACCGAGGTCATCGTTCCGATCCAGGGTTCGCAGGTCGTCGAGTTCTTCGGCATTCCCCTCGAGAACGCGCAGGACGTCGTGTTCGTCCTCGACGTCTCGGGCTCGATGGCCGACCCGGCGCGCGGCAAGCTCGCGCAGTTCGACACCACGGCACCGCCGCCTCCGCCGGCCGATCCGTCGATCACCCCACCCCCGCCGGTGGCGCCGCCGGAGGGAACCGCCGGACGACCCGGTGAGCCGCAGCCGCCGGGCAGTGAGCCGCAGCCGCCGGGTGAGCCGCCGCCGGCGCCGCCCGCGCAGGTGACGGCAGGAACCGGTGGTGTCAGCACCGGGCCACGCAAGATCGACATCGCGCAGGCCGAGCTCGTCGCCGCGCTCGCGCAGCTGCCCGCCGGTACGCGTATGAACGTGCTGTTCTTCAACAGCGAGCTCGACGCATTTGCGCCGACGATGGTTCCGCTCGAGGAGCAGGCACGCGGTGGGCTGATCGAGTTCGTGCGCGAGACCACACCGTATGGCAGCACGGCGCTCGCACCGGCGTTGCGCACCGCCTTCATGATGAACGCGCGCCGGATCGTGCTGCTGTCGGATGGACTCGGCAACGTCGGTGGCAACTCCGATGCCGTCCTCCGCGATGCGCGCGAGGCGATGCGCGGTGGGGTTCGCATCGACACGATCGGTCTCGGCTATCAGGATATGGGCCTTCTGTCGTCGCTTGCGTCCGAGAGCGGCGGCCTCTACCAGCCGCTGTAACGCGGGGGTACCGGGGAGATCACGGCAAGTTCACGCGGCCTGGTGCCACGTTTGAGCCGTGAAGCCCATCGTCCTCGCCCTCGTTCTCACTACCGCCTGCGCATCCCACACCGGCCCGGTCGAGATCATGGCGCTCCCGCCGTCTCCACCGCCAGGGCCATGGCAGGTCATGCGCAATGCGATCGCGGGGTGCGCGATAGACCTCGGGCTGCCCACCGACGTGCAGGTGCGCATCACCTTCGATCGGCGCGGCTATCCCCTGAGCATCGCGTCGCGCTACGGCGACGGATTCGCGCAGTGCATCGGCAACACGGTCATGCGCACTCGCTTCCGCGACAAGCAAGAGCGACAGGTCGTGTTCCAGCTGGCCGACGGGCCCGCACAGGCAGCCGCGCCGCAACCTGGGTGCGCCCCGACCTGTGAGTGATCGCTCCCCATCGGCGTACCAAGCTCTGCCGGATCTCGACCGCTGTTCCGGGCGGTCTGTGGGTTATCTTCGGCCTCGTGGAGCACGACGGGGTCACGGTCGACAGGGAGCGCTGCATTCGATGCGCCGCCTGCTCGACGCTCGTGCCGGCCGTCTTCACCCTACGCGAGGGACCGGTCACGCTGCTGCGCCAGCCCGAGTCGCAGCTCGAGCGCGATCGCTGTGCCGCCGCGCTGCTGATCTGCCCGTCACAAGCGATCGGCGTGCAGAAGTGACCGGCGTCGAGGAAGCGTTCACCGGCCTGTTCGGCGAGGCCGAGCGCGTGCGCTGGAAGCTCGAGGAGCTCCCGTGGCACACGGTGGAGCGCGAGCGCGTGACGCCGGAGCTCGTGCAGCTCGTGCGCGAGATCGCAGCGTCCGAGGCGACCACGTTCTCGGCGACACAGCGGTTCCTCCAGGACTTCGCCGACGACGTCGACTTCACGAACTGGATCGCGGTGTGGTTCTACGAGGAGACGAAGCACCCGTACGTCCTCGTGCGGTGGCTCGGTGCGCTCGGCGAGCAGCAAGATGCCGAGCTGATGCGGCGCGCCCGCGTGACGTCGCCGTTCATGAAGTCCCGGATGGCGACGCTGACGAGCAACATCATCTCGGAGATGGTCGCGTCGTCGCGGTACATGAGCCTCGCCGAGCGCAGCCCCGAGCCCGTGTTGTCGATGATCGCGCAGCGCCTCGCCAGCGACGAGGCTCGCCACGCAGCGAGCTTCTTCACGTTCGCACGCAAGCGGCTCGATGCGTCGGCCCAGGCCGATGTCGAGCGCCGCGACGCGCTCAAGGTTCTCTACCTGTGGCTGCAGGAGGGCGACAGCGTGCGCCATCCGGTCAACTTGTTTCGATCGACGCAGGCCAGTGCCGCGGCGATCACCGCCGCGCAGAACCGGGTCGTTCGCTCGATCGGTCTGCTCGTCGATGTACCGTTACGGACTGCGGGTGATGTGATGGCTCGGCTCAAGGGAGATATGCATGGAACGTCGTGACCTGTTGCAGATGGGTGGTTTGTTCGGGCTCGGGATGACACTGGGTGGCGGCACCGGGTGCTTGCCGAGGATGGTGCCGCGTCACGCGTCAGACGCCGAGGCGTCCCAGGTGCTCGCGACCCTCGACGAGAACCTCGAGCGCGTGTCGCGCTACGACATGCTCGACGACTTCACGCGACGCACCAACACGGATGCGCGGTACACCGAGCACGACCGCGCCCTCAGTCGCATGTCGATGCGCTCGCTCTATACGGCCGCCACGTTTCGCAGCATGTCCGACGAAGAGCGCATGCACCCGATGGTGCAGGAGCGCGTGATCAAGCAGCTGCCGGAGATGGACGAGGCGATCTTCGGCATGACCGATCGCATGTCGACCCTCGACGAGGACCATCGTGAATTCGTTCGCGCGGCGTTGCAGCGAGAGAGCACCGGCGCCGAGGCGATGAGCCAGGTGTTCGATCAGGGCATGGGCGTGCTCGACATGCCGTTGCGCCGCCGGTTTCAGATGCGGTCGATCTTCCAGCAGGTCGGCTTCCGCATGCAGAACCAGCCCGCGGTCGTGATCGACGAGTACGTGACCAAGGTGCAGAAGACCACGGAGCTTGTCGGCTCGAAGGTCGAGCTCCAGCGCCGCATCGCCGCGCAGATCGGTCAGGACGCATACTGGAAGCACCAGCATCGTCTCGCACTGATGCTCGCCGACGATCCGAATGGTGGCCCGCCGGGTGGTGGCGGCGGTGGCATGCCAGCAGGCCCCGCCCCGCAGGCCGCACCGCTGATGCCGCCGGGCCCGATCGATCCCGCGCAGGAGGTCGAGGTGCTGATGATGAACGTGCTGTTCGCGGCACAGCGGGGCCAGTGCGAGGCGGTCGACTTCATGGGGCGGCGGATCGCGGAGCTCGATCCCAACACGTACCGCACGCGCTTCCTCGGGGACCGCGGGGTCCAGAACTGCAAGGAGATGATGCGCCAGCGCGCCGCCACGATGATGAACCAACGCGGGCCCGCGGTGGACTGCGCGTCGGACGCGTCGATGGCGAACCGGCTGGCGCGCAGCAAGGTGATCGGGACGGGTGGCTGGATGCTTGGCATCGGTCTCATCACCGGGCTGCTCAGCCTCGCGGTGGTCGAGAGCGGCATCGGCGTCTTTGGGCTGACGCTCGGCGCAGGCCTGCTTGTGGGCGGTCTGATCGTGGTCCTCGTCGGTTCGGCGATGGCCAACGGCTGACATTGCCGGTCGTCGCGACAGGCTTGGGCGCCGTCTCTGCCGTCGGCAGCGGGCGCGGCGCGCTGTGGGAGGCGCTGGCCAGCGGTCGCGATGGCATCGCACCGGTCCGCCGATTCGCGATCGACGGCATCACGAACATGCTCGGTGGGCTCGTCCCCGGGCTCGATGGGCCGCGGCCCGTGCATCGCGGTCTATCGATCGAAATGGGGATCACCGCGGCGCGCGAGGCGTGGCTTCACGCGGGTCTCGATCGCGGCGCGGTGCCCCTGCATCGCATCGCGCTCGTGGTCGGCACCAGCATCGGCGACGAGCTGCACGATCCGACGCCACTCGACGAGGTGACCGCCCGCATCGGTGCGGCGCTCGGCGTTACAGGTCCGCACATCACGGTCTCGACCGCGTGTACGTCGTCGACAAACGCGATCGGCCTCGCGATGGATCTGCTGGATGCCGGCGTCGTCGACGTCGCGATCGCAGGTGGCACCGACGTGCTGACGCCCGAGATCTACGCCGGGTTCAACGCGATCGGCGTGCTGTCGACGCAGAAGTGCGCGCCGTTCTCCGAGCCCTTCGGCACCACGCTCGGCGAAGGCGCCGGCTTCGTGGTGCTCGAGCGGCGGGCGGATGCGACGGCACGCGCCGCCACGGCGCACGTCGCGTTCGCCGGATACGGGCTATCGGCGGATGCGTTTCACGAGACATCACCAGACCCGACGGGAAGCGGCGTCGCGCGTGCGATTCACGGCGCACTCGCGAGTGCGGGGGTGGAGCCACGCGACATCGCGTACGTCAACGCGCACGGCACCGGCACGCAGGCCAACGATCCGGCGGAGACGCGGGCGCTGGTTCGCGTGTTCGGCGAGCACCCGGTGGCGGTGAGCTCGAGCAAGGCAATGCTCGGTCACGCGCAGGGCGCGGCGGGGGTGCTCGAGCTGCTGACCACGGTGGTCGCGATGCGCGAGGGCGTGATCCCGCAGACGATGCAGTTCACGCGCGCACGTGCGCACGGTCCACGCGACCCGGTCGGACAGCCGATGCCGCGCGCCGGACGGATCGCGCGCGCGGTGTGCACCAGCTCGGCATTCGGCGGCGCGAATGCGGCCGTGGTGATCACCGATCCCGCGCTACCGGATGCGCCGCCGCGGCTGCGGCGCGCCGTCTTCGTGACCGGCATCGGCGAGGTCGGTGCAGAGCCGTTCGCGCTCGAGTCGATCGTGCCGACGGCGTCGTCGCGCCGGATGGATCCGTCGACGCGCTTGTTGACCGCGGCAGCGGCACTCGCGCTCACCGATGCAGGCCTGCGGCTGCGCAAGGGCGAGCATGAGCGTGCGGGGCTGATCGTCGGCGCAGCGGCGGTGTCGCCGGAGACCGCCGCCGAGTTTCGCGCGAGCATCGACCAGCGCGGCTTCGCACAGCTCTCGGTCGCCGCGTTCGCGCGCATGGTGCTCAACGCGCCGGCGGGTGCATGCTCCAAGCTCCTCGGTCTCAAGGGGCCAGGCAGCACGATCGATACCGCCGACGGCAGCGGGCTCGCGGCGCTTGTCTACGCCGTGCACCTGCTCGCGACGCGGGACGACGCCGACGTGCTCGTCGCAGGCGGCTTCGATGAGGTCGATCGCGAAGAGCCCGCGGAGGTGCAAGCCACGATGCGCGACGCGGCGGCATGCGTGGTGCTCGCGCGACGTGGTTCGATTCGCATCGCGGGCACCGGGCTTGCCGGTGCGGGCCGTGGCGATGAGGCCATGGACCAGGCGCTCGCGGCTGCCGGCATCGAGCGCCGCAGCGTCGAGGTCCAGTTCGACGAGGGAGCGGGCGCATCGCCGTCAGCGTTCCTCGATGCCGTGCGCGGCCTGCGGCGCGGCGACATCAAGACTGCCGTGGTCGCGAGCACCGGCGGCTCGGCGATGACCTGCGCGCTCGTTCTCACCACCCTGGAGTCACGCCATGGATCCTGAGCTGTCTACCTTGATCGCGACGCGCGAGCGCATCCTCGATCGTCTGCGCACCGCGCTGATCCGCCAGCTGCGTCTCGCACAGACCGCCGACGAGCTCGATGGCGACACGCCGCTGTTCGGTAACGGGCTCGGGCTCGACTCGCTCGATGCGATCGAGGTGGTGGTGTGCATGGAGACCGAGTTCGGAGTCGATATTGCCGAGGGCGGTCCGTCGCCGGCGAAGATGCGCACGCTCAACTCGCTCGTGAACCTGGTCGTCGAGGCCGGAGGTAACGCGTGAACGCCGCCCTCGCGATGCGGACATCCGCTGCGTTCACGCTGCTCGATCACGTGAGCGCGGTGCGCGTCAGCGGTGCGGGCGCGTTCAAGGCCGTCGACCAGCTGTGCCCGCGCGAGCTGTTCCTGCGCGACGGCCAGATGCTGCACACGCTGCTGTTGCGTCCCGACGGCCGGCCCGCCGCCGACCTCTACGTGTGCGCCGACGATGAGGACATCCTGCTGCTCGCCGAGGGCATCTCCGCCGACGTGCTCGGCGAGCTCGTGCGCGGCGTGGCGACCGCGCCGGTGGAGGTCAGCGACCTGCTCGCCACCAACCGCATCGTGTCGCTCGATGGACCGTATGCGTGGGAGGTGTTCGCGGAGCTCGCCGGGCCCGAGGTGATCGGCCAGCCGTACATGACGTTCTTCCGCAGCGAGGAGCTCACCGCGTTTCGCGCCGGCAAGACCGGCGAGTTCGGCTACTACCTGCTGGTGCCGAACGAGCGGGTCGAGGCGCTGCGCGCGACGCTGCTCGAACGCGGCGGCCCGTTCGACATCGTCGAAGGTGACCTGGCCGCACTCGATCAGTGTGCGCTCGAGAACTGGTACTTCAACATCCGGCGCGAGGGCCTGGCCGACGCCACGCCGATCGAGCTGCAGCTGCAGTGGCGGATCTCGAAGAAAAAGACGTTCACCGGGTCGACGGCGCTCGCGGAGCGTCGCGGCCGAGTCGCGCAGCGGCTGCTGCTGTGCGCAGCGGCGGGTGAGGTCGCGATCGGCGACCGCGTGATGTATCGCGATACCGCGATCGGCACCGTCGTCAACGCGGGCTACTCGCCGGTGCGCGGTGACTGGGTGGCGACCGCGCTCGTCGACCGCGCGTACTCGCATCCCGGCATCCGCGCGTACACCATCGTGCACGGAGCCGCCGTCGCGATCGAGACGCTCGCCGCCCCGGCGCTCAACAATCGCAGCCTGTTCATCAACCCACAGCTGCACAGCTATCACACGCGCCACGAGGTCCAGTACCCGCCGGTCGCGCCCACGAAGGGATGATGCGATTCTCCGAGCGCGTCGTCGTCGTGACCGGGGCTTCGCGAGGTCTCGGTCGCGCCCTCGCGCTCGCATTCGCGACCGAAGGCGCGCGGGTCGCGATCGGCTATCGCTCGCGCGAGCGTGATGCGCAGGCGGCGCTCGAGGAGCTGAAGGCGGCGGGCGCGACGGCGATCGCGGTTCCGTTCGACGTCAGCGATACAGCGGCCACGACCGCCGCGTTCGAACGTATTCGCGCCGAGCTCGGCGCGATCGACGTGCTCGTCAACAACGCGGGCGTGGCACGCGACAACTTCGTGCCGCTGATGTCTGACGATGATTTCGACCAGGTCGTCGACGTGAACCTGCGCGGCGCCTTCGTATGCTCGCGGGCCGCGGTCAAGCCGATGATCGCGGCCGGGAAGGGCGTGATCGTGAACATCGCTTCCGTCGCCGGCCTGCGCGCGAGTCCCGGTCAGGCCAGCTACTCCGCGGCCAAGGGTGGATTGCTCGCACTGACGCGCACGCTCGCGGCCGAGCTCGCGCCGCGCGGCATTCGCGTGAACGCGGTCGTGCCTGGCTACCTCGCGACCGGGATGGCAGCGCGCATGGATCGGCGAAAGCTCGAGGAGCGCATCGCAACCACGCCGATGCAGCGAGTCGGTACCGCTGACGAGGTGGCGCGGGTCGTGCTGTTCCTCGCGTCCGACGATGCGAGCTACGTGATCGGTCAGGCGATCGCCGTCGATGGGGGCCTGAGCCTGTGACGCGTGCGTTTCTGTTCGGCGGCCAGGGCACCGAGCTGCCGCGGATGGGACTCGCGCTCGCGGCGGCGCGTGCGGATGCAGCCGCGCTCCTGCGGCGTGCGGGTGAGGCGGCCGGTGTCGACGCCGAACAGGTGCTCGCAGCCGGCGGACCTGCGTTCGCGCGGACGAGCGTGATCCAGCCGCTGCTCACCGCCGTTGGCCTCGGCGTGGCCGCTGCGCTGGCGGAGCGCGGCATCGTCCCTGCCTTCGTCGCCGGCCATTCGCTCGGCGAGCTCGCCGCATGGTCCGTGGCCGGTGCGTTCGACGCGACGACCGCCGTCACGATCGCGGCGCGGCGCGGTGCGGCGATGGAACGCGAAGCGGCGCTGCACCCGGGCGGCATGATCGCGATCGCGGGGTACGACGAGGCCGCGGTCCGCGAGCTCGTGCGGGACGGGTCGGTGGTGATCGCAGCGCACAATGCGGCAACCGAGTGGACGATCAGCGGTGACCGAGACGCGCTGAACGCGATCGCATCGCGCACGGCCGTCACGCGCCTGCCGGTCGCGGGCGCGTGGCACTCGCCAGCGATGACCGGCGCCGTCGCCGACGTGCGCGACGCGGTGGGGCAGGTGAGGGCTTTGGGCGGCGTGCAGGTCGTGTGCAATCGCACCGGCGAGGTCACGCCGCGGGATGCCGATGTCGCGGAGCTGCTGGCAGGCCAGCTCGTGCGACCGGTGCGGTGGGTGCGGACGCTCGCCACGCTCGCGTCGGTGGGCGTGACCGAGTACATCGTGCTCGGCCCGAGCAAGCTGCTGCGCAGTCTCGTGCAGAAGTGCCACGGCGCGGGCGCGAACGTGATCGGCATCGAGACGCCCGACGACATCCGTGAGCTCGCGCGATGAAGCTCGCCGCGCTCGTGCTCGTGCTCGCGACCGCGTGCGGCCCCAAGCTCGTGTGGCACGGCAAGAGCCCCGACCGTGTGCGCGACATCCGCGTCGTCGAGCACCACGGCCAGTACATCGTGCTCGACGGCAAGCGCGGCCGCACCTACGATGGCATCGCGATCGGCGCGCTCGCCTTCTCGGCCGACAGCCGGCACCTCGCCTATGCCGCGCGGCGCGGGAAACACTGGCGCGTGATCGTCGATGGGCGCGAGGGGCCGCCGTTCGATGGCATCGCGTCGCTCAGCTACAGCGCGGACAGCGCGCACGTCGCTTACGCGGCACAGCGCGGCCGAAGCTGGCACGTGGTCGTCGACGGTAAGGCCGGGCCCGCGTTCGATGAGCTGCTCGGCGATTCACTGCGCTTCGGTGGCGCACGCTTCGCGTACGTGGGTGCACGCGGCACCGGCTATCACGCGATCGTCGACGGCGCGGTTGGCCCGCGCTTCGACGGTGTCGCCGATCTCTCGTTCAGCGAGGGCGGCGCACACGTCGGCTATCTCGGGCGTCGCGGCGATCGAGCCTTCGCGGTCGTCGATGGCGTGACGAGCGCGGGCTACTCGGCGATCGAGTCGTTCGCCATCGCGCCGAACGGGCGCAGCGGCTACATCGCCCGTGATCGCGATAGGTGGCACGCGGTGGTCGATGGTGTCGCCGGCCCCGCGTGGGATCTCGCGCGCGGGATCTCGTTCTCGAGCGACGGTGGCCATGTCGCGTACGTCGCGAGGCGCGCCCAAGGTGACACGCGCGTCGTGGTCGACGGCGTCGACGGCGCCTCGTACACCGGGGTACGGCCGGCGACGCTGGTGTTTCCGCACGGGCATGCGCAGCCGAGCTTCGTCGCGCAGCGCGACTTCCAGTTCTTCATGGTCCGCGCCGGTGTCGAAGGGCCCGTGTTCGACGACATCCGCAAGACCGCTCACAGCGCCGACGGTAACCACTGGGGGTACGTGGGCCGGCTCTCGGATCGCGACATCGCGGTGATCGATGGTGTCGAGCACAAGCGCGAGACCGCGATCATCGATCTCGTGCTCGCGTCGCGTGGGGGCAAGGCAGCCCAGGTCGCCCAGCGGGGTGCGAGCATCGTGGTCACGGTCGATGGGCGCGAGCACACGTTCGACATTGTCCTCGATGGCACCGTGGTGTTCGACGCGGGTGGCGCGCACTGGGGCTGCATCATCGGTGACCGCGCCGAGAAGAAGTTCTACGTCGTCGTCGATGGCACGCGCAGAGGTCAGCTCGACATCAACGAGGCGATCGATCTCACGACCAAGACCCAGGCGGCCGGCCTCGCACTCGGCGAGAACGATCGAATCCTGCGCGAATGGATCACGGCTGAGGTCGCGAGGGCCACGCGATGAGCGAGCCCGGCGACCTGGCGCGCGAGCACGGCTTCGAAGCTCTACGCGTCGAGGGCGAGCTGCCGGCAGGACTGCGCGGCACGCTCTATCGGTGCGGGCCTGCGCGGACCGAGTGCTTCGGGCATCGCTATCGACATGACTTCGACGGTGATGGTGCGGTCACCGCGATCCGCTTCGATGAGGGGCGTGTCGAGGGCGCGGTGCGGATCGTCGACACCCCTGGCCTCATCGCCGAGCGCGCCGCCGGCAAGGCGCTGTTCCCGGCCTACGGCACGCTGCCACCGGGACCAGCGCGTCCGTTCCCGAAGCCCAAGCACGCCGCGAACATCAACGTGCTGCCGTGGAGCAATCGGCTGTTCGCGCTGCACGAGGCGGGCGCACCGATCGAGCTCGATCCGGATCTCGCCACGCTCGGTGAGACTGACCTCGACGAGCCGAGCCTGCGTCACGGCTTCTCCGCGCATCCGCATGCCGCCCCGGGTCGGCCCGACGTGCTCCACAACTTCGGCGTTCACTACGGTCGCACGACCGAGCTCGCGCTCTACGAGCTGCGCGAGGGCCGCGCGCGCCTCATCGCCACGCACGCGCTCGCGGGCGCGACGATGATCCACGACTTCGCAGTGACCGAGCGCCACCTCGTGTTCTTCGCGCCGCCGCTGCGCCTCGATCTGCGCACGTTCGCGACCGGGCTCGCGTCGTATAGCGACGCGCTCCAGTGGCAGCCGCATCATGGCACCGAGGTGCTGATCATCCCGCTCGATGCGCCGGCGAGCATCACGCGCTTCACCGTCGACGCGTTCTACCAGTGGCACTTCGCTTCCGCGCGTGAGTCCGGCGACGGCCTCGTCGTCGACTTCGTGCGCTATCCCGACTTCGCGAGCAACGAGTCGATCGCCCGGATCGGCGGCCAGCTCGTACGCGCGACGATCTCTGGAACGTCGCTGCGCGTGGTGCCGCTCGCCGATGCCGTGCTCGAGTTCCCGCACGCGACAAGCGATGCCGTCTACGCTCTCGGTCGCGGCCAAGCATCCGAGCGCTGCGACCGCATCGTTCGCGTCGCCGATGGTTCAATGCTCGTGCGCGAGCTCGGCCCGTCCGAGGTTCCGAGCGAGCCGATCCACGTGCCGTGCCCGGACGGCGGCTGGCTGCTCTCGCTGGTCTATTCGCCGCCGGAGCGCGCATCGCATGTCGCGGTCTTGCGTGCCACGGATCTGCGGCCGCTCGCGCGCGTCTGGTTCGATCAGCCAATTCCGTTCACGCTGCACGGCGCCTGGCGTTAGCGCGGCGTCACCAGCCACCGGTGCCAGGTGCCGACCATGTTCTTCTGCGGAGCGAGGGTCGCGATCTCGTAGCTGTCCGCCGTCGCCTTCACGACGAGGAGCTTGTCGTCGAGCTGCTTGGGCCTGGCGGGTGGCTTCTTGATGGCTGCGCGATGCTCGGCCACCACGCCGGGCCGCGCCGCCGCGAACGCGAGGAGTCCCGACCGCACCGGCACGCGATGGCTGTCTGTCTTGACGAAGTCGAGGTTCATCGCCCACTCGAGATGCTTCTTGTTGCGGAACTCGACCTTGGGCCGGGTGCGGTTGTGTTCTTTCGCCACCAGCACCAGCTCATCGCCGCGCTGCAGGATCGCCGGCGCCCAGCCTGAATTGTCGGGCGAGATGACGTTGCCGCCGTCATCGCCGGGGATCGTCACCACGCCACTGCAAGGTTGCGCGCTCCAGCGCGCGACGAGGTCGATGTCACCGACGACGAACTTGGTGTAGCCGTCCGTCAGGTCGAGTAGCTCTCCAACAAGGCGCCATGAATCCGCGGGCATCGTGCGAGCGTACGCGATAGCCGGGGTATATTGTGTCGTGGCAGGTGGCAGTGCTCGGGTACGGCTCCTCCTGGTCGATGACGACCGGAGACTGTGCGCAATGGCGAGTCCGCTCCTCGCGGTCGACTTCGACGTGCGCATCGTGCATCGCGCATGCGAGGTGGCGGCGCTTACGGCAGCGTTTCGACCGCAAGTAGCCATCATCGATCTGGGGCTTCCCGACGGCGACGGCATCGATGTCGTCGCCGCACTTTCGGTCGCCGACCCAGCGCTGCCGATCCTCGTGCTCACGATCGCGACGGCCGAGGCGCGCGTCCTCGCCGCGTTGCGCGCGGGTGCGCGTGGGTATCTGTTCAAAGAAGATCTGGGTCGACTGCGGCTCGCGCTCGACGAGCTCCTTCGCGGCGAGCTGCCGATGTCCGCCGGTGTTGCGTCGCTGGTGCTTCAGCAGATCCGCGGCCACGCGCCGGTCGTTCCCGGCAGCGAGTCGCGCGGAACGTTGACCGGACGCGAGATCGAGGTCATCGACGGGCTGCGCGGCGGTCTCAGCTATGAAGAGGTCGGCAACCGGCTGGGCGTCTCGACCAACACGATCCGAACGTACATCCGGTCGGTCTACGACAAGCTTCAGGTGTCGTCGAAGACAGAAGCGGTGCTCGAGGCGCTTCGCCTCGGGTTGCTGGGCTGAGTGGCCGCGCGAACCTACCGCTGGTGGCCCTCGGTACAGCCGACGGTTCTCGAGGTCGCCGATCCCGCAGGCTTCGCACGGCATTTCGTGTTCGTCGCCGTGGTCACGGCCGCGCTGTGCATTCCACCTGTCGTGCGCGCGACCGGGCTCGCAGTGTCCGCCGTGATCGCGATCAACACGGTGCATCTGGTGTGGACGCTCGTTGTCATGGTCGCGCTGCGTAAGAGCGTCGTGGCCACGCCGGCACGGTTTCACTTCACATTTGGCGGATCGATCGCAATCAACACATTCATCTGCGTCGCGTTTCCGGCGCTCGGCGCCGATCCAGAGACGCCGCTCTGGATGCTTCCAGTGATGTACGCCTGCTTCACCGGCGGGATACAGGAGCTCGATGCTTCGATCGGTGTCCTCGCTGCTCATGTGGTGATGCCACTGCTCGCGATCCCGTTCCTGTTGCTGCGGGGCAGCGATCCGGGGTGGAGCATCGCGGCGCCGGCGCTGTGCAGCGCTGCCTCGGCTGTTGGCTACAACCACCTCGCACAGCTCGGCGCCCACTGGCGTGAGTCGCGACGCGCTCGCGACGAAGTTCTCGCCGAACTTCGCGCACGCCTCGAGGAGGAGGATCGCGCCCGCCTTGCACGCGAGCTCCATGACTCGGTTGGCTCGAGCCTGGCAGTCGTCGGCTTGTTCGGCGATCTGATCGATCTCCATCTCGACAACCCCGACGAGCTGCGCTCGATCACGGCGATGGTTCGCGACGCATCACGTGAGGGTGGCGCGGAGCTCGACGCACTGCTCGGCGGTATCGTCCCCGCGTCCGCGAGTCTTGACGTCGTGGCCGCCGCGCTGATCGAGACGGCCAACCGCGCTGCGATGTCGAGCCGCTCGACGATCGATGTGAGCGTGCTGCAAGGCGGCGCCACCGAGATCACCGGTGCCGTGCGGCTCGCGCTGCTGCGCGTGTTCCAGGAGTCGCTTCACAATGCGCTGCAACACGGGGCGGCCCGGCACGTGGGCGTCTCGCTGACGGCTGATGCGAGCGAGACGACGATCACGATCTCCGACGATGGGATCGGGTTCGTTCCGTCGGAGACAGGCCCCGGTTCTGGTCTCAGCGGCATGCGTGCACGCGTCGCCGAGCTCGGCGGAGGCTTCACGCTGACGACCTCTCCCGCCGGTGGAGCGCGGATCGTCGTCACGCTTCCAGTCAGTGCAGGCAGCGCATGAGCGCGGGCTATGTGTGGTGGCCGTCGTACCGCGACGATGTCTCCGATCTGGGCAATGCTCGCGCGGCGCCAGCGCATCTCCTCGCGGTCGGCGTGCTCACGACGATCCTTTGCCTGCCCGCCGTCGTTCGCGCGACCGGGATTGCGGCAACGCACGTGATGATGCTGATCGGTGCGCACGTGGCATGGCACCTGGTCAGTGTGTACGTCATCGCACCAGCGCCGGCGAGCCGGTGGCGCAGCCACATCCTCATGGCGGGCAACCTCATCGTGAATGCCGGTGTTGCCGTCGCGATTCCGCTCGCGACCGGCGATCCGAGGACGCCGCTGTGGATGCTGCCCGTGGTCTACGCGTGCGCGAACGGCGCGATGCAGGAGCGCGAGCCATGCATCACATTCCTGCTGGTGCACGTGTTGTCACCGCTGCTCGCGCTGGTGGTGCTCACGGACTCGCTCGGCACGGACTGGGGCATCGCAGCGCCGATCGTTTGTGCGGCCCTATGTGGCGTTGGCTATGACCGGCTCGCCACCATGAGCGTGCGATGGCGACAGCTTCGCGCGGAGCAGGAGACCCAGCTCGCCGACTTGCGCACACGGCTGGCGGCCCGGGACCGACAGCGCCTGATGCGAGACCTCAGTGAATCGGTCGGCTCGACGCTCGCAGTCGTTGCCATGTACGCCGACCTCATCGACGAGCACATCACGCATCGCGATCAGCTCGCGGGGCTTGCAGCCATGGTGCGCGAAGCGGCACGGGACGGGCTCGGCGAGCTACGCGGCATGCTCGGCGCGATGGCACCTGCTGCCTCCGACACCGCAGGCCTCGCCGATACGCTGCGACAGGCAGGACGCCGTGCAACCGAAGGAACCGCGATCGAGATCGTGGTCTCCGTCGAGGACGCTGGCGGTCGGGCGCTTGGTGGCGCGACCCGAGTCACCTTCGTCCGCGCGTTCCAGGATGCGCTTCGCGCGGCCCGCCAAGGTGATGCGCGGCGAGTCGGGGTGCGACTCGTCGCGAGCGGCGCCTCGATCTCGCTCGAGGTCACGGCTGATTCCGTGGGCGGTGCCTCGGAAACAGCGCGTGATGCGCTCATGGCCGAACGCGTCGCCGAGCTGGGCGGCACGTTCAAGCGCACGCCGTCTGGCGCAGGCACCAACGTTCACATCTCGCTACCGCGCGCGTAGTCGAGCGCCCTCGCATGACCATGCGATACCCCCGGGTGCCGAATCTCTCTATCGTGCCGAGCAGTGCGCTACATCTCGCTGTCCCTACCGTTTCTCGCCGGCTGCTTTGGCGTCTACGCCGAGATCGCGGCCACGACTCTCCCCTCCGCCGCGATCGAAACAACGACGAACACGGGGGCCACGAGCATCGGCTTCAACATCGGCGCCGAGTTCTCCTCGACGCGCATGCGTTTCGCGGTCGGCTATGCGTCCGACACCACGACCTTCGAGGGAGGCAGTGGAAGCCTCGGGACGTCGAGCTCGCGGTTCGACTTCAACGTGTTCAGCTTGAGCGATCGCGCTCGCGTCCGCCTCGGGCTCGGGTTCGCACGGGGGACCGGCTCGTCGGAGCTCAACGGCATGAGCCAGAGCAACAGTGACGGCGGCAGCGCGTTCGCGGGGCTCGACGTCTCCTACTTCCTGACCTGGAAGATCGGGCTGCATGCGTTCGCCGGACCGACGTACTTCTCGCAGAGCATTCCCGGCGGAACGGTCAACGGCAGCGGAGCGACGTTCAGGCTCGCGGTGTCGTACACGTTCGGGGACGTGCGACCGGACACGACCTACTACATCCCGCTCGAGGGGAATCGCGACATCACCGGGCTACTCGAGAGTGGCGCCGCCGCGATGGGCTGTACGACTCGCCGAAACTCGTCATCGCAGTACGCATTCCTCTACGTGACGTGCGGCGGCGATACCGTGATGTACCTGCAGACCGCAGAGGGTATGGGCGTGCACTGCGACGACATGTTCAAGCATCAGTGCCACGCGTTCACGTTGCGCCTGACCACGGCAACCAAGGCCGTGATCAGCGCGCCTGAATCGCCCCCGGCCGCACCACCAGTGACGCCAGCGGTGGCACCGGCGCCGCCCCCGCAACCGGCTGCACCTGAAGCTGCACCCGACGCAGCTCCTGCCCCCGATGCTGTACCCACACCCCAGCCATAAGCGGTGAGTCGGCGTAAGGTGGCTGGTTTGATGTCGAGCAGCGGTTCGGTGGTGACGGTCGCGTTGATGGTGCTGTCGTTGATGGCGCCACGGGTCTCTCGCGCAGACGAGCCGGTGGCTCCACCGGACGCTGGGGGGTCAAACGTCGAGCCCGCTCCGGCTCCTGTTGATCTGGTACCGCCACCGCCGGTGGAGCCGGTAGTCGTCCCGCCGCCGGTCGAGCCGACGCCGCCGCCCGTCGAGCCGCCGCCGCCAGCGCAACCACCGCCGGAGCCCACACCGCCACCTGCGCCCGAGGTGCGCCGCTCCAAGCCCACGCTCGGATACACGGCCTACCGTGGCTCGTTCTACGACATCGATTACGGTCGCGAGAGCGCGCCATGGGCATCGCACGACGGCAAGACCGCGGTCGGGCTCGGAGGTCTGCGGCTGTTCGAGGGACGCGGCCTGATGATCAACACGCTCGTGATGATCCTCGCACTCGGCAATGGCCTCAGCCGGCCTCTGTCCGCAACCCGGACAGACTCGCGCGGCAACGTCTACGTCAACCGTGTCGCCGAGGAGAAGGCGCGTGCCGAGTACATCGAGAACGTGACCAAGGGCGCCGCGGAGCTGCCGTTCTCACTCGAGATCAACGGCTACCACGACTCGCTCGGCAGCGAGATGGACGGGATGTCGTTCGACGTCACCATGTCCTCGTCGATGTACGAGCTGGGCGTGAAGCACTACGGGCTCAGCGGCGGGCATCTGTCGACGAATCGCAACTATGTCGCGGCGACGGATACGCCGATGGAGTTCTCGCGGTGGTGGTTCGGTGCCACCTATGACTATCGGCGCCGGCTCTATCAGCAAGGGCCGGTTGTCGTCGGTGCGCGCGGCCACGCGATGGTCGCCCTTGGTAATCCGTGGCTTGCGTTGATCAGACTCGGCCCCGAGGTCGGCATCACCGATCGGTTTCACATCACCGCCTATGCGAGCCAGGACCTGCATCGCTTCGATCTCTCGAAGGGCATGGGCTACCGCGCCGAGATCGGAATGAGGTTCTGATGCGCGCCACTGCGCTCGCACTCTCGTTCGCGATCGGCGCCTGTGCCGGATCGAAGAACGACCTCGGCGACCCCAAGAAGGCATTTCATGCGCTCTCGGTGTACGGCACGGCTCAGCACATCTCGGGCGATCTCCTGGGCATGCGCGCTGATCCGATCAGCGGCATGCAGGCGCCTGCCGGCGTTCCCTATACCGAGCGTGGGTATGACCTGGGGAGCCGGTTCGAATTCTTCCCCGGGGAGACGTCGGTGCTCGGAGCCAGCCTCGGCATGACGGCGGCGGTCAACCTCGGCTACGTCGCGCCGCAATCGATCGATGGCATGGCGACCCCCGACAGCTTCCTGCCGATCAGGATGGGGATGACGACCGGCACCGCGCTCGCGGTGGTGCGCCGGCCAGGCCTGATGCTCGCGCTGCACACGGGCATCAAGCTCGGGATCGAGCCCGAGCGGCTGGGCGATACCGCAGAAGCGGCGCTCGTCGTGTCCGCGGGTGGGCGCGCGTATTTCGACGCGGGTCGGCTTCGCACGCACCTCGGTTACGACTTCGTCCCGTTCTGGGGCGGCGAGAGTCGTCTCGAGCATCGCGTGAGCGGTCTGTTCTCGACGAAACCGAAGGAGGATGGTTGGGCCTATGGCGTTCGCGCCGCGGTCGCGCTTGGTCAGAAGCGCCTCGAGGAGGGCGGGCTCAACGACGTGTCGTTCACACTCGGCCTCGAGTTGACGCCATGAATGCCACGTCACTGCTCGCGGTCTCGATGCTCGGCGGTTGCTTCATCGAGCAACTACCGAGCCACGATGACGACGGATCCGGCATGACGGGCATCACGCCCCCGATCCGATCGCTCGCGGTTGGCGATCATACGTCGTGTGCCGTGCTCATGAATCGTACGGTCCGGTGCTGGGGCAGCGCACTCGTCGGTGCCGGCGGCGTGCCCGGCCAGATGACGCTGCGACCGGTCGAGGTACCGGGCCTTGGCAACAACGTCGAGGCGCTCGCGCTGACGGTCAGCCACGGCTGTGTGCTGAGCAGCGGTGCCGTGCAGTGCTACGGCACCAACGATCAGGGACAGATCGGAAACGGTGCCATGGATCCGGCAAATCCTGCGGACCTGCAGCCAGCGATCGGGGCCACCGGCGTTGCGCAGCTGTCCCTGCAACAGTCTCGCAGTGCGGCGCGCACGGCGGCGGGAGGCGTGCTCGCGTGGGGTGCAGGATTCAGCAACTTTGGTGGTCGTGTGACGCCAACGCCTGTCGATGGTGTGGCCGGCGCGACGGACCTCTCGCTTGCCTACACATTCAACTGCGCGGTGACCGGCGGCCCTGTGCTGTGCTGGGGCTTGAACTACAACGGTCAGCTCGGTCGCGGCACACTCCCAACGTCACCAGCGGTCGAACCGCCTGCGCCCGTCGTCAACGTGACGGACGCGACACACGTGGTCGCCGGCGAACCCAGCTGCGTCCTGCACGCGGCGGGCACCGTGTCGTGCTGGGGCCTCAACACACCGACGCCTGAAACACCAACGCCGGTGGCCGGCCTCACGGGCGTGAAGTCGATGATCGCCAGAGACCAGTCGGTGTGCGCACTGACGACGGCTGGAACCGTTGTGTGCTGGGGCGGTACGATGAACCCGACCGAGATCCCGGGGCTGTCGGGCATCGTCGAGCTCGCGGGATCGCTGTCCTCAGCGTGCGCTCGCGCAGCAAACAACGACGTGTTTTGCTGGGGCATGACCGTGCCGGGCGATGGCTCGATGATGGGCTCGGCGACCCCCGTGCGCGTTCGCTGGTGAGCTCACGATCGCGAGATCAGATAGAAGTCGATCGGCCGCGGCACCGGGCGAAGCTGACGCCATAGACCGTCGGGCAGGTAGTTGGACGCGCTGCAGCACACCGGCATGATGCGTCCGCTCTTGGCTTCGTCGTCGCCTTCGAGCGCACGCGCGCGCTGTAGCGCGTCGGGATTGAGGAACCAGGTCCAGAACTTCTCGTCGAGCGCGTTCGCGTCACCGCAGTGATAGCAGTCGAAGCTCGACGTGATGCCGTTCACCGGATTGGACATCTGGCAAGTCCGACAGTTCATGGTGATCCGCAGCGAGATGCACGACATCGAGTCGCATCATCGCACGGCGATCTCGCCGACGCGGCCCACTCGTCGAGCAGGCCGAACACGCCGTCCTGCTGCGGTGCGACACGCGAGCCCGGTCGATCCTTGGGCAACCTGTAGACCGATGGGGCTGTCCAGGCGTTGCATGCATATGCACCGCGTCGAGGTCGTGGTCCGCCTTGCGGGCGATCTATGGGACGTCGTTCATGTTCCGGCCGGTCACACGGTCTGGATCGGTACGACGCCCGTGATCGCCAGGGCCGGTACCGAAGCCGCGTTCGGGCTTGTCACCATCACGATGGAGGCAACATCACTCGAGCCGCCGATCCCACGACAGGCGATGGAGCGCCGGCCGTACCCCTTCGGGGCCGCTTCGCTCCTCGCGCATCTCGCGCTCGTGGTCACCGCGTTTGTGGACCGCGACCAGCGAGCCCCTCTCGGCTCCGGCGATCGAGGCGAACAATCGCCAGCCGGGTAGCATGCGCATCAAGCGATTCTCGACGTCACCGCAGACGACCCAGCGGGTGCCCGAGCCTGCGCCGAGCGAGGCGCCGATCACCGCCGACGAGTCGCCGGAGCAAGCCGATCAGCGCGACACGCCGCCACCGCCCGTCGTCCAGGACTTCGTGCCAAGCGAGATCACGGGTGGTGGCCTCGTCCAGGAGACAGCGCCCAAGGATGGCGATGGCACGTCGCGATTCGATCCGTCGGCCGATCCGGCGTTCGATTCGATCAAGGTCGGCGACTACAGCACCGTCGCGACCGGCCGCACCGCGGGCGAGGAGTATGGAGCGGAAGCGCGCAACTCGAAGCTCGTCGTCATCACGTGCGATCGCGCGAGCTGCCTCGTGCTCGGTGGCGAGAAAGCGAAGCGTGTCCGCACCGCGGTGCAAGCTCGCATGACCGAGCTCACCGATTGCTACAAGCAAGCGGCGGCGTCCGGTGGCGGTTCCGTCGAGATCGACTTCGACGTCGACGCATCCGGTGCGGTCAAGGATCTCGCCGTCGGCGCCGATCCAGCTGGCCTGTGCGTGGCAAAGATCCTCCGCAGCCTCGAAATCGAAGCAGCGGGATAGCTACGGACAGGCGCGCTGGACCGTGCAGGCGCGGTCCGCAAACGTGCGCGCACCGTTGGGCTCGGCGATGAAGACGTGCGTCTCGTTCGGGCCCGGCATCGGGCGCGGATCGTCCGGACACGGTGTGCGCTGCATGCTGACGAACGTGATCACCTTGCCGTCGTCGTAGGCGAGCACACCGGCTTCGGCCGGCGAGGGCGAGCGCGTCGCAACGACGAGCATACCGGCGCTCCAGTTGTGCGAGGCGCCGGTCGCCTTGTCCGTACAATCGACCTGCTTCGTGAACTGCTCCTCGCTCGTGAGCAGCTGCGGAGGCGCGCTCTCCTTCGGCCGGCAGCCGCTGCGCAGCAGCTTGCGTGAGAGCTTCTTCGCACCGGTGAGGCCAAGCTGGTCGGCCGAGCACGGATCGGTATCGAGGACGACGGCGGCTTCCGCCGCGTTTGGACGAGCCGAGCCCGCCGACCCGGCGGAGTCAGACGCGGAGCCTGTCTCCGCGGAGCCTGCGCTCCCCCCGGTGGACGGCGCGGGCTTCGAACACGCGTAGACGAACATCACGGGCACGAGCAGTCGGATCATCATCTGGGCTCCAGTTTCCAGCATACGTCAGAGTGCTACCGTCGCGCTCATGATGAAAGCAATCTGGATTGGCGTCACCACGCTCGCGCTCGCGGGCTGCGGGAAGAAGAGTGAAGAGGGCAGCGCGGCCGCCGGCAGTGCGGCCAAGGGCGCACCGACCGAGATCACGAAGGCCGGCGACAACACGACCGCGAAGGTCGGCCTCGACACCGGCGGCAAGGCGCTCGGCGGTGAGAAGGTGAAGCTCAACAAGCTCAAGTTCGGCGGCACCGGCTTCGACGGCGAGTACAACGAAGCGCTCGACAGCTGGAAGTATGAGAAGTGGGAGCCGCAGAAGGACGGGACCAACGACAATGTCGTCACGATCTACGTCGACGGCTGGAACAATGAAGACTGGCCGGTCGATGCCGAGGCGTTCGCGACCAAGCTCGGCACGCCCGACTTCCTCGATATGGGATCGAAGTGGCCGAAGATCGACGCCAAGACCCCGCACGCTGGCGGCTGGGTGATCACGGGCGAGGTCAATGACGGCACCGACCAGGACACCGCATTCGCCGTGCGCGTCGATAAGCCCGGCGTGTTGTGCCGCGGCTACGTGAAGAAGACCGCCAAGGACAAGGCGAAGACGCTCGCCGAGTCGATCGAGGCCTGCAAGGGCATCACGCCATAGGCACCGCCTCTCGCGTAACCGAGCGCGGCATGCAACGATCTGCAGGTGCCGGGTCTCGCGTTTTCGACGCTGCTCCTCGTCGCAGCGAGTGGCTGCCGGATAGCGTTCGATCATCAGCCCGCGGTAGACGCGACGACGATTGACACGAGCGAGGTGTCGTGTCCCGTCCACCCATGCAGCATCCCGGGCATCTATCGCTCGGTCGGCCCGAGCAACACCTCACCGCTGACGCAGGGCAGCGGCAACGTGCTCACCATCACGGGCGCGACGGCGACCTTCACGAGCAGCTTGCCGGCGCGGGTCGGCGTTGGCGACGTTATCCAGTACGACTCGACCGGCGACGGGACGGTCGATGCGCTGGCTTTCGTCCACGAGCGCATCTCGTCCACCGAGTATCTCGTCGCGAATGAAACGGGCGGCACGCCGACGCCGGTCACCGTCGACGAGGACTGGGCCATGTTTCGCGCGTACACCACGCTCAACGCTGCGGGTGCGGGGACCCGGAATTCTTCGATCGCGATCGCCTTCGATGGCTGGGGCGCCACCCATGATCTGACCGCGCTTGGACTCCCGTGGCACATCGTCTGTTATGGCGACGCCGCCGACACGGTCAGCGTGAACATCCTCGGATGGGACACGTCCGCCACAGCGTACCTGCGCATCTTCACGCCCGTCGCGGACTACGAGGTCGGCGTCAGTCAGCGCCACGCGGGCAAGTGGGATCCGACGAAGTATTCGCTCGAGCCACTGCCGACCTCGATCGACATCGGGCTCGCAGTCGGCGACGCGTACACACGCATCGAAGGACTGCAGGTCTTCATCAACTCGGACAACACGCCCGGTGACCTCCCGTACGGAATCACCCTGGACGACAACGTCGTGCCACGCGTCGCGTACGTCGGCCACAACATCATCCGCAGCAACAACATGGCGACGCCGGCAACGTCGATTGCGCGCGCCATCAAGATGCACGCGACGGTCGCCGGCCAGACGCTCTACACCTACAACAACATCGTCTACGACTTCGCTGGCGATGTGCGTGGCATCGAGGCAACGGGCATCGGCACGACGATCTATAGCTACAACAACACGTTCGTGAATCTGTATCCAGCGCTCCTCGGCAACGCTTCGGCCGATACGTTCATCGTGCGCAACACGGTCGCGCTCGAGTGTTTCGATCCCTGTCTCAGCGGTGCCGCAACGTACATGGGAGCGAACAACGTGGGCACTGTCGACTTCGATACCCGTGGCATCGGCGTTCTGCTCACGTCGAACACGATCACCGATTACTTCGTGGCCAACGGCGACTTCCACCTCGACCCCACGGCACTGCATGCAGACCAGCTCGTCGATCGGGGCCTCGACCTGTCGGCCGATCCTGTGGTGCCGTTCGGCGTCGACATTGACGGAGCGTTGCGCGTCGGAGCGTGGGACATCGGCGCAGACGAAACGTCACCGTAGCGACCTGCGTCGTCACCGAGCCAGCTGCGACGAACGTTCGACACTGGTGGGCGCCGTGGCGCCTCCGAGCACGAACAGGCGTCCGTTCGCGAGCACCCCGGCATGTCGCATGCGCGGCAGCAGCAGCGGCTCGTTGGCCTCCCATGGGCCGAGCGTGCCGTCCTCGCCGATCCGGCTGTGCAGCACGTCAGAGAGGGCAGTGCTGCTGGTCTCGCCGCCGATGACATAGATGTAATTGGAGTCCGTGACCGCAACGATGCCGCGTCGCGCAGAAGGTAGAGACGTCGTCATCGCCCACGCACCCACCGCGCCGCTGTCGGGATCGAGCGGTGCGTAGGACACCGTCGCGTGGAACAGCGAGTCGTCAGCATCGCCTCCGATCGCGTACAGGTAGCCATTCGCGGTGAGGCCCGCCAAGTTCGCGCGTGGCGTGGGCAGCGGGTTGGTTTCCATCTGCCATGGACCGAGGTCGCCGTCCGTCATGATAGCCGCCCGGTAGATCGCGGGCTGGCGGACGTTGAGCGCGTCTGCACCGCCGACGATGTAGAGATAGCCGTTGGCGGCGGTGGCGGCGTGGGCCTTGGTCGCGACCAGCAACGGCGTGGTGGCGGTCCAGCTCGTCAGGTCTC
Organism: Haliangiales bacterium; assembly: GCA_038322185.1. Lineage (GTDB taxonomy): Bacteria > Myxococcota_A > Polyangia > Haliangiales > Haliangiaceae > JABFXX01. The sequence continues at coordinate 27,359 of JBBQFU010000062.1, forward strand.
CCGTGCTCGCATCGTTGACGTACACCGAGGTCTGCGCCACGCTGAAGTTCGCGCCGCCGACCACGTAGATCCGGTTGCCGATCGTGACGACGTCGCCGAGCGCTCGCGCTGCCGGCAGCGGGACCGTCGTGGTCCAGGGTCCCAGCTCTCCGTCGGTCGAGGTCGCTCGGTACACCACCGCGGACTCGCCAGGCCCGGTCACGTCGTAGCCGCCGATCATGTAGAGGGTGTCGCCGATGAACGCCGCATGCGTGTGGTTGTAGTCCCGGCCGACCGGCAGCGGAGTCGTCGAGGCCCACTTGTCGAGCAACGCTGGGGCGGCGTCTGCGCGGACGTCGGGTGGCACCGGATCGCCAACCTGGTCGAGCCCGAACAGCTTGTGGCAAGCGCCAAGCACGCCCAGCGCGAGTACCAGCCTCCACATCGTTGTCGACAACACTACTTCAATCCGTGGTGGTAGAAGACTCCATGAAGATCGCCTATGCAGTTGTTTGTGCGTGCCTCGCCGCGAGTGGCAGCGCCTTCGGGCAACAGATCGTGCCCGGCCAGGATGGCGTCAAGGGCAGCGACAAGACCGACGTCGACGGCTGGGCGCCGTTTCTCAGCCTGACCTCGACGCTGAGCCTGACGTCGAACTCGAGCGTCGTCGGCCAGGTCGATGGCGTGTCGACGCTGTTCGGTCTCGGCGTCACTGCGGGTGCGGACTACGTTCATGGGCGGCACCTGCTTCGCAACTCGCTGTCGATCAGCGAGGGCTTCGCACGAACGCCCGTGCTCGACGAGTTCCTCAAGACGAACGACGTCGTGAAGGCGGAGAGCCTCTACAACTACTTTCTCACCAAGTTCTTCGGCGGGTTCGGTCGTCTGAAGCTCGAGACCTCGCTGTTCCCGGCGGACGACGTTCGCGCCGTACCCACCACCTGGGTCGAGAAGAACCAGGTCGATCCGACGATGCCGATCACGTTGAACACGATGGCGGATCGCCAGCGACTTGCCGACCCGTTCGCGCCGTTCACGATCAACGAGTCGGCCGGTGGGTTCGTCGATCCGTTCCGCAAGGAGTGGCTCAACGTGTCGTTCCGCGGCGGTCTCGGCGGCCGTCACACGTTCGCCGAGTCGGTGCTCCTCATCAACGATGACAAGGCGACCCCCGAGGTCGAGCTGCAGCGACTGCGCAACGTGCACCAGCTCGGCCTCGAGCTGTTCGGCGGCATCAGCGGCAAGACCAAGGACAGCCGCGCCAATTACAAGGCGGGTCTCTCGATCCTGGTGCCGTTCGTCAACAACGATCCAGACGACCGCACGACGGGAAAGCTGACGCGCTACGGTTTCGAGGGACAGGTGATGTTCAACGTCTACTCCTGGATGGGCCTCGTCTACAGCCTCAACATCACCAAGGACGCGCAGCTGTTCGCGCGTGGCGACGAGCAGACACAGGTCCAGAACACGCTGCTCTTGACGTTCAACTTCACCGTCGTGAAGAGGCCGGAAGCAAAGAAGGAACCGACACCCGAGCAGCTCGAGCTCGAGGCCGCGAAGAAGGCGGCCGCAGACGCCGAGCAGCGCGCCAAGGATCTCGAGAAGAAGCTGCAGGAGACGCCGCCGACAGGCCCGTCACCGGCACCCGACACGATGGTTCCGGCCCAGCCTCCGGTGACCGCGCCGGCGCAGCCGCCGCCCACCCCAGCGAATCCCTGAGGCCCGAAGTTCTGGGGCGCAAAGCTGCGTTAGATGCGGCTGGATCTGGCGACGTTGGCTAGACTTGCATTGTGACTCTACCCACCGAGCCGATCGGTAGCATTCCACGTCCGCTCGAGCTCATCGACGCCGTCATCCGCACCGGTGATGGTGCGGCGCCCGAGCTCGAGCCGCTCTACGCGGCCGCGATTCGCGACACGATCGAGCGCTTCGAGGAGACCGGTTCGCCGGTGGTCACCGACGGCGAACAGCGCAAGTATCACAACTTCTGGACGTACAGTGTCCAGGGCTTGCCGAACACGGCGCCCGATGGGTTCTCGATCCCGTTCGCGGCCGGTCACGTTCGCCGCATGCCGCGCCTCACGGCGGGACCGTTTCGTTATCGCCTGCGCGCGGACCAGTATCTCGAGGCGGCGCAGCACTACGCGACGAAACCCGTCAAGCAGGCCGTGATCTCGCCCTCGGCGCTGAGCCTGCTGTATCCGGCCGACGGCATCCCGGGCTACTCGCGTGAGGAGTTCATCGAGGATCTGCTCAGCGAGCACGAGCGCGAAGTGCGGCGCTGCCTCGAGCTCGGCGCCCATTCGGTGCAGATCGACTTCACCGAGGGCCGCTTCGCGGTGAAGCTCGATCCGACGGGGGAGCTGCTGACGAGCTTTGTCGAGCTCAACAACATGGGGCTCCAGCGCTTCACCGAGGCCGAGCGCAAACGAATCGGCGTGCACACGTGTCCGGGCGGTGACCGGGACTCCACGCACAGCGCGGACGTCGACTACGCGGAGCTGCTGCCGAGCTTGCTGCAGCTCAACGTCACGAACTTCTACATCTCGCTCGCGGGCGAATCAGACCGCGAGCGCGTGCTGAAGATCATCAAGCAGCATCTTCGGCCCGAGCACCGGATCTTCGTCGGTGTTGTCGCCCCCATCGATCCCCGCGTCGAGACGCCCGAGGAAGTTCGCGACCGCATCCTCGAGGCCGCGAGGCACATTCCGCACGACCAGCTCGGCACCACCGACGATTGCGGGTTCTCACCGTTCTGCGACGACACCTCGACGACGCGAGATACCGCCTTCGCCAAGATTCGCGCACGCGTCGAAGGGACAAAGCTGGCTTCGGAAGCACTGGGTGTCTGATGGATCGCGACGACGAGGATAAGTTGCTCCGCTCCGTCGCGCTCCAGAACGCGCAGGCGATCCTGGCAGCGCGTCAGAAGAGCGACCAGGAGTTGCGGCGGGCCAAGGACGCGCTCGAGGAAGAGACGCGAATCCTCGAGCTGCTCAACGAGACCGGCACGAAGCTCGCGTCGAACCTCGACCTCGAGACGCTCGTCCAGGCCGTCACCGATGCCGGTACGCAGCTCAGCGGTGCGCAGTTCGGCGCCTTCTTCTACACCGTGCGCAATGCCGAGGGTGACATGCTCACCCTGTTCACGCTGTCGGGCGCGCCCCGCGAGGCGTTCGAGCACTTCGGCCATCCGCGCGCGACGCCGATCTTTGCCCCGACGTTCAAGGGCGAAGGGCCGATCCGCAGCGGCAACATCCTCGAGGATCCGCGCTACGGCAAGATGTCCCCGCATCGCGGCATGCCGGCGGGCCATCTCTCCGTTCGCAGCTATCTCGCGGTGCCCGTCGTCTCGCGTACGGGCGAGGCGATCGGCGGTCTGTTCTTCGGCCACGCAGAGACGAACGTGTTCAGCGAACGCGCAGAGCGCATCATCGTCGGTATCGCCGCGCAGGCCGCGATCGCGATCGACAATGCCCGGCTCTACGAGCAAGCCAAACGTGCCGTGGACGCAGAGCGTGCGGCGCGTGTCGAGGTCGAGCGCGTCAGCATCATGAAGGACGAGTTCCTCGCGACGCTCTCTCACGAGCTCCGCACGCCGCTCAACTCGGTCCTCGGCTGGTCCGACATGCTGCTGTCGCAGACGGAGCCGGATGCGCCGTCGCGTCGCGGCCTCGAGACCATCGCGCGCAATGCCCGTGCGCAGGCGCAGCTGATCGAGGACCTCCTCGACATGAACATGATCGTGTCCGGCAAGATCCGGCTCGACGTTCAGAAAATGGACCTTGCCACGATCATCGACACGGCGATCGATTCGGTGCGGCCGTCGGCGGATGCTCGCGCGATCCGGCTGCGCTCGACGCTCGATCCGCTCGCGGGGCCCGTGTTCGGCGATCCCCACCGCGTGCAGCAGATCGTGTGGAACCTGCTCACCAACGCGATCAAGTTCACACCCAAGGGCGGTCGCGTCGACGTGATCCTTCGCCGGGTGAACTCGCATGTCGAGCTCACGGTGAGCGACTCGGGGATGGGCATCCCGGGCGACTTCTTGCCGTACATCTTCGAGCGGTTTCGCCAGGCCGACTCCTCGACGACGCGGCGGCACGGCGGGCTCGGGCTCGGCTTGTCGATCGTCAAGCAGCTCGTCGAGCTACACGGCGGCTCGATTCGCGCCGAGAGTGCGGGCGAGAACCAAGGCTCGACCTTCACGGTCAACCTGCCACTCCGCGTGCTTCGCGAGTCCACGGACCGCGAGCACCCGAGGACCGGCCCGATGACGGTCGTGAAGCCGCCGGCGATCGTGCTCGACGGGATCAAGGTCCTGGTCGTCGATGACGAGCCCGATGCGCGCGAGCTGATCAGGCTGCTGCTGATCGGTGCCAAGGCGGATGTTCTGACCGCTTCGTCTGCCGACGAGGGGCTCTCCGCGTTGAGCTCGTTCCGTCCGAACGTTCTCGTGAGCGACATCGGCATGCCCGAGCGCGACGGCTATCAGTTGATGCGGGCGATCCGGAGCCTGCCGCCGGAGCAGGGCGGGCGCACGCCGGCGATCGCACTCACCGCCTTCGCTCGGTCAGAAGACCGCACGAAGGCCCTGCTCGCCGGCTTCCAGGTGCACATCGCCAAGCCGATCGAGCCGCACGAGCTCATCGTGACCATCGGCAGCCTCACCGGTCGCACCGGCGAGTAGCGCCGCCCCCCGCTCCAGGGAATCACCGACATGATTTTCTGTCAGAGCGCGCTATTCGCTTCTGACGGCGCGGGCGTCGGCCGTAGGAGGTGTCATGCTCCTCGCATGGGGCTCCACGACGTGCTTTCGGACAAGGCCGGGGTTGTGATGGAGACGTGGCGCGAGGCAGTCAGTGGGACCTTGGCGCCAGAGTCGTTGCCCTCGCTCGAGCTGCAGAACCATCTCCCGGATTTCTTGAAGGAGCTGACGGATGCGCTGCGAGAAGCGGAAGGACTTCCCCGTTGCGGCGAGGACACGTCTGATCTCGGTGCCACCGCAGCCGGTCACGGCGAGCAGCGGCTTCGGCTTGGGTTCAGCCTCGACTCGGTGGTCCGAGAGTACGGGTCGATGCGTGACGCGATCATGAAGACAGCCCACGACGCGGGTGTCCACGTCACGATGGCGGAGATGCAGATCGTGTTCAGTTGCTCGATCACGGCCATCGCACGTGCGGTCACCGAATACACGCAGCAACGAGACGCCGAGCTGCAACGGCGCGCGAACGAGCACTTCGCCTTCATTGCCCACGAGCTTCGCAATCCGCTGTCGTCGGCGCTCAGTGCCTTTCAGCTGCTGCAACAGCGTGGTGTCATCCCTGAGGATCGAGTCAGCGCCACACTGGGGCGTGGTCTGAAGCAGACCAGCGAGCTGATCGACAAGACGCTGCACATCGCGCGTGTGGCTTCGGGGATCGAGCTGCATCGCGAGCCCGCGATGCTCAGCAAGTTGCTCGCGGACGTCGAGGACGGTTCCACGACCGACGCGCATTCGAGATCGATCCACGTCGACGTCACGGTGGAGAACGACCAAGAGCTCTTCGTCGACGTCCGCTTGGTCCGGTCCGCGGTTGGCAATCTGCTGCGCAATGCCGTCAAGTACAGCCACGACGGAGCGCAGGTACACTTGCGCGGTTCTGTCACGAATGAACGTGCCGTGATCGAGATCGAGGACGGCTGCGGAGGCCTCGCGCCGGGCATGGTCGAGAGTGTGTTCACCCCGTTTGTACGAATGGACTCGAACACCACGGGCTTTGGCCTTGGCCTCGCGATCGCCAAGCAGGCAGCCGATGCGCACGGCGGGTCGATCCGCGTTCAGAACTTGCCCGGCAAGGGCTGCATCTTCGTGCTCGAGATCCCGGTGCAGGGCGAGACCGTCTCGGCCCTCCCGTCGTAGCGGCGATCAGATCAGGGACAGTCGGCGTCCTGCGCGTCGATTGTGTAGCAACGCCGCTGGAGCGTGCGCCGAACATCGAGCGCGTAGAGCAGGCGTCCCGTTCGAACGCGCGTGCGCATGCCACCATTCCCGTCGCGCACGAGCAAGGGTGCCAGCGCCGCCAGATTGATTCCCGCACGGTCCGTGATGGGCGCCGTCCGCACGAGCCGATGGCCATCACCACGCGCGACGTACAGGCGAACGCTGGTCGGCTCGACCTTGACGTCGACGATCGTCTCGCCGGCCTCGAGCAAGCCGACGCGGCGAAGCAGTAACCGCACGAGCCACATCATCGCTTCACCCGCGTTTCCCACATCAGCGTGCGTAGCGTCGGCGCGAGCTGCGGCACACGACTCCACGGCATCTGCCGCCCGAGCGCGCGCCATGGATGCGACACGATCTGGTTGAGCTTCGTCTCAGTGACAAAGCGTCCTTTGGGTGCGAGCACGCGTGCCGCCTCCGCGAGTGCCTCCGCCGGTCGCGCGATGTGAAAGCACGTGCCGAAGTCGGCGACGACATCGAACGATTCGTCATCGAAGGGCAGGGCACGCGCGTCACCGGCGACAAGCTCTGCCGTTCGGCCGGCTTCCGCGAGTCGGGTGGCCGCGAGGTCGAGCAGCTCGGGATCGATGTCGATCCCGCACAGCCGTGATGGAGCGAGCAGCCGCGCAAACGACAGGAGCGTCGAGCCCGGTCCGCAGCCCAGCTCGAGGATGCGCGCGCCACGAGGCAGCTCGAGCAGCATGACGAGCAACGGAACCTCCATGTTGCCGTGTGCGTCATCGCGTCCTTGTTCGCGAGGGAACGGCCGGTATTCCGCGTCGCGGTGCCACCACATGCAGCCACGATAGAAGGGGAGGGTACGGCTGGCCTAAGAGTTGTCCCGCAAGTAGGTCCAGGACGGACCGTACCTTTGGGACGTGTTGGTTCGCGTCCATGCTCGGTCTGACGTGGTCTGGCGCGAGCCAGTCTCATTCAGGGTTGAACAGGATGCCCCATCAACGTTTCGCCGAGCCACCGCGACAGAGTCGGGTGTGGACATCGTCCACGTGACGAAGGATCCGTCACGGGCAGAGCGGTCGTTTGACTCGGACCGGGTGTCTTGCCACCCGTCATACGGAGAAGA
>JBBQFU010000063.1:0-34370 GCA_038322185.1 Haliangiales bacterium
TGCTGCAGGCGTTCGATACGGACCGCATGCCGGTGATCCTGACCGGCGACCTCAATGAATGGTTCGTGTGGGGGCGTCCATTGCGCTGGCTTGTGTCGCATTTCGAGCCGGTGCCAGCGCCGCGTACCTTCCCGTCACGCCTGCCGGTATTTGCGCTTGACCGGCTGTGGATCAGTCCGCGCCACCGACTGGTCCAGGTCAGGGTGCATGCCACGCCGCTGTCGCGGATCGCGTCTGACCACTTGCCGCTGATTGCGCATATTGCGGGGTAGGAGCCTGCGCGGCACGAGATCGCGTAGTGGTGGTTGCCGATGTCGTGGCAGTTGCAGTTGCCCGCGCAGCGACAGTTGCTGTTGCATCTAAGCCCCGCGCAGCGACAGTTGCGGTTGCGGATGCGGTTGCGGTTGCGGTTGCGGTTGCGGTTGCGGATGCGGTTGCGGTTGCGGTTGCGGATCCGGTTGCGGTTGCGGCTCCCGATGCCGGCGCCGTGCGTATCGCGACGCGGCCGGTGCTGAGCTCGCCACCCGCCGCCGGACGGATCGATGCGGGTGTCACCGTCGACGCGCCGGGCTCCGCGACCGTGCACATCGGTCCCAACGTCCACATCGGTCCCAACGTGACGATCGGCAACGGCAAGCCCAGCCGCGAGATTCGCAAGCCCGCCGACTACAACGTGAAGAGCTTCGACCCGATCGCGTACGTCCCGACCGCGCTCGCCTTCGCCCGCAAGCTCCTCCCCGACGCGCGTCTGACCGAGCTCTACGTGACACGCGTGCTCTCCACCGGCCGCGCGGACCTCTCGGCCGGCAGCGAGGCGCAGTTCGAGTTCCGATCGCCCGCAGGCTCGAAGCGACCCGCCGGCGCCGCCGCGAACGAGGCCGTCGAGCTCGACTGCATGATCTACGTCGAGCTTGGCGCCAAAGAAGTGACCGCGCGTATCGTCAACACCGACGACTGCGACAACCCATTTGTCCGTGCGCCGCGCTGCCCGCTCGTCGGCATCTGGAAGCAGGCGATCGCGGATGGCGCGCCTGCGACCCATGTAGCCAAGATCAGCTGGCTGTTCGACGAGAAGTGGTTCGTCGACACCGGGTCCAATGGTTTCAGCGGGACGATTCCCGATCTGTGCCCGTAGTGGTATTCCTCCGCGGCGATGTCCTCCAACGCCAAGCCGCAGACTGCCATCACCCCGACGCGCGCCGATAACTACCAGGACTGGTACCAGGAAGTTATCAAGGCCGCCGATCTGGCCGAGAACAGCGATGTGCGCGGCTGCATGGTGATCAAGCCGTGGGGCTATGCGCTGTGGGAGAACATCCAGCGCGTCCTCGACGGCATGTTCAAGGCGACCGGGCACGTGAACGCGTACTTCCCGCTGTTCATCCCGCTGTCGTTCCTCGAGAAGGAGGCGGCGCACGTCGAGGGCTTCGCCAAGGAGTGCGCGATCGTCACGCACCACCGGTTGATCCCCGGACCCAACGGCGGTCTGGTGCCCGATCCCAAGAGCAAGCTCGAGGAGCCGCTGGTCGTGCGCCCGACGTCTGAGACGATCATCGGTGCGTCGTTCGCGAAGTGGGTGCAGAGCTATCGCGATCTGCCGCTGCTCATCAATCAGTGGGCAAACGTCGTGCGCTGGGAGATGCGTACGCGTCTGTTCCTGCGCACCGCGGAGTTCCTCTGGCAGGAAGGCCACACGGCGCACGCCACGGCGGATGAGGCCGTCGAGGAGACGATGAAGATGCTCGGCGTCTACGCCGAGTTCGCCGAGCAGTACATGGCGATGCCGGTGATCCAGGGCGAGAAGACCGCGGGCGAGCGATTCCCCGGCGCGGTCCAGACCTACTGCATCGAGGCGATGATGCAGGACCGCAAGGCGCTGCAGGCGGGCACCTCGCACTTCCTCGGCCAGAACTTTGCCAAGGCCTCGAACATCCAGTTCACCGACGTCAACAACACGCTCACCCACGCGTGGACCACGTCATGGGGCGTGTCGACGCGCCTCGTCGGCGGCATGATCATGACGCACGCCGATGACGACGGGATGATCTGCCCGCCGAAGCTGGCGCCGCAGCACATCGTGATCCTGCCGATCGCGCAGAAGGCCGAGGATCGCGATCGCGTGCTCACCTACTGCAAGGCGCTCAAGAAGGATCTCGAGGCGCAGTCGTACGCAGGCGCACCGGTCCGCGTGCAGATCGACGACCGCGATCTCGGCGGCGGCGTGAAGTCGTGGCAGTGGATCAAGAAGGGCGTGCCGATGCGCGTCGAGGTTGGCCCGCGCGACATCGACAAGGACAGCGTGTTCGTGGGCCGTCGCGACAAGGGCGCGAAGGAGAAGACCTCGTTCGTGCGCGGCGAGTTCATCGCGAAGGCGGCTGACATCCTCGAAGAGATCCAGACCGCGCTCTACCAGCGCGCGCTCGCGCATCGCACCGAGCACACCAAGACGATCGACACCAAGGACGACTTCTACGCGTTCTTCGCCGATCCAGCGAAGAAGAAGGAGAGCGACCCGACGCCGATCCACGGCGGCTTCGCGATGACTCACTTCAACGGTGACCCGGCACTCGAGGCCAAGATCAAGGAAGACCTCAAGGTCACCGTGCGCTGCATTCCGCTCGACGGTGGCGAGCCCGGCACGTGTCCGTTCACGGGCGAGCCGAGCAAGCAGCGCGTCGTCTGGGCGAAGGCATACTGATGAACTGCCCGAGCTGCTCAGCCTCGCTCCATCAGGCAGGGCGAACCTACAAGTGTGAGACCTGCGACGGTGCGTGGGTCAAATCCGAGGTGCTGGTGCCACTGCTCGAGCAGAGTGCGTCAGCGCTCATCGAGCTGCCGTGGGAACCGAACACCGAGAACCACGTGCGTGCGTGTCCCGAATGCGACGCGAAGATGGAGACGGTGAAGCTCGGCACGGTCGCGCTCGATCGTCACGAGCCGCACGGCGTGTGGTTCGATCACAAGGAGCTCGCCGCGCTGCTCGGTCAGGCGAAGGATTTCCGCGTCGGCAGCCACGAGGAGGTCCACATCGGGATCCTCGAGCGGCTCGCGGGTCTGTTCAAGTAGTGTAAGTGAGGCGGACGCGAACGGCATCCGGCGGGACCTTGGCGTTGATCCACACACCCTCAGTCGAGAACGTGACGCCGTGGACGTCTGCAGATTGCACCGGTGCGCGCTGTGGCTCGATCGGTTCCGGAGCGATGGGTGGCGAGCACGCGAGCCGCTTCGCGTGTGCGGTGCCTGCCAGACCGACGACCCCGACGACGATGACCACCACCAGCGACCAGATGCGCATCAAATCAGTCTAGCGGCCGCCGCCGAGGATTCACGACAAACAGTGTCGCCGGTCCACGACAACCGTCAGCATTTGGTAGAGTCCAACGCCCGATGGCAGAGTCACGCAAACCCGCGTACCAGCGCGTTCTCCTCAAGATTTCAGGGGAGGCGCTCATGGGCACGCAAGGCTTCGGGGTCAGTCCCGAAGTGCTCAAGACGGTCGCGTCCGAGATCGCGGAGACCGCGAAGATGGGCGTGCAGATCGCGGTCGTCGTGGGTGGCGGCAACATCTGGCGTGGCGCCCAGCAGGGCAGCGGAATGGATCGCTCGAGTGCCGACTACGTCGGAATGCTCGCGACGGTCATGAACGCGGTGTCGCTTCAGTCGGCCATCGAGAAGCAAGGCGTTCCGACGCGCGTGCAGACCGCGATTCCGATCGCGCAGATCGCGGAGCCGTACATCCGGCGCCGCGCGATTCGCCACCTCGAGAAGGGGCGCGTCGTGATCCTGGGCGCGGGCACCGGCAATCCGTTCTTCACCACCGACACGGCGGCCGCGCTACGCGCGATGGAGCTCGGCGTCGACATGCTGCTGATGGCCAAGAACATCGACGGCGTCTACGACAAGGATCCGAAGAAGCACCCCGATGCGCGCCGCTACGCGCAGGTGTCGTTCACGGATGCGCTGCACCGCGAGCTGCGCGTGATGGACGCGACGGCGTTTGCGCTGTGCCGCGACAACGAGCTCGCGATCGCGGTGTTCGAGCTGGCGCGCCCGGGCAATATCCAGCGCGTCGTGTGCGGCGAAGCGATCGGCACCATCGTCAAGAACAATCAGGAAACGCGTTTCGCGTAATAGAGGAAAGCCATGATCAACGACATCACAACGGATGCCGACGACGGCATGAAGAAGGCGGTCGAGTCGTTCAAGCGTGATCTGCAGAAGATCCGCACGGGCCGCGCGAACGCATCGATGCTCGACGGGATCAAGGTCGACTACTACGGCACCCCGACGCCGGTGAACCAGGTCGCGACGGTGCAGGTCGTCGACGCGCGCCTCATCACGGTCAAGCCGTGGGAGAAGAACATGGTCGCGGTGATCGACAAGACCATCCGCGCCAGTGACCTCGGTATCAACCCGGTCTCCGACAGCGACCTGGTCCGCCTCCCGATTCCGCCGCTCACCGCCGAGCGCCGCCGTGACCTCGCCAAGACCGTCGGCAAGCAGACCGAGGAGGCGCGTGTCGCCGTCCGGTCGGCCCGTCGCGACGCGATGGACATGATCAAGGACGCCGAGAAGGACAAGCAGATTACCGAGGACGAGCGCAAGAAGGGCGAAACGGCGGTCCAGGAGCTGACGGACAAGTACATCGCCTCGATCGAGGAGATCGCGAAGTCCAAGGAGAAGGAGATCATGGAGCTCTGAGGGCTCCGAGGTCTTCTCAGAGGCAAAACCGAGGGGTAGGGGTAGGGGGCGCGAAGGTCGCGAAACAGGTATGATAACCGCCGATGTCCGGTATCCCGGCGGGGGCTGGAGCGCTGCTCAACAAGCGCCTTGGCAAGTACGAGATCCTGGCGCTACTCGCGCTGGGTGGTACTGCGGAGATCTATCTCGCGCGCATCGGCGGAACCAACGGCTTCGAGAAGTACGTGGTGGTCAAGTGCCTTCACGACCACCTCGCCGACGATCCGGACTTCGTGAAGATGTTCCTCGACGAGGCGCGCATCAGCGCGACCCTCGATCACAGCAACATCGTTCAGACCCTCGAGCTCGGCGAGTACGAGAACCGTTACTACATGGTGATGGAGTTCCTCGCGGGCCTGTCGCTCGCGATGGTGGTCCGCCGCGCGGCCGAGCGGCTTCCGGGCGGCCTGATCCCGGCTCCCATCATTCTCAACATGGCGGCGCAGTCGTGCGCGGGTCTGCATTACGCCCACGAGCGGACCCAGGGCGGCAAGCCGCTCAACCTCGTGCACCGCGATATCTCGCCGCAGAACCTCGTCGTCTCCTTCGAGGGTGTCGTGAAGGTCGTCGACTTCGGTATCGCGCGCGCCGAGCATCGCGAGACCAAGACGAAGGCGGGCACCATCAAGGGCAAGTTCGCGTACATGTCGCCCGAGCAGTGCGTGGCCAACGTCGTCGATCGCCGCACCGACATCTTCGCGCTCGGTGTGATCGTGCACGAGCTGCTCACGGGCCGGCGTCTGTTCAAGCGCAACTCGCCCTACGAGACCTATCAGGCGGTGCTCGAGTGCGCGGTCGATCCGCCGTCGCGGGCCAACAGCGACCTGGACCCTGCGCTCGACGCGATCGTGATGAAGGCCGTGGCCAAGGACAAGGAACATCGCTATCCGACGGCCGAGGCTTTCGGGGACGCGATGCTCGGCTACCTCCACCATCGCGGCAAAGGCTCCGGCGGTAACGAGGTCGCTCGCTTCTTCGAGGCCAGCTTCAGCCAGGAGATCGACGAGCACGGCGATCGGATGCGCGAGCTGATCTCGGGCCGTGCCGAGTCCGTCGATCAACCGCTCGGCTGGGACGAGGACGCCAAGAACAACGAGACGCGGGACCTCACCGGCAAGGCTGCCGATGACGAGGAGGACCTCTCGCTCGAGACCGGCGAGATCCTCGAGGTGCGCCCGAGCGAGGCGTCGCTCGATAACTTCGTCGGCCGGCTCGCGACCGAGCACGATGGCGGCAACGCCAATGAGGACGAGGACGAAGATCGCGGCCAGGCGACCAGCATCACCATGAATCCGATGGCGCTGCTCGATCAGCTCAACGAGCAGGTCGCGCGCAGCAGCGGTCCCCTCAAGGTGACCGCGCCGCTCGGCACGCAAACCGGTACCGGTGGTCCGGCTCCCCTGCCTGCGCCCCCGACGGGTCCGAACAAGGCAGTCGTGGGCGCGAAGCAGTCGGGCAGGTTCCCCGACCTGCCGAACCAAAAAACCGTCGTCGCGCCCGATGCCGACGGTGCGATCGCGCCGCTCAAGTCTGGCCCGCTCAGCTCGATCGGTCCGGTGCAGCCCGATCCCGCGCAGGCCCCAACGGCGATCGGTGCGCCGATCCTCTCGGCGGCCGCGCTCAAGCGGACCGAGTTCGACATGGCCGCACAGAATCCGCCGCCGGATGCCGGTGTCGAGATGGCGGGTGCGATGAGCGCGACGCACTACGCGGCGCGTGCGAGCCAGATGCAGAACGCGCAGAACGCGACGCAGCCCGAGCAGGCCATCCCGTTCGGCAATGGTGGTGCGCCGCTCTCCGGATACCCGGTGATGCCCGGTGGTCAGCGCCCGTACTCGAGTGACCTTGCGCCGAGCGCGCCGCAGTCCGGTGGTCACCGCGCGTACGACCAGCCCTTCGATCCGCACGCCGCGGCAAATCTCCTGTCGCCGGTCGGCGAGCAATATCCGCAGACCGACTGGGATCGCGCGGCCGCGATGGCGGCGACCGCGATGCCGCCGTGGAAGCTGGCCGCCCTCTTCGTGCTCGTCGTCGGTGGTGCGCTGATACTCACGCTCGTGATCGCCAAGATTTTCGCTTAGACCGGTGGGGCCGCGTCTTGCACCACCCTCGGCATGTCCGAAGTTGTCGTTGTCGCGAGTAGTGAAACCGCTGCCGCGACGGCGCTTGCGCGTCGTCTGGCCGCGCAGGGTGCGCGGGTCGCTGTGCTCGCCGCATCGCGTAAGATGCTGCCCGAGATCGCCCGGACTCTCACGAAGGCGGGATCGCCAAGCGTGATGGCGATTCCATGCGACCTGACGAATTCGACGGAGGTTGCGGCCGCCGCGTTCCAGATCGAGCACGAGCTGGGACCGATCGATCGCTGGCTCAACACCGAGATGACCGATCTGCGGTTCGTCACCGCGACGCGGGTCGCGCTCGACTTTATGCACGCGCGTGGTCGCGGCACCATCGTGCAGGTCAGTGCGCCAGAGACGGTGCGGCTGTTCACCGATGCGCTGCGGACGGAGCTGCGGATCGCGGGCAGCGGGATTCATCTCGAGAACGTGCGGGGCTATCCGTTCCGGAAATACGGAGCCGCCTCACTCGCCGCCGCCGGGGCGCTGGGCATGGTGCTGCTGAAGCGCCTGGTGCGTTAGGCGGGCAGCGGCGCGCTGCACTGATCACGTAGCTTTGGAAGCGGGCACGGCGACGCCGCCGGGCGCCGCCGGATCGAACTCGGCCTTCGAGACCGGCAGGCCACGGAGAACGAGAGTGAGCACCGTTCCGGCGCCGGCGAGATACGTCTTCGGCAGGAACAGGAAGTAGTTCTTCACGCCGTCCTCGGGGGCCGGACCGTGCGCCTGCGTCCCGGGATTCCCCGTGCACATGCGCATCCGTTCGCCGGGTTGCAACACGAAGCCGGGGTCGATGATCCCGAGCATTGACTTCTTGTTGGTCCCCTTACGGCCGACGGTCATCCCGCAGCCGCGCGTGTTGAACGCCGCTTTGCCGTCGTTCTCGAGGATGACCCACTCGTGGTTGAGTGTCTCAGTGGAGTCGGAAGGCTTGATCTCGACGAACCGGATCGCCATAGGCGGCGCAGCATACACGCCTTGAATCGCGTTGCAATCGCGTGCGATCCATCGATAATCAGGCCGCGATGGGCAAAGAGGTGATTCGTGTCGTTGCGGCCGTGATCGAGCACGAGGGCCGCTACCTGATCACCCAGCGCCAAGCCAACGCCGTCCTGCCGCTGCTCTGGGAATTCCCCGGCGGCCGGGTCGAGCCGGATGAGCCCGAGGCCGGCGCCCTCAAGCGCGAGGTCAAGGGCCGCATCGGCGTCGAGGTCGAGGTCGGCGCCAAGCTCGGCGAGCACGTCCACGACTACACGAACTACCAGGTCCAGCTGACCATGTACTCGTGCAAGCTGCCCGCCGAGGCACGCCCCTATCCGGCGACCGTGGCCGACCTGCGCTGGGTCACCTCGCGCGAGTTCCTCGATTACGACTTCCCACCAGCCGATGAGAAGACGATGTCGAAGCTGCTCGGCCTCGTACGTAACTGAGCCGCGACTCCGGTGATCGTCCGAAGTCTCGCGCTCACCACTGAGCTCGCACTTGCGGCGATGCGCGGTCGCGTGACCGACCGCGACGACTACATCGTGGTCGAGACACCCGACAACCCCGGATTCTACGACGGCAACGTGCTCGTGCTACCGGCCCCCCCGCAGGTGGGTGAGGTCACGTACTGGACGCGCCGCTTCGGCGACGAGCTCGGCAAGAACCCCGCGATCAAACACGTGTCGCTGTGGTGGGACGGCACCAATGGCGACGAAGGCGCCGGCGCCGAGCTCCGCACCGCGGGATTCACGCTGATGTCGAACCAGGTGATGGTGGCGGAGCGCGGCGCGCGTGCCGGCGAGCAGCCGGCGACGTACTCCACCGCGGCGAGCGATGGACTCGTGACTCGCGTGCTCACACCCGACGAGGTGCTCGCGACCGCGGACCTCGCGTACACGCTCGGTGATCGTCACGACGATTCGTATCGGCTGTTCCTCGATCGGCGCGCCGCGTGGCACAGCGACCTCGTCACGCGGGGCCTCGCGGCCTTCTGGGGCGCGCTCGACAGCGACCTCCTCGTGGCGAGCTTGGGCCTCGTGTGGCTCGGCAAGCTCGCGCGCTATCAGGACGTGCAGACGCTGCCGTCGCACCGGCGCCGCGGCCTCGCGGGATCGCTGCTCACGCTCAGCTCGCGTGAAGCGTTCACGCGCGGCGCCGAGCGCGTCGTGATCATCGCCGAGCCCGACAGTGAAGCTGCTCGCGTGTACGCGCGCCTCGGGTTTCGCACCGTCGAGCGTACGGTCAACGCGCGCCGCGTCTAGCTACGCGAGACGCGCGTCGTGGGAGGCGAGCGTCTTCTCGTCGCGCAGCTGCGCGGCCTTGCTGGTACCGGTCGCGAAGACTTCGGTTGCGGTGTCGAGCCTGGCGCCGAGCGCCTGCGAGGCGAGCACGTTGACCAGGCTCCGCGCCCGCGCGGTCATGTCACCCTCGAGCGTGTGCCCCATGATCTCCGTGGCCGGCATGATTCGCATCGTCGAGCCGGCCGACGACACGATGTCGACGAACGGCAGCCCATCGAAGGGCGCGTGCTGCGGCAAGCGGCGCGCGACGATGCCCACGATCTCGCCCCACTCGATCAACCTGGACAGCCCATCCTCGCGCGTCGCGGTGAGACCCGCGCCCGAGAACGCGGCGGTGACCACCGCATAGCTAACACGGCCGGCCAGCGACGACGGCGGCGGGACACCGAGGGCCGATGCCACCGACGGCATCATCGGCGGCGCGACCGACGGCGACTTCGTGCGAATCGTGACACCGATATCGGGCGGCAGCGTGGCACCTTCGAGCGGAGCGGCGGTCGGCGTGCGCTTGCGAATCACGAGGCCGGACTCGGGCGCGACCGGAATCTGATCCTCGGGAACCGGCGCCGGCCCGGGCAGGGGCGGGCGGATCGAGACCTCGGCCTGCGCACCGAGGCGGGCTGCAACATCGATCGGTCCCGACGACGACGTTCGCGCACGCGCGATCAGGTCCACGCCACCGGCCGGGGAGGTGGTACGCGCGACGGCCGGCGGACTGGACGGCGACCTGGAGCGCGGGTCGGACTGCGTGGGCGATGTGGTGCGCGCGACGGCGGGCTGCTGGGTCGGCGACTTGGTGCGCGCGTCGCTGCTCGGTGGAGTGGTCGGCGACCGCACGCGACCAGCCTCGTTGTTCGCCTGCGGCAGCTGCTTCACGCTGAGCGGCGTGACCGGCAAGCGCGATCGATCGCGCGAGTCACCCGGTCTCTGAATCACCACGGGCCGATACTCGGCGTCGCGTTCTGGCTCGTTGGCGGCGTAGCGCACAGCAATGATCGCGGCGAGCGAACCGGCAAGCAGCAGCAGCGGCCCCCACTGGCGGTCGACGGTGAACAGCTCGAAGCCCGCGAACGTCGCGACATCGGGAATCGAGATGAACCCGGCACCGGCTGCCGCGAAGAAGACGATCGCGCCGAGCCCGGTACCGAGCTTCGCGAGACCCTGATAGCCGTAGCCCGCCAGCAGCTTCGCGCCTGCCTGCGTCGCCACGACCACGAACAGCGGCAGCGACAACCAGAATGCGACCGCCGCGAGCAACGGATACATCCCGCCGGAGCCGAGCTCCTGCGACGTGCATTGCGGTGCGCACACACGGATGCGACGCAGATCGATCGCCGCATCGTGACCGCCGATGTGGATCACGAACCAGTCAGCGAAGAATGTACTCGCGACGATCAGCGCGACGGCCGCCAACGACAGCAACAGCAACCGCAACTGATAGCGGAGCATACGGCGGGCAGCCTATCACGGCGGCTCGGGTGGGCCGCCGCCGGTGATGGTGACTGAACCGATATCGACGGTTTCATGGTCGGGGTCGGCGGGTCATTACGAGCACGACGCTGAGCCCGGCCTTCCGAGCGCGACCACGATCAAAGAATCTCCCAAGTCTTTTTCATGCGCGTCCAGAACCTGCCGCATCAGGCGGCGAATTCCTTACAATATGCACATGCGCGCTGTGCTCGCCCTGGTCCTTGCCGCGGGATGCGGCGCAGCGCGCCCGGTGCCCTACTCGCTGAGCTCGGCTGCTTCCTACGAGGTTGGCGAGGACGCGACGATCGCAGTCACCGCCAAGCAACTCAGCGACGACGACGCGCAGGTCGTGATCACGCGCCCCGATGGATCGATCGTGAAAGAGCACGCGCCGATCGATGTCGAATCCAGCCGGATCCGGTTCGGCAAGCCGCCCCCGCATCCTGGCCTGCCGCCGACGTTCACGATCAAGGGCGCTTACAAGGTCGAGCTCAAGGTCGACGATCAGGTCCTCGCCAAGACCGAGCTCGTGGTCACGAGCGACCACATCAACGAGCTGCTGCCCATCGAAGATGTCGTCGAGTACAAGCAGATCACGCGCTTCACGCGGCCCAAGCTCTACGGCAAGACGTTCGAGGGCAAGAGCTACGGCGCGATCTACTCGCCGCCATGGCGCGTCGAGGCTCGCGTGCTGATCACGATCGACGAGCCGAAGGAACATCTCGGCGAGACGTGGAAGCTCTACGCCGAAGAAGGCGCGATGACCGAGCTCGAGGGATACAACGTGATCTTTCGCGAGCGCTCGGAGAGCGTCACCGCGAGCTGGTTCGCCGGCGACAAGATCATCCGCATGCAGGCGCCCACGATGGACGATCTCCAGAAGGGCATCATCGGCCACTTCCTCAAGCGGTTCCCGAGCAAGCTCAAGATCGAGTGATCAGGGCATCACGACGAGCGCCGCGCCCGTCGACCAATCAGGTGCCGCCACCGTGACCTCGCGGAACATTCGACTGTTTCACGGCGGTTACCGACCTCGGCTGCCCGGGGAGGTTGGATCTGGCGGGGAGTTCCTCCCCCGCTGGGGAAATTGATCCCCGCCCGAGGAGGAAAGCGCCGTAGTTCGTTTATGTTGCGCACCTACATGCACTCCACTCCGACGGCCGACAGCCAGCGCATCTTCGCGCCGGGGATCTTCCAGGACCAGGTGGCGATCGTCACCGGCGGCGGCTCCGGCATCGGGCTCGCCACCTCGCTCGAGCTGCTCCGGCTCGGCGCGCGTGTCGCGATCTGCGGCCGTAGCCCCGAGAAGCTGGCGATCGCAGCGGCCGAGCTCGCCGCCATCGCCGGCGCCGACCGGGTGCACGCCGCGCCCTGCGATATCCGCGAGCCCGACGCGGTCGCGGCCTTCATCAAGGACGTGCTCGCGAAGTGGTCGCGCATCGACATCCTCGTCAACAACGCCGGCGGTCAATTCCCGTCACCGGCGCAGCACATCTCGCCGAACGGCTTTCTCGCCGTCATCAAGAACAACCTGGTCGGCACCTTCCACATGTGCCGCGAGGTCGCGAACGCGTGGATGATCCCGAACGCGCGTGGCGGTCGCATCGTCAACGTGATCGCGAACATCTATCGCGGCTTCCCTGGCATGGTGCACACCGGTGCCGCGCGCGCGGGCGTCGAGAACATGACGATGACCCTCGCGGTGGAGTGGTCGCAGTTCAACATCCTCGTCAACGCGGTCGCGCCCGGCATCATCCTGTCGTCGGGCACCAAGCAGTACCCACCGCAGATCCTCGAGCGCGGGATCGCCGAGACGCCCCTCAAGCGAGCGGGCACGGTCGACGAGGTCGCGGCTTCGATCGTCTTTCTCGCATCACCGGCCGCGCAGTACATCACCGGCGCCACGCTTCGCATCGACGGTGCGCAGTCGCTGTGGGGCCGCACCTGGGAGCTACCCTGATGGACCTCGGACTCTCTGGTAAGGCGTGTCTCGTCGCGGGTGCCTCGCGTGGTATCGGTCGCGCGATCGCGATGGCGCTCGCAGCGGAAGGTGCGCAGGTCGCGGCCATCGCGCGTGGTGCCGAGGATCTCGCGGCGCTCGCGAAGGACCTCCCGGGCACCGGGCACCTGCAGATCGTCGCTGATGTGATGACGGCCGAGGGTGTCGACAAGGCCATCGCCGATGCGGTCGCCGTGCTCGGTGGCCTCGACGTCGTGGTCGCTAACGTCGGCAAGTCGTTCGCGCGCGAGGCGTCGCAGATGGACGACGCGGACTTCGCGAAGTCGCTCGACATGAACTTGTGGACCTCGGTGCGTGTCGCGCAGCGTGCAGTCCCGCATCTGCGCGCTCGCGGTGGTGGCTCGATCACGCTGGTGTCGTCGATCTGGGGGCGCGAGGCCGGTGGTGCGCCGGGCTACAACGTGGCGAAGGCCGGCGTCGTCGCGCTCGCGAAGGCACTCGCCCGTGACTACGCGAAGGACAACATCCGCGTGAACAGCGTCGCGCCGGGCTCGATCCTGTTCCCCGGTGGTGGCTGGGACCGCAAGCAGAAGGCCGACCCTGCCGCGATCGCCGCGATGGTCGAGCGCGAGCTTCCGTTCGGTCGCTTCGGTTCACCCGAGGAGGTCGCGAACGCGGTCACGTTCCTCGCGTCACCGCGAGCGTCGTGGATCGCCGGCGCCTGCATGGTCGTCGACGGCGGCCAGTCGCGCGCCTTCTGACCTAGCGCGTTCGTCGCTTCGGCTCGCGAGATTCTCTGGCACTCACGAGCTGCTCGACGCACGCGGATGTCTTCCAGAACTCGGCGAACCCGTACGCGAGGTCGCGCACGACGCCGCGATCTCTAAGCCGGCTCGCGCGCACCGTGACGCGCGCGCCCAGAGTGATGTCCTTGACGTCGATGTCGACGGGTGGAAACTGGACGACCTCGGCGTCGCTCGTCGTCTGCTTCTCGGTGCCGTGCTGTTCGATCATCTCGCCGACCGCGCGCAGCTGGATTCTCAGGTCTTCGACGTTTTCGCGATGTCCCGTGCGGAACTCGAGCTGAGCCCCGCCGGACGCCGGCAGTGGGGTGACCGTCGCGCCCTTGAACGCGGGCGGGCACTCTTCGTCGTCGGCGAGCGCCGTTCCTGCGAGTGCGAGCAGGCAACCCGCGATGATCAGGGGCTTCATAGACCCTGTACCTTCACGCCCCGCGCCAATGCGGCTCCGAGGAACCCTGATCCACCCGAGATCAGGGGCACACGGCGACGTGAACGTCGTCGAACTGAGCGTCGCCATTCCAGGCGAGCACGGTCGCCCACCGATCGTCATTGGCGGCGCGGTCGATCGACGGATAGGCGACGGTCGTGCTCACGCCGGCGATCGTCATCGTGAGCTCGTCGCTCGAAGGATCGATGTCGAGTCGGATGTCGACAAAGTCGGTCGTGACCACCGAGCCGGTCACCAGCGGGACCGTCGTGGGCTGCGCCGTCTTGCCGAACAGCGTCACGTCCTGGGCCGTGCCACCGGCTTGAAGCTGAACCACGATGAACAGCGGTGCGAACGTGGTCGGGGTGTAGTCGACGTTGATCCAGAACACGGCGCCGTACTCCGCCGCTCGGACCGTGTTGCGCATGCGCAGGTCCACGATCGTGCGAGTCGCAAAGTCCTGCTGTGGTTGCGAGTCGAGTGAGCGAATCGGCGAGCCGGGCGCCGACCACACGCCGCCGCCAAGCGTGCCCGGCAGGCTTCCCGTGTCGCGCATCGCCCAGTCCTTGATGCCGTCGCCGTTGTCATCGGCATCCGTGGGATCGGAGGAGAACGGAGCGTGCCAGATCATGGGCGCCGCACACGCGCTGCTCTGGCCATCGACCTCGGCGTCCGCGGTATCAGCGCTTGCATCTGCTGCGCCTGAAATGGATCCCGGCCTGAAGCTGCACGCGGCGAGCAGGCCGACGAGTCCTACCAATCGCACCACGAATGGATGGTGTCATGTTTCTCGTCAGTCGAGGAGCGTCGGCGAACCGCAGGCCGTGTTGGCCTCGGTGGTCGCATGCGATCGCGGTATCGCGCAACAGGTGTGGCGCCACGTCCGTGGCGGTCAGTGTTTGCATGAACGCGACGAGGTCGGCTTGCTGCTCGTCGGTCAATGACAGCGCCTTCATCAGCGGATCCTTGACGACGCCGTCGAGGTGGCCGCCGCCTGCGTTGTAGAACCTGACGACGGCGTCGAGCGTCGGGAACTGCCCGGCATGCATGTAGGGCGCGGTCACCGTGGCGTTGCGCATGGTCGATGTCCTGAACTGGCCGCGCAGCGCAGCGCTCACGGCAAGTCCGGAGAGCGCACGTCTCGCATCGCTGAACGCGCCGGCCGCATTGAACGAGCTATCGAGATAGCCGGGAAGGTCATCGAAGCGGCCGAGGTCGGTGTCGGGGACACCGGCTCCGAACTGGTGCAACCCCAGCGCGTGGAACTCGTTGTCGGAGAAGTGAGGCCCCGAGTGACACGAGGCGCAATGGACGAGATGAAGGCGAGCGCCGCGCTTCGCCGCCGCCGAGATCGCCGCCTCGTCACCGGCGATCCAGCGGTCGAACGGTGCGTTCCGTGCGACGAGCAGACGCATGTACGCTGCGACCGCCTTGCCCGTGTTCGCGAACACGCGATTGGCGAGCACGCGATCGGCCTCGCTCATACGGTCCCACGCGGGCACGCCGGGCTTGCCGCTCGGAGGGAATCGCTTGGGGTCGAGCAGGGCGGGGGCGAGCGGCCCGAAGATCGCCTCGTACTCGGCGCGGTACTGCGTGACGACGACGCGGATCACCGCGAGCCGCGACCCGTTCATGACGTCGGGCTTCTCGAGTGCGCCGAGAACCAGCGCCCAGAGCGAGTCGAACTTCCCGCCCCAGTTGATCCATGTGTAGAACGCGCTGTTGAGGACGGGCGGCGAGTTGCGCGTGCCTGGCTTACCGCCGACCGAGACGTGCTTGCCGGGATCGTCGAGCGCGAGTCCGGCGTGGCAGCTCTTGCACGAGAGCTTGCCGAGCTCGCCGGCCTTGCCGCGCTCGCTGTCGGCGAGGAGCGGGCCCGCCAGGTCGACATCGTGAAACAGCATCTGGCCGAGCGCTGCGGCGCGCGGATCATCGGCGACTGCATTCGTCGGGTCGGGCGGGACCGCTGGCAGCGGAGATTGCGTCGCGAGCGCGGCTCGCTCCTTCGGTGTCAAGGTCTCCGGGTCGGGGCGGGCCTGCGGCGGTGCCGGACCGTCCCGGCCGCACGCAGCGGCGAGTGCAATCAGCAGGCAGCGGCCGACAACCATGCCGCCATGGTAATCTCGTCGGCCGTGAAGAACCTCAAACATGGAACTCTGATCGCTATCGCCGCCGGCGGCCTCTTCGTTGCGGGCTGCAAGAAAGACGAAGTCAAGACGGAGGCGAAGCAGGAAATCGCTCCGACGCCGAAGCCGGACGAGACTGCGCCCAAGCCGACCGACACCGCCGGTAGCGCCGGGGTCGCGGCCGGCAGCGACTCGGCCGAGAAGGTCAGCAAGGTCGACTGCGCAGGCGTCAACGAGTGCAAGGGCAAGGGCACCTGCAAGCAGCCCACGCACGGCTGCGGCGGACAGAACGAGTGCAAGGGCAAGGGCGTCGTCGCGATGACCGAGGACGACTGCAAGGCCAAGGGTGGTACCGTCTCGAATCTGTGATGCTGCGCCGCTCGGCTTCGGGCTCGGCCTGAGGCGCGAGCACCATGGTGCTGCGATGGCAGGTCCGGTCGACGGTGTCGACTGGTTCGAGGTCATCACCGAGAACTTCCTCGTCGAAGGCGGTAACCCTCGGCGCGTCGTGCGCACGGTGCGCGAGCACACGCCCATCGTGCTGCACGGCGTGTCGCTCTCGATCGGTTCGGTCGACGCGCTCGACGAGGAGTATCTCGCGGGTGTCGCTGCGCTCGCGCGCGAGCTCGCGCCGCCGTTTGTGAGCGATCACCTGTGCTGGACGAGCCTTGGCGGCCACAACACGCACGACCTCCTGCCACTGCCGTATACCGAGGAAGCGCTCGCGCACGTCGTCGAGCGCGTCACGCACGTGCAGGAGCGGCTCGGCAGGCAGATCCTGCTCGAGAATCCCTCGACGTACACCGTGTTCGCCGGCGCCGAGCTCGGCGAGGCCGAGTTTCTCGCGGAGGTCGCGCGACGCGCGGACTGCGGGATCCTGCTCGACATCAACAACGTATTCGTGTCGTGCACCAACCATGGCTGGAGTGCAGAGGACTACCTCACCGCGATCCCTGCCGATCGCCTCGGCTACGTGCATCTCGCCGGACACACGACGAACGGCGCGCTGCGCATCGATACGCACGACATGCCGGTCGAGGACGAGGTGTGGTCGCTGTATCAGCGCGCGGTGCAGCGATACGGCGTGCTCGCGACCTGCATCGAGCGCGATGACAACGTGCCGGCGCTCGACGAGCTACGCGCCGAGCTCGGGCGCGCGCGTCAGATCGCGCAACGATGACGATGACGCTTCGCGATCAGCTCGCACGCTTCCATGCCGCGGTCACCGGGCGTGCCCCGCTCGATTCCGCGCGCGACCTGGTCGTCGACGATCGGGTCGACTCGCTGTCGCGACTCGAGGTCTATCGCCACGCGTACACCGCGCGGATCGCGGACGTGCTGGAGCACGACTACCCAAAGCTCGCGCACATCACGGATCTGCGTGCGCTCGTCCCGGCGTACCTGCGCGCGCATCCACCATCGCATCCGTCGCTGCGCGAAGTAGGCGCGAACCTCGGCGGCTTCCTCGCCACTCGCGGCGATGCCGGTCACCTCGTCGAGCTGGCGACGCTCGAACGCGCGCGTACCGAAGTCTTCGACGGTCCAGACGCCACCCCGCTCGCGCGGGCTGATCTCGCCGAGCTCGATCCGGCGGAGTTCCCGGCGCTGCGCCTCCAGCTCATCCCGTCGAGCCATATCGCGACGCTGACGACAAACGCCGACGACATCTGGGACACGATCGAAGCTGACCGCGAGCCACCGGCGGCGGCGCCGGCGACGCGCACCGTTTTGGTCTGGCGGCGCGAGTACACCGTGATCCATCGAACCCTCGAGCCCGACGAGGCCCGTGTCGCGCCGTCGCTCGCCGCTGGCACGACGTTCGGTGAGCTGTGCGATGACCTCGATGCTCCGGCCGAGCGTGCGATCGAATTGCTCGTGCGCTGGCTCGACGCGCAGTGTCTGAGAAGCTAGTCGAGGAGCGTCGGCGAACCGCAGGATCGTCGAGCCCGGCGCGATGAAGGCATCGACCACGCGCACGCCCTTGACGTGCCGTCGCCGCCGCACCCCTGACACTCGACTCCGAGGTTCTCGCCGCCGTCACCGGTGGCCGCAAGACGCACGTCGCGCAGATCGATCCGGCCCTCATTCAGGGCGTCGGCGAGCTGGCCAAGACGCTCCAGGAGGTCGGCCAGGGCCTCATCGCCACGAAGCAGCAGAGCAGCGGGCAGACGATGCAGATGATGCAGCAGATGATGCAGGCGAAGATGGGCCGCTGAGGCCGCTTACAGCGAGCGGAGCGAGATGCCGTACTCGATTTCGCTCTTCACTTCGGTCACCGGGAACGACCAGCGCGCGATCGTGGAGGTGATGCACTTGTGAGCGCTCGCGGGGACGTCGCCACCGAGCTCGATGTCGGTCACGACGCCGGCGTCGGAGACCGAGAGCCGGAGGTCAGCGGTGCAGGCGTCAACGCGCAGCTGCTTGGGGACCGCGTTCCAGCAGGTCTGGATCTCGCTCATGTGGCTCTGCACGACCGTCGCGACCTGCGACTGGCTGAGGCTCTTGGGGATGATGTGCTCGACCTCGTTCGCCGGCTTCGCCGACTCGCGGCCACCGAGCACGTAGTCCTTGCCCATGTTGAGCGCGGGCGCCTTGCCCGGCTTGTGCGCCTTCATCGGCTTGGCCGCCGGCGCGAGCTTCTTCTCGAGCTCGGGAAACGGAACCAGCGGCGACGACAGGTCGGCCGGCAGCTCGGGCATCGCGAGCATCTCGGGCGATGCCGGCAGCTCACCCACGATGACTGCGCTGAGCTCGACGGGGGCAGCGAGCTCCGTCTTCTCGACGGCAGCGATCGTCGGCTTCTTGATTTCGCGCTTCTTGGAATTTCCAGCGACCGCGGGGGAGGCGAAGAACCCGACGGAACCGGCGACGAGGAGGATGGCTGCCTTCATGGTGATTCCTTCCTGGAGCAGCAAGCGTGCCGATCTGGAATCCCAATCCGAATGCCCACTTCCATCCTCACGTGGGGACAGCCGTGCATGGGGACGACTGTGGGAGGGGTGGATGCTCGGGCAGCCACCCCTAGGTTCGACGTGCCTTGTAGCGATTGATGAGGCCGTTTGTCGACGAGTCGTGGCTCGTTACCTCGGCGCTACCCTCGAGCTCCGGCAGGATCTTCGACGCGAGCTGCTTGCCGAGCTCGACGCCCCACTGGTCGAAGCTGAACACGTTCCACACGATGCCCTGCACGAAGATCTTGTGCTCGTACATCGCGATCAGGGCGCCGAGCGTCCGCGGCGTCATGCGCTGCATCATGATCGACGTGGTCGGGCGGTTGCCCGGGAACGTCTTGTGCGGCACCAGCTGATCGATGCGCCCGGGCGGCAGCTTCTGCTTCTCGAGCTCGGCGCGCGCCTCTTCCGGAGTCTTGCCCTTCATCAGCGCCTCGGTCTGCGCGAAGAAGTTCGCGAGCAGGATCGCGTGATGGTCATCGACCGGGTTGAGAGACTCGATCGGCGCGATGAAGTCGCACGGGATGAGCCGCGTGCCCTGATGGATGAGCTGGTAGAAGGCATGCTGGCCGTTGGTGCCGGGCTCGCCCCAGATCACCGGACCGGTCGCGTAATCGGTGATCGGCTTGCCCGAGCGGTCGACGCGCTTGCCGTTCGACTCCATGTCGCCCTGCTGGAAGTAGGCGGCGAAGCGGTGCAGGTACTGGTCGTAGGGCAGGATCGCGTGGCTCTCGGCGCCCCAGAAGTTCGCGTTCCAGATGCCGAGCATGCCGAGGATCACCGGCAGGTTGTCGGCGAGCGGCGCGGTACGGAAGTGTTCGTCCATCTCGTGCGCGCCGGCGAGCAGCTCCTCGAAGGAGTCCATGCCGATCGCGCACGCAATCGGCAGCCCGATCGCGCTCCACAGCGAGTAGCGACCACCGACCCAGTCCCAGAACCCGAACATGTTCGCGGTATCGATACCGAACGCGGCGACCTCCTTGGCGTTGGTCGACAGCGCGACGAAGTGCTTGGCCACCGCCTGGTTATCGCCGCCGAGCTTCTCGAGCAGCCAGGTGCGAGCGCTGCGCGCGTTGGTCAGCGTCTCCTGCGTGGTGAACGTCTTGCTCGCCACGATGAACAGGGTGCGCTCCGCGTCGAGCGCGCGCACGGTCTCGGCGAGGTGCGTGCCATCGATGTTCGACACGAAGTGCGTGCGAAGGTCGCGCTTCGAATAGTGCTTGAGCGCCTCGGTCACCATCACCGGGCCGAGGTCCGAGCCGCCGATGCCGATGTTGACGATGTCGGTGATCGACTTGCCGGTGTGGCCCACCCAGCTGCCGTTGCGGACGCGCTCGGTGAAGCTGCGCATCTTGTCGAGCACCGCATTGATGTCTGGCATCACGTCCTTGCCGTCGACATGGATCGGGCGATTGGACCGGTTGCGCAGCGCGATGTGTAGAACCGCGCGGTTCTCGGTGCCATTGATCGCCTCGCCGGCAAACATGCGGTCCCGCCAGCGCTCGACCTCGGCGTGGGTCGCGAGTGCGCGGAGCTTGGTGAACGTGTCGTCGGTCGCTCGGTGCTTGGAAAAATCCACGAACAGGCCGCACGCCTCGCGCGACATCTTGGTGAAGCGCTGCGGGTCACGCTCGAACAGCTCGCGCATGTGCAGCGATTCGAGAGCGCTACGGTGGGTGAGCAGCGAGAGCCATGCGGGGGACGACGTGAGGGTCGACATCGCCCGGAGGAAACCACGGATCAGGGCGCGATGTACTCGAGGTTGAGCGCGAAGCCAGCGGCGGTGTTGTAGGGGTTGAACAGGCAGCCACCGCCGTCCGGAGTCGGGCCATGCCAGCCGCAAAATCCGCCGCCGGTGACCTGGACGATCTGGTTGTTGCTGGTGAAGGTTGCAGCGCCCGTGGCGCTCGCGCCGCCCAGGCAGTAGGACTCGTTCACGCGAAATGGCGTGCCGGTGAGGTTCACGTTCGCGACCCCCGAGGCGCTGGCATCGCACGACATGGCGACGCCGAGCGGCATCGTGTTCACGTTATCGTTGCTGTGCATCAGTGCACCGGCCGACGTCGCGAATGTCGTATCGCTGATGTCGACCGCGAACGTGGCCGGATCGATCCGGACGCGCGTGAAGCTCGTGCGCACGTTGGTGCCGGCCGACGCTCCGCCGGCCGTGTACTGACCGAAGTTGTAGCTGCCACCGGTGAGCGTGAGCGTCAGGAACTCGACCGGCGTCGCGCTCGTCATGTTGCGGCAGTACGCGGTCCACGGCTTGGTCTTGTCGTTGCCGATGTAGAGCGTGAACACACCGTCGACGGCCGCCGGGTCGTGGAGCTTGACCTCGGCGCACGTCGCCGACGCGAACAGGCAGGTGCCGCTGCCCATGTCGATCGACTCGTCCTTGCAGCGATCGCACAGCGTGCCCTCGTACGCAGCGCTGCACGCACAAACCGGCGCCCCGGCGCTATCGCTGCACTCACCGCCGCTGCAGCCGAGGCCCACCGCATCGGCGGTCGCGCACGTCGGCAAGCACGTAGCGTTGCCGTCGTTGTCCTGCATGCCGGCCTCGCACGCGCCGCACAGCGTCCCGCCGAACCCGGGCTCGCACTGACAGGCCGGCCAGCCCTCGGCATCCGAGCAGGTGCCATTTGCGCACTCGAAGCCCTTCGCCGCGAACGTCGCGCACGTGGTCGGGTTGTTGACGACGCCACCATCGTCACCACACGCGAACAGGCCAAGAGTGATCAGTACAAGAACAACAGGAGACAGCATAAGGCCGCCACCCTACATCGAAGCTCGCGGCGACTCAATCCTCGTCGGTCAGCGGCAGTCCGAGCTGGCGCGGATCGACGGCAGGTGCGGCGGCATCGAAGCGCAGAATGCCGGTCTCGTCGGTGTAGTTCGCGGCGAAGCGATGCGCCGCGGTCGAGTCGATGTTGCGCAGGCGATCGAGGACGATCGTCACGATGTCGCTCCACAGCACCGACTTGCGGCCGCTGTCGACGAGCGTCGCTTCGATGTCACGCGAGACGCGATCGAGATCCTCGTCGGGCACACTGCGATGGGCGGACACCCGCTGCAGCGACGTCAGTAGCTTCTCGTGCGAGAACGGTTCGAGCGTGCCGTCGCGCTTGCTGACCTTGAGCAGGGGCGGGCCCAGCTTCTCGTAGGTCGTGAACCGGCGCTTGCACGCGGTGCACACGCGCCGCCGGCGCATCCCGTCAGCGGTGACGCGTGTTTCCGTCACGCTCGAGTCGCCGGCGCAGTACGGGCATTGCACCGGCTAATTCTAGCGCCCACCGGCGGTGCAGCGAAATTTGAGCATCAGGCTCGGGCCGTTCCCGCCCATGTCCGACATCCGATAAACAGTGTCACCACGCGCAGCTACCGTCTCAGGAAATCCCGTCCCGAGGGGTCCGAGCTGGGTGCTCACGGCGTGGGCTGGATCGTCCAGATTCGTGATTCGCACCGTCGCGGCGAGCCCGAACAGGTTGTTGCCCGCGTAGAGCGTTCCGTGCTCGTCAAACGCGCAGTCCGCGAGCATGCCGGACTTGTCCGCGATCGCGATGCTCGCGCCGGTCACCGTGAGCTTGCCGTTGTCGTCGCGCAGGCAGTACGCCTTGCCGGTGTCCTTCGAGCACGCGTAGCCCACGCAGCCGCCGAGCGGTGCCGGCGCGATCGCGAGCCCCTCGTAGTTCTTGCCGCAGTTCGACTTCGTCTCGCACACGATGTCGGCGCCGCCGATGGGGTAGGGCCCGGCCACGAGCGCGAATGCCCCCGCCTTCCACTCCCACTCGCGGATGAACCCCGACGACGTGAGCGCGACGAGCCGGCCGTTGCGCGCCGCCGCTCCCTCGAGATCATCGCTCGCGCCGCTCCCGAGTGGCAGCTTGCCGGTGGTGCGGGTGACGCCGGTCTCGGGGTCGAGGATGCCGAACATTCCTTCGTGTCCGCTGTCGGCGATCACGACAAGCGACAGCTGGCCGTCGATGTCGAGCCACGCAGCACCCGAGGCCTCGGGCACCGGCGTGGTCGATTCGAACGGCAGCGGCTCGCACGCGACGGCGGATCCTTGCGCCGCGGCGGGAACGGCGGGGCTGGATGCCGGCGTCTTGCGATCGTCGCGCTTACCGCAACCGACGAGGACGAGCGTTGCGAGCACGATCGAGCGCACTAGCGGCCGCGCTCCGAGCCCCACAGCAGGACGTGCATGCGCGTGCCGAGGCGAAACCCGAGCTTCCGCACCGGCTCGACGAGCTCGCGTGCTCGCGCGGTCAGCGTCACCGGATCGGTGCCCTCCGGCATCACGGTGATGCGCGCCGCCGGGATCGAGAACTGCTTCGCGATCGCGACGATCTCGTCGAGGTCGGTCTGCGTCGTCACCACGAACTTGAACTGCGCGTGCGGGTTCGCGGCAAACCACACGAGCGGTCCGCTGCGCAGGCGCGCTGTCTTCGCGTTCCCCGAGCTCTCGAGCTTGGGCGACACGTTCCACTGCGTGATCGATTCGGCGAGCGCCAGCTGCGGCTCGATCGTGCCGCTGGTCTCGACCTCGACCGCGAAGCCACGCGCACGCAGCTCGCGCGCGAGCTCGACGAGGTGCTGCTGCTGCAGCATCGGCTCACCGCCCGTGATCACCACGTTGCGCGTGTGGCCCTCGGCCATGCCCGCGATCCGCTCGAGCACGTCGCCGCCTTCGAGCGCGATCGTCTGCGTCGCCTTGTCGTAGTGGTCCCAGTCCCACGTGTACTTGGTGTCGCACCACGTGCACTTGAGGTGGCATTCGCCGAGGCGCACGAACACGCTGGGCACGCCGGTGCTGATCCCTTCGCCCTGGATGGACGCGAAGATCTCCGGCTGGCCATC
The DNA here is from genome assembly GCA_038322185.1 of Haliangiales bacterium. Classification (GTDB taxonomy): domain Bacteria; phylum Myxococcota_A; class Polyangia; order Haliangiales; family Haliangiaceae; genus JABFXX01. The sequence continues at coordinate 23,740 of JBBQFU010000063.1, forward strand.
GGTCATACGACTGAGCAGCATGCGCCGTGGAGTCTAGTACGCGAATCGTCGCCCGAGGGAGACATAGCCGTACGGCTAACTCTGCGTCCTGCTTGGCGCGCAGCGCGGCACAGCCGCTGCACATGTCGGGAAGCACAGGAGGCAACGATGAACGACTTTAACTCGATCGATCTGCAGGAGCTCGACACGGTGACCGGCGGCAGGAATCTCGGACCCCTGATCAGCAAGGCCAAGGACTGGGGCGGCAAGGCGTGGAACGCGGCCGAGAAGGCCGTGACCGGCCTCGGCATCGCAGACGCTGCAGGTCGCGCGTGGGACTGGGCGAACGGCGGCAACAAGGGCGGCGACAGCGGCGGCTCTCCGGCCCCGCGTTCGCGATCGATCCGCAGAATCAGCCGTTCGCCGTCAACTTCGCGGGCCCGCTGTGACCGTCAGACTCCACGCCTCAGCGGGTGAAGAAATCAGGCGCACGGAGGAGCACGCCGAATCCCGTGATGCTCTCGTCCGCATCGCCGAACTTGCGACGGGAAAGCTCGATACCGATCTCAAACCCCGACACTCGACGGTGGAGCAACGCGCCCGAGAAGCGCTTCTCCGATCCTAGCGGCCCGCCGCCTGTGGTCCACGCGCGGCCGTCGAACGACATGCCGTCGCGAAGCCCGAGCCGGAGGTCGCCACCGAGAAACACGTCGGGCTTGGCCACGAGCTCCGATCCGCCCACCGTATCGCGGACGCCCATCCCGCTGAAGCCGACCCCACCGGTGACGAGGAACTGGACGAACGAGCGCTGGATGCCGGCGGCAACGCCAATGCGTCCCTCGTAGTAGCCGCCGAGCTCGCCGTCACCACCACCACCCAGCAGGAAGCCGGGCTTGAACCCATACGACAGCCCCTCTTCGTCGCTCGGCGTGAGGTTCCACCCGCGCTCGATACGCGCCCCGAGCACCGTCGTCTTCGCCTCCGCGGTGCCGATGTGGCCCGTGCGATCGCTGCGATGCCAGACGAGCCTCGTCCGCTGGATGAGTCGATGGACACCACCCTTGTGGTTCGTGGGAAGATTTTTGCTGCCCGACTCGCTGCCCGGCTCGGTGCCCGAGTCGGTGCTGTGCCCGTCCTTCTTTTCCAGGTCGTCCCAGATCGAGGCGTTGAGGACCGGCCTTCTTGGATAGTGCGAGAGCGCGTAGCCACCGGAGCTCGCGGTCGGAGCCGGGAGAGCGACGTGCGGTGCCGGCGCGACCTTGGGCAGCACGAGCGGTCCGCCCTCGAGCACCTGGCCGACCGAGCCGGCGAGCTTGTACGTGGCCGCGAGGCGAACGCCTGGATCGCCGAGCGTGACAGCGCGCAACCAGTGCTCTTCGGCCGCCAGCGGATCACGCTCGGCGGTGGCGGCGGCAAGCTCACGCGCTGCCTCGGCCTTGCGGATCGTGGTGATGAGCTGCTAAAGCCCGGCGACGACCGCCGTGGTGCCGGCGGACTGGAGCTCCGCGAGGTGGCTTGCACCGAACGACTTCGATCCGTGCGGGGTCTTGTATTCGGTGTCGTCGAACACCTGCCGGAAGTCGATGGGGACCGAGAAACCCCCGCCGGCTAGCGAACCGGTGACCGACACCGTGGACGTACGGTGGTTCACCGCACGCGTGCCCTGGTGAGAGACGTCCGTCATCTCCTCGACCTCGATGGTGCTGGCCCCTCTCGTGCGCTTCTCGTAACCGCACGTGCGGTCGTTGTAGCTGTGTTTGCCGATCTCCCGGCAAATGATGGGAACATCGTACGTCCCGCCGGGAACCGTCTTCGTCACCTTCCCCATCTCCCGCACGGTGTACGTGTACGTCTCGTTCGCGGTCGACGTCGTCTCCTCTGCGCGACAGGTAAGGTTTGCGGTCACCGGCAGGTTGGCGCCCGTCGTCGGGTAGGACGTCGCGAGCGCACCGCGCATCCACTCGCACGACGCCGGTGCCGCGATCTGCGGCCGGGTCGCGAGCTGCGACCACAGCGCGACGACATCGACCCTGGCAACCGTCACCGAGGCACCGAGCTGCTTCGCGCGAGCTCCGTGGAACCAGGCCGCAAGCGGCCGATTGGCGGCCGATGCCTTCGTCATGCGTTCGATGGCGGCAGCCGCGAGCGCGTCACGGATCCGATCGCGGCGCGTCGCGATCGTTGAGTCGTCAATCGCGAGCGCCACGAGCCTCTCCGCCGCGGCGAGCGCCTGCAGCGGCTCGCGGGCGATGAGGGGTTCCACCTCGACGGTCCAGCGCGTCGAGAGTGAGCTCTGAAGCAGCGCACGTGCCTCGGTCTCGTGACCCTCGAGCTTGTGGGTTACCAGCTCGAGGGCGAGAACCTTGGTCATGATCGCGTGGGCGCCGAGCGACGCCAGCTTGCGTGCACGGCCTAACCGGGTCTCCGCGTCGTTGGTCAGCCAGCTCGGGGGAGATTCGGCATTGTAGCCCGTCCACGGCTGGTCGCAGGTCGAACACTTCTTGTGCCACGCGATGCTCGCGCCGACATCGATCGGCATGCCACGCCCGAGCCAGGCAGAGTCTCGCGCACGGATGCATCCCGTGCTCACGCCCTGAACACACGCCTTTTGCGAGAGCGCGAGCACGGTCGTGACCTCTTGGGGATCGTCGGATAACCGCCACAGGACGTCGAGCGCCGTTTCGCAGTGGGGTGAGTCGAGCGTCTCGCACCTCCACATCTTGTTGCGTGCGCCGAGCAGCTGGAATCGGAGCTTCTCGCTCTCGTCCGTCGCTGTGGCGGCCAGATCGAAGCACGCGGCTTCCGACTCCTCGTAGCCGCCCTTCTCGCACCGCTCGAGGACGGGGATGAACCTGCCGCGGGGGTGAGCGCACGCTGTTAGAGCCGTAAGGACGAGGACTACTACAACCCGCATCGCCCCTGATATCATAGCCGAGGCGACTTCTTCGAAGGATAGGTGAGTCAATGCGGCCTTCGGCGCGCGGCCCCGCGCTCGAGCCCGCGGCGGTCGGAGCGTCGACGGAGGTGTCTGCGTGGAGCGAGAATCCGTCGACGATGGCGGCGCGCCGTCGTGCCATCACCGTCGTGCTGGGGTTGCGCGTCACGGAGAAGGCGCGAGACGTGCGAGGCGCTGCTTGGCGTCGAGCACGAGCGTGTCGTCACCGTCGGGATTCGGCGTCATCGCCAGAAATGCGCGATAGGTCGCGACCGCGTCGGGACTGCCGAGCGCCTCACGGGCACGCGCGAGGTAGTAGTGGACCGGCGGCTCGTGCCGCAGCGAGGGCCGATACTCGACCCACACGACCCGGCCGCGTGACTCGAGCACCGTCGACAGCTCGCTGTACGCCTGCGGATACTTCTTTGCGTCGAGGGCAGCGCGCGCGATCAGATAGTGCCCGAACCAGCGATCCGAGATCTGTAGCGCCTCCTCGGCGAGCACCATCGCGTCCTCGGGGTTGCCGCGCAGGCGCTGTGCCTCGGCGACCAGGAGCTTGGACCACGTTCGCGCTTCCGGCGTGACCTCCTTTGCGAGTGCGGCAGAGGTCGCGAGTGCAGCCTTCTCGTCGCCGGCGGCGAGCTGGACGAGGCCCGCGGCGAAGCGTCGAACGGGCTCGGTCGTCACGCGCGCGGCGGCCGCGAGCGCGGCGCGTTTCTGGCCACGGCGCAGCTCGAGCTCGGCGAGCATCACGTGCTTCAGCTCGGCGGGGTCGGATGCACCGGCCTTCTGATCGGCAGCGATGCTGGCGACGAGGAGCTTGGCTGCGTCGTCATAGCGTCCCTCGGCGATCGCGATGTCCGACTCGATCACGCCTGCGTAGGACGAGCTGACCGTGCGCAGCTTCTCGATCGCGGTCTTGACCTCCTCGGGCTGATGAAGCGCGTAGGCCGCGACCGCCGCGTACTCGAAGAGCTCGGGGAGCGGATGGGCAAAGTCGACGGTGACCTGCTTGGCCTCGCGCAGCGCGTCGGCGAACTGTCCCGCGGAGATGAGGTAGTTCGCGACATTCGCGCGCGGGAACAGCTCGAACTTGTGCTCCTGCGCCGCGCGCATGCCGGCCTCGAGCGCCTTCTTGGGATCGTAGCTCGCGTAGGCGATGCCGAGGTTCGTGCTCGCGCCGAGGTCGCCAGGCCACTTCATCAGCAAGGCCTCGTACGACGCGACCGCGCGCTTGTACTCGTTTGTCACGAGCAGGTAGTAGTCGCCAAGGAACTTGAGCCGATCGCGCTCGCCCATGCGGTCGACGAAGCGCATCACCACGTCGAAGTGCTCACCCGCGTCCGCGCGACGCGACATGTTCGCGTACGTGCGGCCGAGCAAGACGCGCGCACCGACGTACTCGGGATCCAGCTTGACCGCGAGCTTGAGATGCTCCATGCAGCCGTCGGTGTTGCCGCTGCGGCACATGCCAAGCCCGACCGTGTATTCGTGGTCGGCTTCGAGCAGCAGCGACTGACCGGTCTCTGGCTTCTCGGCGTTCACGTCTTCGCCGGCGGCCGCACGCAGGTCGAGTGCGAGCTGACCCATCGTCGGGACGACATCAGCAAGCGACGCGGCATCGCGCTCCTTCGCGAGCAACACCGCGCCTGTGCTCGCCCGCTTCGCGGTGACCGCGATCCGAAATGCGCTGCCGCGTCCCGACACGACGCCACGGATCGTGATCACCTCACGACCGTCGCGTTTCGAGAGTACGGCGCCGGTTTGGTCGTCGACCTTCGGGTTGTCCGGCGTGAGCTGTGCGACCAGGTTCTTGAGGCTGAACCCTGCGGTTGGATCGAGACGCGTCGAGCGGCGCAGCGCCGACTCGAGCACCATGTCGAGCGTCTGATCGAACAGCGGATCGTTGGTCTGGTTCTCGATCCCGATGATCAGCGTTGGCATCAGACCGCTGAGCGGTGCCGCCGCGTTCGGCCCAGCCGCACTGCCGGAACCGGTATTCACCGTCGCCGCATCCGGCCGCGAGGCGAGCTTCCACATCAGCACGCCGCCACCGAGCACGGCGATGGCCGCGATGCCGATCATGGCCGTTCGCTTCGAGCTCGTCGCTGTGGTCGCGGTTGCCTGCTTGCCATCGACGTCGTCGAGCAATCCCTTGACCGTCTGGTAGCGAGTGGCTGGATCCAGCGCGAGCGCGCGGGTGACGACCGTCTCGAGGTAGGCGGGCACGTCGGGCACGACCTCGCGCACAGGTCGTGGCTTCTGATGCATCCGCATCTCCATGACCGCGTGCGGTGTGTCTGCGCGAAATGGCGTCTCGCCGGTGAGGAGCTGATACAGCAGGATGCCGAGCGAGTAGATGTCCGAGCGCTCGTCGACCGACGCGCCGGTCACTTGCTCCGGCGACATGTAGGCCGGTGAGCCAAGGATCGCGCCGGCGACGGTCAGCCCCGACTCGCCAATCGAACGCGCGAGCCCGAAGTCCGCGACAAACACGTGGCTGTCACGATCGACGAGGATGTTCTGCGGCTTGATGTCCCGGTGCACCACGCCCTGCGCGTGCGCAGCAGCCACGCCACGGCACACCTGGCGGAACAGCGTGAGGGCGCGATCGAGCGGTAAGCGTCCTTCGCGCTTGAGCAGCGCACCCAGGTGCTCGCCCTCCACGAGCTGCATCGACAAGAACCGCTGTCCCGCGTGCTCCGCGAGGTCGTAGACCCGAAGCACGTTGGCGTCCGTGACCTTGCGGGCGAGCGCGATCTCGCGGCGAAAGCGCGCGAGCGAGGCGTCGTCGTCCTGATCACCGCGCACGACCTTGAGTGCGACTTCCTCGCGCAGCTCGGTGTCGTAGGCGCGGAACACCTCACCCATGCCGCCTTTACCGATCTCGCCGAGCACGCGGTAGCGCGGCCCGAAGTCGGGATCGACCGCGATCACGGGGTTCGACTTGCGTGACGGGACGTCGAGTTTTGTCTCGCTCGAGGCGCTCGTGGCAGCCTCGTCCTCCCGCGTACGATCGGTCACGTTCCCATCGTAGACGCAATCGCAGGCGCCAGGGCGCTACGCTTCAACATCGAGTACGCTTACCGCGTGGCGCCGCGCGATTCAGCCGACGACGACGACGTGCCCACCGAGGTCGGTGCCACCTTGCTCGACGCCAAGCGCACGCGAACCGGCGTGATCGACCGCAAGCGTGAACGCGATCAGCGCGAGGCAAAGCTCGTGGGCACGATGTTCGGCCCGTATCTGGTGCAGGCGTTGATCGGCGGTGGAGCGATGGGCGTGGTCTATCGGGCGGCGCACATCGACACGAACCGGATCGTGGCGCTGAAAGTTCTGCGCCGAAAGCTCCTCGACGAGCCCAAGGTGGTCGAACGCTTCATGCGCGAGGCCCGCCTGGCAGCTCGGCTGGGCCATCCACACATCGGTGGCGTGTTCGAGCTGGTCCAGGTCGAGGACCGCTATGCGCTCGCGATGGAGCTCGTCGAGGCCGAGTCACTGTCTTCGATCCTCACGATGCCGCTGCCCCACGAGCGGGTCACGCTCCTCGTCGGCCAGCTGCTGCGCGGTCTCGAGCACGCCCACGCGATGGGCCTCGTCCATCGCGACCTCAAGCCTGACAACATTCTCCTCGAGTGGCGCAACCGGCGCGATCACGCTCGCATCATCGATTTCGGCATCGCGATCGCCTCGGACGGCAGCCCCGAGTCGGTCGAGCGCCTCACCGGCGACGGCCAGATCATCGGGACTCCGGCATACATGTCACCGGAGCAGGGCCGGGGCGGGGCGGTCGATCACCGTTCGGACCTCTACGCGCTCGGTACGATCATGTTCGAGATGCTCGCCGGTACGTTGCCGTTCGACGCGGCACGCCCGATCGAAGTCCTCGGCATCAAGATGCGCCGTGACGCACCGCGGATCGACGAGCGCGTACCCGGGCTGATTGTCGATCCGCTGCTCGAGCGGTTCTGTCTCAAGCTGATGGCGCGCGTCGCCGACGACCGGTTCGAGACCGCCCGCGAGGCTTTGACCGTCCTGGACCTGATCGCGACGGACCGTGCGGCGGCGGGCCTCCAACTCGGCATCATGGACGTCGAGAAGGCGCTTGCCGTCGTGTCGCTCCCGTCACACCCGTAACCCGCCTGGTCCATCGGGGAGGTGCCGCGACCGACGAGCAGGGTTAGCATGGCTGCATGGTCACGTCGGTGCACGCGAGCATGAGCGAGACCACGCTGGTTCCCCCGCCCACAACGACGGCGATTCGCGTCACCACCGACGCACGCCAGCTCGATGCATGGGTCCTCGCCCTCCGGGCGCGCGGGATCCCGGCGGTGTTGCAGCGTGTCGACGGGACGGTCGTGCTGCACGTCCTGGTGGCACACGCCGAGGCGGCCGCTCTCGAGCTCGATGCGATCGACGCCGAAGAGGTCGAGGTCCGCCGCGCGGCGGCTGCGCCCAGCGAGCACGACCGCTTCCACAGCCGGCTCGCCCCGCTCGGTGGTGCGCTGTTCGCGCTACTTCTCGTGGGGCTCTTCATGGTCACGGGTCCGAGTGCGGCCCGCTCGGAGTGGTTCCTCGCGGGCGCGTCCGACGCGGCGCGGGTCGTGGCTGGCGAGTGGTGGCGCACGATCACCGCACTCACCCTGCACGCCGACTCGAACCATGTGCTCGGGAACATCGCGATCGGCACGATCGTGGTGACGATGGTGATGCGCCGGACCGGCGTTGGCCTCGGCGCGGCGCTGGTAGTGCTCGCAGGCGCGCTCGGCAACGCGGTCAATGCGATCGGCTACGGCAGCGATCACCGCTCGATCGGGTTCTCCACCGCGGTCTTCGGCGCGATCGGCATCCTCGGTGGGCTGACCTACATCGGTGCGGTACGCGATCGAGCCAAGCGCCGCGGCCGTCCCGCATGGACGGCGATCGCGGCGACCCTCGCATTGCTCGCCATGCTCGGCGCGAGCGAGCGCAGTGACATGCTTGCTCACCTGTTCGGCGCATTCACGGGCGTCGCCGTCGGCGTCGCGATCGCCGTCTCGGGCTGGCGACCGCGCACGTGGTGGGGACAAGCGATCACGGGAAGCGCCACGCTCGCTGTCGTCGTTGGCGCGTGGGCCATGGCGTTCGCCGCTGTTCGTTAGGCAGGACGGTGGACGACAGCTCGTCGAGCACGATGTGGCGGCCATGGCTTCGCGGCTCGAGTGGCTGATCTATCATCCGCTCGTGATCGATTCTGCCCTCGCGTCGAAGCTGGCCAGCATGCCGCTCGCTCATCTGCGCCGCGAGCTCCCGCACAAGCTCGATCATCTCGTGCTCGCCGACGCCGACCTCCGGCGGCCGCGCGACCTGCATCCCGCGTTCTACGGCTGCTTCGACTGGCACTCCGCGGTTCACGGCCACTGGATGCTCGCGCGGCTCGCACGCACCGTTCCCGGCCTACCCGAGCACGGCCCGATTCACGCGTTGTTCGACGAGACGTTGACGGTCGCGAACCTCGTCGTCGAGGCCGCGTACTTCGACAACCGCCCGTCGTTCGAACGCACGTACGGCTGGGCATGGCTGCTCGAGCTCGCGCGTGAGCTGGCGGGGACGCGGTGGGCACCTGCGATGGAGCCGCTCGTCGAGGCGATCGTCGCCGGCTATCGCTCGTTCCTGCCGAAGCAGACCTACCCGATCCGCACCGGCGTGCACGCGAACACCGCGTTCGGCCTCTCCCTCGCGCTCGACTGGGCACGTGCAGCGTCGCATCGCCAGCTCGAAGGAATGATCATCGAGCGCGCGCGCTGGTACTACGGCTCCGACGAGAACGTGCCGGCCGCGTGGGAGCCCTCGGGTGAGGATTTTTTCTCGCCGGCGCTGATCGAGGCGGATCTCATGCGCCGCGTGCTAGCGCCCGACGAGCTCGCGACGTGGCTGCTGAAGTTCCTGCCCGAGCTGCCGGCGAGCCTGCGCACGCCCGCGATCGTGAGCGACCGCACCGACCCCAAGCTCGCGCACCTCGACGGGCTCAACCTGTCGCGCGCGTGGTGCATGCGCTCGCTCGCGGCGGTCGCCCCCGATGGTTCTCCACTCCGCGAGCAGCTCGCCGACGCCGCGGTCACGCACGCGCGCGCGGGGCTCGCGAATGTTGCGACCGGCAACTACATGGGCGAGCACTGGCTCGCGTCGTTCGCGGTCTACATGCTTGGCTCGCCATGACGCTGCGGATCGTCCGCATGGTCGAAGAGCGGTTTCGTCGAGGGTCGACCGATTCGCGAGGGCCGCACACCGAGCGAATTCCTGCGCGACGGCGACATCGGCGAGACCGAGGTGTGCTCGGGTGGCGACAAGATGCTGCTCAAGTACTTCGACGTCTGTGGTGACGACGGCGTCTCAGCCTTGCCCAGGAGCTCTGGCGTTAGAGGCGGTTGCGGTAGTCGCCGCGAATCATCACGAGCGCGACGACGGCGACCACCTGGAGGCCCGGGATGATCATCGCGGTCCACAGCCCGATGCCCATCACGTGGCGGATCTTCGGCGCGCCGAAGAACGTGACCGTGGCGAGCACGGCGAGGATCGAGATCAAGAACGACCAGGCGGGTCGCGAGCCCTTGAGCGAATAGGCGACGAGGACGTTCAGGAGCACGCCCGACACGAGCAGCGTGAAGCCCATCGTCATCTGCATCGATGCGCTGAATGCCGCGAGGCCGCCGACCACGGAAGCGAGGCCGATCGCGCTCGCGAGGCCGTGGCCGACCACCTTCGGCGCGAAGCTGGCCGCATAGCTCAGCGTGGCGACGAGTAGCGACATCACCGCGAACGCGACACGCACCGAGCCAATGTCTGCGGCCTGCTGCGGCTTGTCCGCGAAGTACATCCCAGACATCACGAAGAACACGACGTTGAGCGTGAGTGCGGTACCCGCGACAATGCCTGCGGTCTGCAGCGAATGCTTGTGCGCGGTGCTTACGGCCTCACCCATGGTGGTTAGCCTAGCTTACCGGGGCCGAAGCCGGGTTATTTCTTCCGCTTGAACAGCGAGCTAAAGAAGCCCGGTTTCGGGCGGTCGTCCTCGGGAGGCTGTGGGGCCGGCTCATGGATGATCTGAGGCGGCGTGAGCGCATCGCCTGGCTCGGTCGGGGTCTGGGTCCCCATCGGCGAGCGCGTCTGCGTGGGGATGTCGAACTGGGCCGTCGGCGCGCGATGGAGGGAGTGACCGAAGCTCAGGCCAGGCTGCGCATCGAGCGCGAGCTCGGTGTCCTCGATCTCCTTTGCGTACTCCTTGCGGAACAGCTGGCGCATGAACTGCCGCAGCTCCTTCGGATCGAAGCGATAGCCCGCGATCAGCGCATCGAGATCGGCGGCGAGGTGCGCGGAGCTCTGATAGCGATCGGCGACATCGCGCGCGAGGGCTTTGAGGCTGATCGCGTCGAGCTCGGGCGTGACCCGGCGATTGAAGTTCGACGGCGGCGCGACCTCGGCCTTGCGAACCTTCTCCATCAGCGCGAACTCGGTGTCGCCGCGGAACAGCTTCTCGGTCGTGAGCATCTCGTGAAGGATGATGCCGGCGGAGAACACATCCGTTCGCGCGTCGAGGGGCATGCCGCGGATCTGCTCCGGGGACATGTAGCTGAACTTGCCCTTGAGGATGCCGATCTCGCTCGTGAACTTCATGAGCGCCTGCGCGATGCCGAAGTCGAGCAGCTTGACGTCACCGTCGTAGCTCATGCGGACGTTG
>JBBQFU010000064.1:0-34338 GCA_038322185.1 Haliangiales bacterium
TCGCAGGCATCGTGATCTCCGCCGTGGCCAACACCGGCGCCGATTGCGACAACGACTCGATGGTGGGTGTCGACACCGACTGCCGCTCGACCGCGCAGTGGCTTGGCACCGCCGGTGTTATCCTCATCGTCGGCGGCCTGCTCGGCTTCGTCGCGACCATCTCGACCGCGGAGGACGATGCCGACTCCACGCCGCGTGTCCTCTCGCGCGAAAAGACCGGGCCGGGTGCCGGCAGCGCCACGCCGCCGACCGACGGAACCGGCTCCGCCGCCCCGACGACCGACGGCACCACGACTCCGCCGCCCGCCAACGACGGCTCTGCGCCCGCGCCGACCGACGCAGGCTCGGCCGCTCCGCAGTAGCGCTCGGCGCCGTCCGGCGCGTGGACAACGGCCCTGAGTTGTCGTCGACCTTACGTCTCCGAGATGTTGTCGCGCCCCGACGACCGACGGCACCACGACTCCGCGCCGTCGTTGGCGGGTGGCCCGCGCCGACCGACGCTCTGCAGTAGCGCTCGGCGCCGTCCGGCGCGTGGACAACGGCCCTGAGTTGTCGTCGACCTTACGTCTCCGAACATCATCATGATGTTCTCGCGCCCTCGCGCCCGACCGACGCAGCCGCTCCCCAGTAGCCCAATACACGCCTTAGATCGCGCCGGACTTGCGACCGATACGCCGACCCTTACGCTCACAGCGCGAGGCCCCGTCGAACACCTGAACATGCCGCGCCCACGCATGGCTTCCGCCCGAGCCCGAGAGGCCCAGGAAGTTCCCCTTGCGGCCGACAAACAGATCGAGCTGAAAGCCCTTGATGGCCCCGCCCGTATCATCGGCCACGAGGCAGCCGTCGTGCACGAACCCGCCCCACGGCGGCCGGCCCGGCATCGTCCGGCCCTCGAGCAGTGGCACGTAGAGCAGCGAGTTGAGCTTGATGATCTTGGGGTCGACCGCGACGGTCCGGAACGGCGCCAGCGGCCGCCCGGTCCCGGCCTTGCCCCAGACCTGACCCTCGATCACGTGGAAGCACGGCTTCCGTTCGCAGTCGCAGTTGTTCCGGCCCACGACATTGAGGAGGCGACCGTCCTTCAGCCGGCCGGTCCCCTGCATCGCGAGGGACTTGAAGAACTCCTTGTCGACCTCGGCGAGCACGTTGCACGTGCGGTCGTAGAGCGGCACGATCTCGCGCGGTGGCGGCTCGGGCGGTATGACCGAAGCGAGGTCGACACCCTCCGCGGCCGCGAGGGCCGCGTTCTCGTTGGCAGCCTCTTTGGCTTCCTTGGCGATCTTGGCCGCGATCTCCTCTTCGGAGGTCACGTAGTAGAAGGTGATGTCGAACTCGCCGATCGGGCCCGGCGGTTTTGGCTCGGCTTCGACCGGCGTTGGCACGACGACCGCGGGTGGCGGCGGCGCGACCTTCGCTGTGTCTTCACAGGCCGCTCCGCCGAACGCGAGAACGGCGGTTCCCAACGTGGCGAGCTTGCTCACCATTGCTTGGATGAGGTCGGCGAGGTAGGTCACGCCGGCGCGCACGAAACCGAGCGGACCCGATCGGTCCGTCCGCAGCTTCGGGGCAGGTTCACCGGGCACTACCCCAAGATGGTAACCGTCGCCCCCGGGAGTGGATCCGGGGTTATCCGGAAAAGCGAACGCGGAACGCTAAATGCGGTTCAGCGTTATCGAAGTGAATCTAGAAGCGCGCCTGCAGGGTCGCGTTGACGCCGAGCTGGTTGAAGTTGCCGAACACGAACTCGAACGGCGACTCCGGGTTGCCAGCATCGACGCGGCTGTAGCGAGTGACGTTGCCGTCGTAGCTGTAGAAGACATCGAGCAGCGCGGTGTAGATGCGCCCGAAGTCGAGCTTGGCGGTCGCCTTCATCGCGATCTGCGGCACGGCGGTCTCGCCGACCGGAAGGATCGTGGTGAGCGTCTCGATGTTGTTGTTGCGGATGACCGCGGTCGACTGCCCCGTGACGCCCGTCATGCCGCCCGGGATGCCCTTGGTCGTGGTCAGGGTCGCGGGCTTGTCGATACCCACGATCAGACCGAGGGTCAGGAAGTCGTTCCAGTTGCGATCGATGCCGGCCGACGCGAAGTAGTTCGGCTTGAGGCGGTAATCATCGGGGAAGTCCGAGTAGGTCGGCAGGCCCGGCTGGCTGTGCAGGATGAACGCCAGGGTGCGGTAGCTCGCGTCGAGGCGGAACCGGATCCGGTCGATCATCACGCGCACGTTGACGTCGCCTGCGTAGCCTTTCTGAACGGCGGTCGAGCCGGTCTTCTCGGGATCCTTAAGCGTCTGGCCCAGGGCTGTGAACTCCGCCATTGCGAGCCACGACACGCCACCCGGATACTTCACCGGGTTGAACAGGCCGCTCACGCGCTCGTTGTTGTTCTTGTAGAGGCGGTAGTCGATCGACGACTGAACCGGCATCCCCTTGTGGATCGCGACCTGCGCCGAGGCGCCGAACAGCTGCACCTTCTGGTCGTTGACGTCGACGAGCTCGTTGTTGCCGCGGTCGAAGTATCCGCCGTTGACCTCGACGCGCACCATCGGATGCGGATCGATGCCGGCGCCACCGAGGAAGGCGTGCTCGGCCTGCTCTTCGGCGGTCGCGCGATCGAGGACGACCGCGGTCTTCGCACCGAGGAACGCGTACATGTTCTTGGTGTCGTACTGGATCTTCATGCCCGGCGTGGCCTGGCGAGCGCTGACACGGCGGTACTCGGGCGAGCCACCCCACGACAGGCGGTAGCTGTAGCCAAGACGCATGCGGTCGGACGACACCGGGAACGCGGTGAACGAGATGCGCGTCGGATCCTTGTGGGTCGGATCCTTCCAGTTCGACAGCACGATGTACGTGCCGGCGTCCGCGAGCTCGATCGTGCGCTCGCTGATCTCGTTGATACGGATGACGAGCGAGGTCTCGGCGTCGAAGTGCCCCTTGTGATAGGTGCGCGACGCGACGAGGTGCGTGAGCGTCTCGAACCCCGAGAAGCGCGTGTCGTAGTTGTCGAAGAACAGCACGCCGAGAGAGTTCGGCACGCCGAACCGCCAGCCCGGCACGCTCGGAATGGTCTCGCCCGGCTTCACGAGCAAGTTCTCGTTGGTGAGCGTGAACGCGATACGAGTATCGAACGCTCCACCGGCACCGGTCAGATCGTCGGGGCCGCCATCCTTGCCGGGAGGCGCGTCCTTCTCGGTCGCTTCCTTCGCGGCGCGATCGGCCGCGTCCTTGGCAGCGCGCTCGTTGAGCACTCGAGCGATCTCGCGGTCGACGATCTCTTTGATCTTCGCCTCGTCAAGGGCGCCTCCGGAATTTGCCGTGTCAGTACCTGTAGGCGGGTCCACAGGCTGAGCTGCGGCCGTTAGCGGTGCCACCAGCACCGCAATCAAAGCGAGTCGACGCATGAGTCCCCTATTGCAGAGTCAGATCCGCCGTTGAGCGCGGATAGATAATCCAAACGTTGAAGCTGCCGATATTCACAGGCCGCAGCACACCCACCACGCGCGGCACGATCTTGCCCTCGAGTCCTACGACGGTCTCGGCTGGCACGACGCCATTGGTGATCACGTTGAGCACGTTGCGGTTGCCTGTGCAGTTACCGCCCATTCCTGTCGGATCGAGCTTCCACTGCTTGTACGTGTCGTAGTCGGCATCGAGGTCGCAGACCTTGGCGTTGAGCACCGCGATCGGTGCCGCCTCGTTGCGCTCGAAGTTGTACTTGTCGGTGAACCACGACGTGGCGAATGTCGTCGGCACCGGCAAGCGCGCCGGGTCGATCTCGATCTCGCTGTCGGGGCAGTCGGAACCGTCGGGACGCTCGACGAAGGTCTGCGGGAACCCGATCTCGGTGAGCCCGTTGAACTCGGCGACGCCACCGGCAAAGCCGGCAATCGACTGGCCTAGTTTGACGATGCAGCCATGCTCGTCACGCGCGGCGGAGAACGAGAACACCATCTTGTGGTCGTAGTCGCCCGTGGTGCACGGCGCAGCGCCACCGGCGGCGCACTGGACGTCGCTCACGGTGTAGCCCTGCGCGAACACGCTGGTGACGAGGAGCCGTCCGTTCGCGCCGTAACGCGACGTGCGCACACTGACCTGCTTGTCCTCGAGCGGCGACTTGGCGAGCGCATCGAGCCCCATCTCATTCGCGGGCCGCTGGATATCTTGAATGAAAGGGTCGCGGTACCACAGCGTCGGCGACGCACCGACGGCGTAGGTCGGCTCGGCGGCCCCACCATCGTCGAGGAACAGCGTCGCCGGTCCGAACACCGGCGGCAGCGTCACGCTGATGTTGGTCGCGACGCCCGCCGTCATCGGCACGGTCGCGAGCGCAGGCAAGCCGCCGAGATACGGCGTCAGCGTGCCGAGGAAGTTGACGTAGACCTGGACCTGATTGTTGAACGAGGTGTCGACCTGACCCTCGGCATCGATCGCGGTCACATCGATCACGACGGTGCGCGCAGTGTCGGGGAGCCGATTGCTCGCGCTGCCAGGCGCCGGCGACTTGAGCTCGACGCGCAGCGACTGCGTGCCAGTGATTGCGTCACGCGTTTCGACGCATGCCCCGCCAGAGATGACGGCGATCGCGAACAGCAGCGATGGAGTGCGTTTGATCATTCGAACACCGGACGGATACGCCCGTCGTGCGCTTCGATATTGCCGTCGAGACACGAGACCGTGCCCCAGCGTTCCCGAACCGTGCGGCCCTCGCTATCGGTCTCGTCGACGATCTGGTCCGTCGTCATGCCGTCGCACATCGCCGGCTGCTTGTTGAGATAGACGGTCAGCGCGTCACGCAGCGAGATGCCCGTGTTCTGCGCCGACGTGTTGCGCTTGAGCACGATGAAGCCCGAGCCGCCGCTCGCGATGTAGTCGTTGACCGCGACGCGGTACAGGCCGGAGAGCGACAGCGGTGCGCACTTGCTCGGATCGATCGGACCGTCGGGGTTATCACCGCGGCAGTGCTCGCCGATCGAGATGTTCTTCGCGCATGCGGTCGCGCCGACGCCGGTGATCGGGTCGAGCCCCGGGCACGTTTCGCTCTTGCACACCATGTCGAACGCGATGCCACTGACCTGCGCCTGCGTGCGGCACCCGCGCAATGCGCTCTTGCGCGCGACGAAGTCGAGCGTGTCCTGAACTTCTTGGCCTGACAGGTACATCACCGTGATCGAGTTCTCGAACGGGAACACGTTGTACATCTGCTCGTTCGTGAGCGGGCCACGCTCGAAGTCGGCGCGGATGCCGAGCGAGTTCGTGAACGCGAACTCCGCGTCGACGCCCTGCTGCACCTGCATCGAGCGCGCGACCATGTTGCCGAGCTGCGAGTCGCCACCACCCTGATCGTTGCGCAGGATCTTCGAGTCGCCCGTGGGCGCGACGTACGCGAACACGCCGTTGAGGTCGATGTCCTGGTTGAGCTTGACCGAGTACGGCCACATCAAGTTCGCGACCGCCGCGTCCTCGGGAACGGTCGAGTCGACGGGCAGATTCTTGTAGGCGAACGACACGATGCGGCTGCGCTTCTCGGGATTGCTGTTGTCCTCGCCGACGCGCACCACGAGGTCGAGCCGGCCGACGAACTTGGCGAACGCGCCCGAGTGAACGAGCAGCGTCTGGCAGTTGCTGGTCTCGCAGTACGCGGAGCCGTCGTTGTTCGGCAACAGCTTCGGCGGGTTGGTCACGATGTGGAGGTGACCGCCGAGGATGAGATCGACGCCGGGCACCGTGATGTTGAGATCCTCGGCCTCGGAGGCGCTGAGGCCCTCGTCGCCGTCGAGACCGATGTGGCTGATCACCACGAGCAGGTCGACCTGCGAGCGCAGCAGACGCGTGTACTGCTCGAGCACGAGGCGATCGTCGACGGGGCGGAAGCCCAGCGAGTTACCGCCCTCGTAGATCGATGACAGCGTGTCTTGATTGCCCATGCCGACGACGCCGACCTTGAGGCCTTCGAGGTCGTAGATGAAGTACGGCTTGATGATGTCGCGCAGCGACGGCGACATGCGGCCGACCGCGTCGTCCCACGCGTAGTTCGCCGCGAGATGCGGGAACTGCGACCACGCGTCGATCTTCTCGAACAGGTTCTTGGCGCCGAGATCGAACTCGTGGTTACCGAGCACCTCGCCGTCCATGCCTGCGAGCGACAGCGCGCGCATTTCGGCTTCGCCCTTGAACAAGTTGAACACGGGCGCGCCCTGGAACGCATCGCCGGAGTCGAGCCACAGCGAGCGCGGCACCTCGCGGCGGATTCGCTTCGCGAGCGTCGCCATGCGCGCGATGCCACCGAACGGCTTGTTCACCGGCAGCAGGCCGTAGCCCTGATCGAATGTGTTCGGGATGAAGTTGTAGGGGAACAACCGCGAGTGGATGTCACTCGTGTGGATGATCGTGACGCGAACATCCTGGCCAACCAGGTTCGGTTGCGGACGATCCACGGTGCAGCCGGCGCTCGAGGCGGCGAACACTACGGCGGCAACAACACCCGCGGTAACTGCGCTCTGGGACCCAGCCATTGGCGACCGGTAATAACCGGGGGGTGGCGTTCTCAGCAAGACAAATGGGTGGTCTACTTCGCCGCCAATGCCCCGGGCGAAGATCGTCTGCACCCTCGGACCCGCATCCGCGTCACCAGAGCGTATTGGCGAGCTGATCGACGCGGGAATGAACGTCGCACGTCTGAATTTTTCGCACGGCAGTCACGAAGATCACGCGAAGATGTTGCAGGTCGTGCGCGCCGAGTCGGAGCGCCGCGGCAAGGCGGTCGCCGTCCTGCTCGATCTGCAGGGCCCCAAGATCCGCGTCGGCAAGTTCGCGAACCCAGCGGGTGTGGAGCTCAAGCCCGGAGCTGCGTTCACGATCACGACTGACACCAGCGTGATCGGCGATGAGAAGCGCTGCTCGACCACGTATCAGCTGCTGCCGCTCGACGTGAAGCCGGGCGATCACATCCTGCTCGACGACGGCTATCTCTCGCTCGCCGTCACCGAGGTCGCCGACAAGGAAGTCCGCACCGTCGTCGTCACCGGCGGCATGCTCAAGAACAACAAGGGCATCAACCTGCCCGGCGTCGACGTCAGTGCGCCCGCGCTGTCGGAGAAGGATCGCATCGATATCGGCTTCGCGCTGCGCCACGGCGTCGACTACGTCGCGCTGTCGTTCGTGCGCCGCCCCGAGGACATCATCGAGGCCAAGCGCCTGCTCACCGTCGACTCGGTCTCGATCCCGGTGATCGCGAAGATCGAGAAGCCGCAGGCGCTCGAGCGCATCGCGGAGATCGTCGAGGTCACAGACGGCATCATGGTCGCGCGCGGCGATCTCGGCGTCGAGCTCGGCCCCGAGAAGGTGCCGCTGTGGCAGAAGCGAATCATCGAGGAGACCAACAAGCGCGGAAAGATCGTGATCACCGCGACGCAGATGCTCGAGTCGATGATCACGATGCCGCGACCGACGCGCGCTGAAGCGAGCGATGTCGCGAACGCGGTGCTCGATGGCACCGATGCGCTGATGTTGTCGGGCGAGACCGCATCGGGCGCGCATCCGGTCGAAGCCGTGCGCACGATGGCGCGGATCATCGATGAGATCGAGAAGAGCGCGTACTACCGCGCCAACATCGAGGTCCCGGGCATCGAGAGCGTGAGCTCGGCCAACGCGATCTCTCACGCCGCCGTGGTCGCCGCGAAATCTATGCGCCTGCGGACGATCGCCGTCGTCTCCGAATCTGGCGGAGCTGCCCGTCTGGTCAGTGAGTACCGGCCGGAAGCCAATATCGTGTGCTGTACGACCAGCGAGGTGACGTTCCGCCGTCTCGCTCTGTTCTGGGGGGTGACACCGGTCCTCATCGACCACCCTGCAACTACTGACGAATTGGTCGATCGCGTCGAGGCAGTCCTCATCGAGCGGAACCTCGCGATGCCTGGCGAGAGCGTCATCATCACCATGGCCGTTCCCGTGGGTTCAGGTGCGCAGACCAACGTGGTCAAGATTCATCAAATTCAGCACTAATTGCCGACTGGTAGCTTAAAACCTACACCGGTTGATCGCTTGAGAGTGGCGCGGCCGCACGCTACGATTTTCCTCGCGTGGCACAGGGCGTAAAAGCCGACGCTGGCATCACCATTGGCCAGATCTTCGAGAACAAGTATCGAGTCGATTCGATCCTTGGTTTCGGAGGCATGGGCGTTGTCGCGGAGTGCACGCATCTCCAGCTGAACGAGCGCGTCGCGATCAAGATGCTGCGGCAGGACGTGCTGCTCGATCAGGACGCCAAGGCACGCTTTCTTCGCGAGGCGCAGGCCGCGGTCAAGCTCAAGAGCGAGTACGTCGCGCGCGTGTCCGACGTCGGTACCTTCGACAACGGCACGCCGTACATGGTCATGGAGTACCTCGAGGGCCATGACCTCGGCGAGGTGCTCAAGCAGCGCGGCGTGTTGCCGGCGCAATGGGCCGTCGAGCTCATGCTGCAAACGGCCGAGGCGCTGTGCGAGGCGCACTCGCTCGGTATCGTGCATCGCGACATCAAGCCGACGAACCTGTTCGTCACGTGGCGTCCCGACGGCACCGCGCTGATCAAGGTCCTCGACTTCGGCATCTCGAAGTCACACGCCGGCACCGACATGCATCTGACGCAGACGCAGTCGCTGCTCGGCACGCCGGCATACATGAGCCCGGAGCAGATGCGCAGCGCGCGTCTCGTCGATGCGCGCACCGATGTCTGGTCGCTGGGCACCGTGTTCTACGAGGCGCTCGAGGGACACCGTCCGTTCGAGGCGGAGAGCTTCTCCGAGATGTGCGTCAAGGTTGCTGTCGATGAGCCGGCGCCGATGCGCAACACGCCGCCCGCGCTTCAACAGGTCATCCTGCGCTGCCTCGCGAAGACGCCCGAGCAGCGCTACATGAGCATGGGCGAGTTCGCGCGTGACCTCGTGCCGTTCTCCAGCGATCCGCACTCGGCGCAGATGCTGGTCGAGCGTATGGCTCGCATGCTGCGTCGCGCGAACATGGACTGGGAGGGCGGATCCACAGGTGTGGGTCGCCAGGCGATCCCCGGCAGCGTGAAGGACCTGGGCTCGGGCCCCATCCGTGGTCAGCAGGCGCAGTGGGGCCTTGGTTCCGATCCGGCAGGGAACGCGTGGCATGGCAACACGCCGCAGCCGCACGGCCAGCGCACCGACCAATCGCAGCCGTTCGCGCGGCCGTTCGCGCACGATGCATCGCAGCCGTTCGCGGTCCCGCTCCACGATACGTCCGGCGTGTATTCGCGCGCGACGGTGCAGGAGCCGCCGAAGAAGAGCCGTGTCGGGCTCGTGCTGGTGCTGCTTGGTGTGCTGACGGCGGGCGCGATCGCATTCGGTGTCGTGAAGGCGACCGAGGAGCCAGGCGCCGAGTCGAGCGCGAAGGAAACCGAGCCGGCGCTGACGACACCGGACGTGAAGATGGCGACGGGCTCCTCGGGCTCGGCAGCCGAGGTGAAGCCGATCGAGACCACCATCGAGCCGGTGAAGCCCGACGACGTCAACGCCGCAGCGTCGGGCTCGGGCTCGAGCGCAGAGACGAAGCCCGACGACAAAGCCGCGAAGCCCGACGACAAGAAGCCCGACGACAAGAAGCCCGACGACAAGAAGGTCAAGGTCGGCTCCGGCCAGGTCGGTGTGAAGACCGGCGTCAAGACGGGCGCCAAGACCGGTACGGGCACCACGAAGGTGAACGACAAGACGGTCAAGACGGGCGCGGGAAGTGGCTCGGTGGCGCCGGTGCTCGAGAAGGTCGAGCCGCCGAAGCAGCCGTGCGATCCGTTCGGTGCGATGCACGGCTGCAAGAAATAGCGTCGCGCTTCGGTTAGCATCGACGGATGAGGACGCTCTTGGTGTTGGCGCTGGTCGCTGTGCTCGGCTCGCACGCGCGCGCCGAGGACGATCACGGTGGGGCAGACAAGCTGTTCCTCGAGGCGCAGGCGCTCAAGCAAGCCGGCAAGCACGCCGAGGCGTGCAAGAAGTTCGAAGCAGCGTTCGCCCAGAACAAGAACGCCGTTGGCACGCTGTTGAACGTCGCGAAGTGCAGCGAGGACGCGGGCAAGATCGCGACCGCCGTGAAGCTCTACGCGCAGGCGCGCGACCTGGCGCGCGAGCACAACCTCGACGAGCACCGCACGGCCGCCGAGGCCCGGCTTGCCGTGATCAGCGAGCGCGTCCCGCGTCTCACGATCGCGTTTGCCGAGCGCATCGACGGCATGAAGCTCGTGATCGACGACGTCGTGTTCGCCACCGCCCCCGAGTCGACGAACGACCTGCGCCTCGATCCCGGCTCGCGCCACATCGTGGTCACCGCACCGGGTCGCTTGCCCTACTCGACCAACGTCGAGCTCGTCGAGACCAAGTCCGCGGCGGTGGCGATTCCCGCGCTCGGGCATCCCGTCACGGTGACCAGGACGCGCCGCACGATCGGCAAGATCCTCACCGCGTCGGGCGCAGGACTCGCCATCACCGGGCTCGTGATCGGCTACATCGCGAACCGCGACTACGAGCGCGAAATCGGTGGACCGGGTTCGATGCGGCCGTGCATCCGGCCCGAGCCCGACGCCAAGCCGCTGTGCAACGCCGAGGGCTACCAGCGCACCGGCGAGGCGCGCCAGCTCGGTACGGTCGGCACAGTCGTCGGCATCGCTGGCGTCGCCGCGCTCGCCGTCGGTGTCGTGCTGTGGTTCACCGCACCGCCCGAAATCGAGCGCCAGGTGTCGGTGGTACCGACGTTCAGTAACGAGTCCGCCGGGATCGCGGCAGTCGGTCGTTTTTGACCGTATGATTGCGGCCATGGTTCGCAGAGCGCTCGCGCTGGTCGCCTTGTGTGTGGGAATGCTCGGCACCGCCGCGGCCGACGACGCCGGCAAGCAGCAGGCCGACAAGCTGTTCGAGGAGGGCCGCAACCTGCTCGCCGCCGGTGATCAGAACGCTGCTGCCGCGTGCGAGAAGTTCAGCGAAGCGATCAAGCTCGATCCCGAAGCACCGGGCACGATGCTCAACCTCGGCCTCTGCAACGAGAAGCTGATGAAGTACAAGACCGCGCTGTACTGGTTCCGCAAGGCCCAGGCACGCGCGGCAGAGACGAACCTCCCCGACTACGAGAACGCCGCGAAGGAGCACACGGTTCTGCTCAAGCGCGACAAGGTCGCCACGATCAAGATCGCGTTCACGACGCCACCGCCAGCTGGCACCAAGGTCAAGATCGACGACGACGACGTCGCGCCTGCCGACTTCCTCGCCGCCGAAGTCGATCCGGGCGAGCACACGCTCGTCGCCGGTGCGCCGGGCAAGAAGATCGTCACCCAGACGTTCACGGTCGAGGGCCGCGGTGGCCAGACCCTCACCATCGAGCTCCTCGACGGCGACAACTTCACGGTCGTCGACCCTGGTGCGGGACGTCGCAAAGCAGCGATCATCACGGCCGCCGCCGGTGGCGCGCTGATGATCGCGAGCGGCGTTCTCAGCTACCTCGCGATGAAGGAGTACGAGAAGTGCGCGAGGAACGGCAAGATCGACTTCGACGATGACGGCATCTTCCCCGAGCCCAGCTGCCCCGAGACCGAAGCGCAGGCCGCGGTGGATTACGCGAACAAGTATCAGGAACGCGCGTATTACTGGGGCACCGGCCTGTTCGTCGCGGGCGCCGTCGCGGTGGGCGTCGCGGGCTTTCTGTACTTCACGGCTCCCGAGAAGGAGCGCATCGATCGCACCGTGTTCGCGCCGATGGTGAGCCCGACGGACATTGGCGTCTCGGTCTCCGGCGGCTTCTAGAGCAGCGAGCAGCGCGGCGAAACCGGATTAGGTCTTGGGACGCATGTGCTTCGAGATCCGCAGCGCGGTCTCGAGAGCCTGCTCGTAATTGAGCCGCGGATCGACCCGGCTCTTGTAGGCGCGCTCGAGGTCCGCCTCGGCGAGGCCGCGCGCACCCCCGACACACTCGGTGACGTCTTCGCCGGTGAGCTCGACGTGCACGCCACCTAGCCGTGAGCCGAGCGCTGCGTGCAGCTCGAAGCTCTGCTCGAGCTCGTCGATGATCTTGTCGAAGCGACGCGTCTTGATGCCCTGGGGCGTGGTCTCGGTGTTGCCGTGCATCGGGTCGCACACCCACAGCACCTGGCGCGTGGCTATCACCGCGTCGACGAGCGGCGGCAGCTTGTCCTTCACCTTGTCGGCACCCATGCGGTGAATGAGCGTGATGCGGCCGGGCTCGCGATCCGGATCGAGCACGTCGAGGAGCGACTGCAGCCATTCGACCGTCATCGCCGGACCGATCTTGATGCCGAGCGGATTGCGGATGCCGCGGAAGAACTCGACGTGCGCACCGTCGAGCATCGCGGTCCGCATGCCAATCCACGGGAAGTGGGTCGACAGGTTGTAGTGACCATCGCGACGCGGAACGGTGCGGGTCTGCGCCTGCTCGTACGGTAGCGCGAGCGCCTCGTGGCTGGTGTAGACGTCGACGCGGCGGAGCACCTCGTTCTGCACGCCAGTGATCGCGCTGACGAAGTCGAGTGACTCGCGAATGGAGTCAACGATGCGCTGGTACTCGGCCGCGTTCGGCGAGCCGGTCGCGAACGAGACGTCCCAGTACTCGGGGTGGTGGAGGTCGGCGAAGCCGCCGTCGGTCAGCGCGCGAATGAAGTTGAGCGTGAGTGCCGCACGCTCGTACGCGCGCAGCATGAGCACGGGATCTGGCTCGCGCTCCTCTCGCGTGAAGCCGCCGCGATTGATGATGTCGCCGCGATACGCCGGCAGCGTGACATCGCCGCGCGTTTCGTTGTCGGTCGAGCGCGGCTTGGCGTACTGCCCAGCGATGCGGCCGATGCGCACGACCGGCTTGCGCGTGCCGTGCACGAGCACGAGGCTCATCTGGAGCAGGATCTTGAGCTTGCCGGCGATCGACTCGGAGCGGCAGTCGTCGAAGCTCTCGGCGCAGTCGCCGCCCTGGAGCACGAATGCTTCGCCGTTCGCTGCACGCGCGAGGTCGGCCTTGAGGTTCTCGACCTCCCACGACGTGACCAGCGGCGGCAGTGCTGCCATCTCGGTGAGCACGCGCTGCAGCGCTGCCTGATCGCTGTAACCGACCTGCTGTGCGGCCGTCTTCTTCTGCCAGCTCGTCGGAGACCAGTCTCGGATTGCCATCAGTCAGGTTCCTCGCGTGCCGTCGGGGTCTTGGGACCCTTTGCGCATTCCACCGGTCGCTGCCCCTCGTAGTCGAGGCGCCGCCTGGCCGGCGAGTACAACTGCGTAGGATCTACCCTGCCCTTGCGCTTGCGCAAGACGTCGGCGATCGCGTCTCGGATGATGTCGTCGGTCATCGTGACCGCGCCGTCGGGCAGCTTGAGCCGGCCGATCACGCCGTCGCCACCCGACGCGAGAAAGTCGCTCGTGAGCATCTTGTAGCTCTGCTCGTCGTTGAGCGGCTTGCCGCCGATCTTGATGTCTGCGACCAGCGAGCCGTCCTTGCAGCGCGCCTTCGCGACAAGCCCGCCCCACGAGAAGATGCCGCCACCGCGCTGGAGGTTTGACGACAGCATCTTGCGGATGTGCCTGCCCTTGAGCTCGATGATCGCGAACCGGTTGTCGAACGGCATCGCCTGGTAGAGGCGACCGTAGGTGAGATCACCCGCCACGATATCGGCGCGCAGGCCGCCACCGTTGGTCAGCGCGACGTGCGCGTCGGGCTTCGCGGCGAGCATGAGGTCGGTGAACCAGTTGCCCTCGGCGGACTCGGTTCCATACGACTTGGTCACGATCGCGGTCAGCGTCGGGCCGAGCTTCTCGTCGCGGAGCTTGCTCGCGCGCTGGTCGGCGGCGTCGACGATCTTCTGCACCTCGGCATCGGCGACGACGGGCTTGCCCTCGTACGGCTCGGGCCTGCAGTCCTTGACCGGGATCGGGTTGTCCTCCTTGTCGAGCGGGCACATCAGGTGCGGCTTGTGAATCGTGACCCCGCTGACGTGGTCAGTGAGCCGCAGGTCGACGCGACCGAACGCGCGGCCTGACGAGTACGACTCGATCACCGCGACGTCGTTGATGCGATGTGCGATCGCCGCGTGCGTGTGACCGCCGACCCACACATCGACGAGCCCCGACGGCAGGTCGCTGATCACCTTGAACAACTCCTCGTTCGTCTTGCACGACGAGGTGTCGTTTGGCGTGTCGAGGTTGCTGCACGAGCTGCCGATGTGCGCGACGACGACGATCACCTGCGCGCCCTTCGCGCGGAGTGCCTTCGCCTCGTTCGTGATCGCGACCGCGGTCGGCGACATTTCGAGCCCGACGAAGTTCGCCGGCATCGTGGTGAACGGCGTGGACTCGGTGGTCGCACCGACGACGCCGACCATGGTGCCCGCGACCTCGATGAGAACCGACGGCGGCATGTTCGGCCACTTGATGCGATTGCCGCTCTGCTTGTCGGTGATGTTGGCGACGAGGAACGGGAACTTCGCCTCGCTCGCGCGCAGCTTGAGCGCGCCGCGCGGATCGTCCTCGATCGACTTGGGCACCGCGAGCGGGCCTTCGGGACCGAAATCGAACTCGTGGTTGCCGAGGCAGACCGCGTCGTACTTGAGGGCGTTGTACGCCTTCACCACGTCGGCGCCCTCAGCCATGTTCGACTCGAGCGTGCCCTGGAACATATCGCCGGCGTCGAGCACCAGCAGACCACCGCCGTCGACCTCGCGGGCCGCGCGAATGTTGGTGAGGAAACCGCCGAGCAGCGGCAGCCGATCGAGCGCGCCGTGGAGATCATTGGTCCCGACGATCGTGAGCGTGCGTGCGCCCTTCTTCATCGTGGGCTTGGCGGTCTTGTCGACCTGCATCGGCGGATGCGACGACGAACACGCAGCCGCGCACAGCAACGCAGCGATCGCAAGCCCCGGCTTCATGAGCGGACTGTACCTCATGGCACCCCAGCATCGGCAGCCACGGCTTCTTCGCCATCCGATTGGCCGGCAAGGGGCTCGAGGTCCTTCGACTGCTTCGTCAGCTCGCGATCGCGATCCGCCGAGGTCAGCTCGGTACGCACCGTCGCGGTCGCGGCATCGAGTGCGAGCTCGAGCGACGTCGAGCCATCGGGCGCGATGTCGACGAACGCCGCGCCACCGCCCGCGAGCTTGCACACCACGCGATCGCCCCGCTTGATCACCTGGATGCGCGACCCGCAGTCGACCTGCTGCGCGACGTGAAGGCCCGCGAGCCCCTCCTCGACATACGCGACGATCGGCGCCGCCTCGATCACCACACCATCGACATGCCACTGCCACTCGGTTCGCGCATGCTCGATCGCGATCGGCAGCTCGGTGCCATCAGCGAGCGTCGCGATGCACTTGAGCGGCACGACCGTCAGCATCAGACAGCGCGTCGTGACCGATGTGCTGAAACGTGCCCCGAGGTCGGCCGAGATCTCCGCCTCGAACGGCTTGGCTTGTGGGATGTCGCGGATCTGCGGATCGCCACACGCGATCACCGTCAGCAACCCTACGAACGGAACCCGAAAAGCCACGGAAGCTCTCGTAACACGACGAAATGTTAAGGAGGCGGTAGGTGGCATCCAGGCGACCCGCTCCTGAATTTTCCGCGTTAGGCTCCGTCCCTAGTCCGTTCAGGAGGAATGATGCGTTCGAAACTGTTCCGCTGGCTTCTTTCCGCGAGTTTGGTGGGTGGCACGATGCTGGGGTCCGCGTCTGCGGATCCCAAGGTCCGTGACCATCGTGGCAACGGCCCCGGCAAACGCGGAGGCATCTCCGTCAACGGGGGCGTCACAGTCAATGTTGGCGGTCCCCGCTCGGCTCCCCCCACTCCGCGCCGCGAGAAGATCGGCCGCCGAAATGGCCACGTGTGGGTCGCCGGCTCATGGGAATGGAACAACGGCAGGTGGGACTGGCAGGCGGGCCGCTGGGAGAAGCAGCGCAACAACAAGCGCTGGCGTGAGCGCCGCTGGGAGCAGCGGGGCGATCAGTGGGTGAAGGTCGAAGGCGATTGGATCGACGTCGACATCCGCCCCACCGCTGCACCGCCCGCGCCGCGCGATGAACGAATCGGCAAGCGCCGCGGCCACGTCTGGGTCCGCGGTAACTGGGACTGGCGTAACGGCGAGTGGGATTGGGTTCCGGGCCACTGGGAGCGCGAGCGCTCCGGCAAGCGCTGGCGCGAGCCGCGCTGGGAGCAGCAGGGCGGCGCGTGGGTTCTGGTCAACGGCGATTGGATGGACGTGCAGGCCTACCCGACGGCTGCACCACCCGCACCGCAGAGCGAGACCGTCGCCTCGCGCTCCGGTCACCTGTGGGTGAAGGGTCGCTGGGACTGGCGCAATGGTGACTGGGCCTGGGTGCCGGGTCACTGGGAGCGTCAGCGTACGAGCATGCAGTGGCAGGAAGGCCGCTGGGAGCAGAGCAACGGTCGCTGGAACTGGGTCGAGGGTCAGTGGGTCGCGGTTGCGACCGTGACGCCGCCGGTGCAGCAGCCGCAGGTGGTCGTGCAGTATCCGAACGCAGCACCGCCCGCACTCCAGGTCGAGTCTGCGCCGCCGCGCGCAGGTCACGTCTGGATCCGCGGTCGCTGGGACTGGCGCCAGGGCAAGTGGGAATGGATCGCGGGTCACTGGGAACGCGAGCGTTCGAACGCGCGCTGGAACGACGGCCGCTGGGAGCAGAACAACGGTCGCTGGGTCTGGATCGAGGGCAGCTGGGGCACGCAGGCGTCTGCACCTCCGCCGGTCGCACAGCCGCCGCGGCCGCCGGTTGTCGTCGCACCGCCTCCCGTCTCGTTGCCGCCGGGCGCCGTGACGCAGGCGCCGCCGCCTCCGCAGGCGGAGACCGCGGGAACCCGTTCTGGCTTTGTCTGGATCCGCGGCCGCTGGGGCTGGTCCGGCGACAAGCAGTACTCGTGGATCCCGGGTCACTGGGAGCGCGCTCGCTCGGGCAAGACGTGGGCAGAGGGCCGGTGGGAGACCCGCCAGGCGGGCAACACGACCTACTGGATCTACGTCGAGGGCGGCTGGCGCTAACGCGCTGACGCACGGAGTGGCAGCGCCGCGTCTTCACCGACGCGGCGTTTTTTCGTTCGGCGTTCGGCTACCAGGAACGTTCGAACAGCGGCACGCGAACCTCGACGCCACGGTCGCCGCGATAGCTCGCCGGCAGCATCTCCATGTCGGGCAGCTCGATGTTCCAATGATGGGTACCGAGGCCGAGCTGGAGCTTCGCGGCGATACGCGCCTTGCCGTGTGTGAAGTGCCAGTCGCTCTCGAGACGGAACCGCAGGTACTGACCTTCGCCGGTGCCGAGGCGCAGCTTCGCGCGCCGCTTGCGGCCGTCGAACTTGAGGCCGAGCATGTCGTCAGACAGCTCGTTCATGCCGGTGCCGATCAGGTTGCCGAGCTCGGTGACCTCATCGACGATCTGCACCGACAGCTTGAGGCGCTTGCTCTTGGGCACCTCGTGCCACCGCTCGGAGAGCGACACGAGCTCGAGGTTCCCGGTTCTGGCCTTCGGCGCGCTCTCGGTGTTGATCTCCGCGAACGATGGCGTGGCCATCGCAGCGACGAGCGCAACCGACCGAACCCCGAGGCGAACCATCCGTCGATGCTAACATGCGACCCGATCGCCATGACCCAGCGTCTTGCTCTGCTCGTCGTCGGATTGGTCGTCGCCGCATGTGGTCAAAAGTCGGTGGCCCCCGTGGAGACCGTCAAGCCGCTGCTGTGGTCGGTCGAGAAGGCTGGCAAGACCGGGCATCTCCTCGGGACGATGCACACCGGGGTCGATCCCGACCGCCTGCCGAAGCATGTCTGGGACACACTCGATGCGGCGCGGGTCCTGGCGGTCGAGACCGATCTATCCGCCGCTGCCAAAATGCCGGTGTTGCGGACCGACGGCACGAGCCTGCGCGACGAGCTTGGACCGACCTACTGGAAGAAGCTCGAGGACGCAATCGGCGTCGACCAGGCCTCGCGGCTCGTGGGCTTCAAGCCACTCATCCCGGCGACGATTGTCGCGATGCATGGACTGCCCGCGACCCGGTCGATCGACGGCGCGCTTCTCGACCGCGCACGCGCGAGCGGCAAGACCGTCGTCTACCTCGAGACGCTCGAGATGCAGTTCGAGGTGCTCGGCAAGTGGCTCGATCTGCGCGCGCTCAAGGACATGCTCGACGACGTCTCGCTGATCCACACGACCGGCCAAGAGATGCTCGCAGCCTATGTCGCCGGCGATGATGCGCGGATCCTCGCCATCACCGACCGCGAGCGTGAGCGCTGGCTCGCTCGGGGGCGCACCGCCGCCGAGTATGACGAGCAGATGCTCGACATCCTCTATCGCCGCAACGCGTCGTGGATGCCGGCGATCGACAAGATCTTGAGCGAGGACGGCGGGTTTATCGCGGTGGGCGCGGCTCATACCGTGGGCCCGCGCAGCGTCGTCGACCTGCTCCGCCAGCGCGGCTACACCGTGACGCGCATGACGCGCTGACCCCGGCGCTCAAATGGCTCTGTTCGGAATCCGGCGCGGCCGGTACAGTCCGCGCACCTTGAGGGAGGTCGCCATGCGCCATCTGTTGTTCGCGCTCTGTTCGTGCACGCTGCTCGCCTGCGGAAGCAACAACGGTGGTGGCGGCGACGACACGCCGATGAACGACGCGCCCGTGCTCGAGGGCGAGAAGTACTCGCTCACCTGGGGACCGCTCACGGTCGGGCCCGGAGACGAGGGCACGCAATGCGTATGGATGCGCTTGCCGAACACGACCGAGATCAAGGTTCACTCGCTGCACAACAAGCTCAGCGGCGGTTCGCACCACTTGATCGTCTACAAGGACGACCAGGACACGACCGAGCAGACCACGCGCGTGGACTGCCAGCCGTTCACCGGCGCACTCAATGCGAGCGGCATGATCGCGCCGATCGCGATCACCCAGCGCACCGACGACTCGATCATCTTGCCGGACGGCGTCGCGTACACGTTCGCGCCGGGACAGATGATCAAGCTCGAGATGCACTACAAGAACTCGGGCGACGCGCCAGTCGACGTGATGGGCACCGTCGACTTCTTCGCCGCGGAGCCGGCGACGATCCAGCACGAGGCCGCCATCCTGTTCGCGGGCTCGCCGGATATCGACATCCCGGCCGGCGGGACGGTCACGCTGCACCAGTTCTTTCAAGCCGCCCTCCAGCGCGAACTTCTCGAATGCGAAGTTCTTCGCGATCACCGGTCACACGCATCGCCTCGGCACGCAGGTGAAGGTCCGCACCGGTGTCAGCGCCACCGGCCCGCTCACCGAGGTATATGCGCCGAGCCCGTTTCTGTGGGACGAGCCCGCGACCGCGACCCCGCCGGAGTTCATGCTTCCCGCAGGCGGTGGCTTCGACTTCGAGTGCACGTGGACCAACACCACGCCAAACGCCGTGAAGTTCGGCGAGTCGGCCGACAAGGAGATGTGCTTCTTCTGGGCCTACTACTACCCGTCGATCGGCAGCAAGGTCTGCTTCCACACCCAGCAGTTCGGCGGCGCAAGCGGCGTGAACGAGTGCTGCCCGGGCGGCGCGTACTGCGGCTTCATCGAGAACCAGTTCTAACTGGACCGGCCCGATGATCGGCGATCTCATCGAGCAACGCATCGGTGCGCGAACTTCGTAAGCATCTCGACCATCCTGACAACGAGCTGCTTCCCACGCAGGAGCTCGGTGTCGGGTATGACCTGAAGTAGCCGCACCACGTCGAGAATTGCACCGCACTCCATCGCCTCACCGCGTGCGATGGCGTAGCAGTGCGCTCGCTCTGGAACACTGGTCTTGCCGCTGGCCTCCCCGCTATTGAGAGGCACCTACATCGCTGTTCGATCGCGCACTGATAGACGTCGAGCTTCTCGAAGTCGAGCATGGCGACGCCTATCGGCCGTCACGTGGAACGGTTGCGTCGACCGACGATCGGTCGAGCACGAGCACGAGCACGTCTCACGAGCACGTCTCACGAGAACGTCTCACGAGCACGTCTCACGAGCACGTCTCACGAGAACGAGCACGGACACCCTCACCACCTCACATTGAGTGATGCTCTATGCGAAGCTGGTTAGGCGTCAACTACGCGCGCTCGCGCACGAGCTTCGCTACCGCGGCGAGCACCGGCGGCGGAATCTCGTGGCCGCCCCCGAACGGAATGAACTCGACGGCTGCACCGGCGGCGGTGAGCTTGTCGCGCAGCAGCTCTGCAATCGAGAACGGCAGCAGCTGATCGGCGCGACCGTGTGACTGCACGATCGGCACGCCGCTCAGCTTGGTCATCAGCGGTGTCCACGTGCTCTCGGCGAGCAACGTGCCCGACATGAGCACGAGCCCCGCGGGCGGCGTCTCGCGATGCAGCGCGACGTCGCACGACAGCATCGCCCCCTGCGAGAAGCCGCCGAGGATCATCTGCGCGTCGGTGATGGAGTAGCGCGCTTTGACCTCGTCGAGGAACTTCGAGAGCTGGGCACGTACCTCGACCAAGCCCTCGGGCACCTCGTTGCGGCGATCGCGAATCGCGCCGGAGCGCAGGTCCTGCTCGAGCTTGATCAGATCGAGCCGCCACCACGCACGCGAGTCGCCATACATGCCACCCAGCTCGATGGGCGCGGCCGGAAACACGAAGCGAGCCTGCGGCACCTGCATGAACTGCGCGAGCGCGACCAGGTCGTCACCGGGGGCACCAAAGCCGTGCAGCAGCACGACGGTGAGCTTGGCGTCGGCGGGGCCAACGATTTGGGTACGTAGGCCTGCGAGCTCGATGGTTTCGATCTTCACGGGCGGACATTCACATGCCGGCCGGCGCACACGCCAGCCTGATATCCCGTGGCGTGCGAGTCGTGGTCGCTAGAGGCTCGGCGTGCCCTGGGGATCACTGTCACTGTCCTCGTCGTCGATCTCGATCTCGCTCTCGGGCGCCGCATCGCCCTCCGCCATCTTCTTCTCGAGCGTCTCGAACATGTGCTCACCGAGCTCCTCGTCCTCGTAGGACTCGCCGTCGGCGCTCACGTCGAGATCGGTCTGGTCGACAACATCGATACCTTCGGCGGTCGACGCGACCGCGGCATCGAGCTCCGCGTCGGCTTCGGCCTGCGGCTGCGCCTCGGTCTCGAGATCGATGATGCTGAACTGGCCCGCATCATCGAGCAGCTGGCTCGGGTCCTCGGGATCGATGTCCACGATCGACGGCTGCGGAAGCTCGCTCGCCTGGCGCATCGCATCACGGACCGTACGGGAATCCTTGTTCGCTCGCATGCTCACAGGAGGAGCACACCGCGTGCCGACAGCGCTCTACGGTGCGGACGTAGGCGTTTCGACGACGAACACGTAGTCGAAGCTCGCATTCGTGCCGTTGGTTCGGATCCCAACGTCGCCGGCGGTCGCCACATCCGCGTCGTACACGGCATTCGTGGGCGCGGGCAGCCCCGCACGGTGCGTCGAGCACTCGATGCGGGTGGTGGACTCGTCGAGCGCGACCGTGCGCGCCTGCACGGTGAGCCAGTCACCGGTCATCGGCGCCGCAAATGCCGACTCGTTGTACTGAAACCGCGGGGTGCCCCAGAAATCCGTGTCGACCTGACCGGCATTGACCTCGCTGCCGGTGCCCTGTGCGGCGAGGCCGCAGAACAGATAGTCCTCGTCGTGGCGGTAGCCAGCGACGACCCCCATCGACCGACGCGACGTGGCGTTGGTCGACACCGCGTTGATCCGCACGCGCATGTCGATGAACACGCTGCGCAGATCGGGGTTGTCGTCCCGCACGAGCTGGTGCTGGCCGAGAAGGTCGGGTTGGTTGAGTGTGCCGAGGTCGAGCTCCCACGTGTTCGTGCCCGTGGTGTTGTTCCACGCGACCGCGCCGTAGAACCCCTCGAAGAACGCCACGCGATCGCCCGCGGCGGTCGGCCGTGGGTCACACGCGTCACCGACACCGTCGGCATCGCCGTCCACGCCGCTGTCCGACAGGTGCGGGCATACATCGCATGCGTCACCGCGGCCATCGTCATCGTGATCGTACTGAGTCACATTGCCGACGCCGCTGCAGTTGTCAGCCACGTCGACGAGCCCATCGCCATCGGTGTCCTGATCGGGATCGATGGTGGCGCCACTGCCCCCTCCGGACGAGCCGGTGTCGTCGGCCAGCTGGCCTGGTTCGAACGCACAACCACCGGTCAGGACCGCGAGCCCTAGTAACGCCCTCAGCATGGCGGCCGGATTAAACGCCGGTTACCCTCGGCTGTCACGATGAAAGTGGGCGGCCCGACTCGACGCGAAGTACTGCGCTGGACCGCATTCGGTACCGCCGGGATCGTCGTCGCTGGATGTGGTGATGATCAAACGCTGAGGCCACCTGGCGCCGCGCATGCGGCCGCGATTCTTGAACCCGAATCGGATTCGTTCCTCGTCGCGATCTGGGCCCTCATCGCCCGTGCGGTCGGCGTCGTGGTCCGTGTGGTCGGTGACGATGACGTCGTGTTCAGCGCGTTCTCGATGTTCGACACGCATCGCGCAGTGTTCGACGTGACGGGGCTCGATCCGGACACGCACTACGAGGTCACGCTCGACACCGACGACGGCGTGCGCATGGTGTACCGCGTTAGGACCGCGCCGCGCGCCGACGCCACACGACCCGTACGCATCGCGGTGTCGGCCGACATCGATCCGCATCCCGAGTTCAAGAGCGATCTGATCGAGCACGTGATCGATGCCGAGCCCGAGCTGTTCGTCTCGCTCGGTGACTT
The DNA here is from genome assembly GCA_038322185.1 of Haliangiales bacterium. Taxonomy (GTDB): domain Bacteria; phylum Myxococcota_A; class Polyangia; order Haliangiales; family Haliangiaceae; genus JABFXX01. The sequence goes on from JBBQFU010000064.1 coordinate 22,756, forward strand.
CCCGTACACCGACAACGGTCCGCCCGCGATGGATGTCTCGACCTATCGCGAGCGACACGCGCAGGCGCGCACCGAGCCCCGCATACGTCGCCTGCTGGAGCGAGTGGGCGTGCGCGCCATCTACGACGACCACGAGTTTCGCAACGACTGGGATGGCATGTACATGCTCACCGAGGCGCCCCGCTACGCCGCCGCGATGCAGGTGTGGGACGAGTTCTTTCCGGTGCGCGCTGACGACGACATCAAATATCGAAGCTGGCGATGGGGCGCGCACCTCGAGTGCTTCCTGCTCGACTGCCGGCGCTTTCGCAGCCCGAACGCGGTGAATGACGGGCCCGGCAAGACCATGCTCGGTGCGCAGCAGCGCGCATGGCTCGTCGAGAGCGTCCGGGCGTCGACTGCCACGTTCAAGCTCGTGTTCAGTGGCGTGCCGCTCGACTTCGGCGATGGCAACGATCACTGGTCGAGCTTTCGCTACGAGCGCGACGGCATCCTCGACGCGCTGCTGGGCGTGAGCGGCCTGTTGTTCGTGAGCGCCGACCAGCACTGGTTCGCGTCGCACCAGCACGCGCACGGCATCCGCGAGTTTCAGGTCGGTCCGCTCGCCCGCGGCATCGGCACCCCGCTCACCGAAGCTCCAGGCGTGCTGTTCCGGGCCTCGCGGCTCAACGCGGCGCTCATCGACGTCAGCGCCGACGCGCTCACGTTCTCGGGCCTGGGCGTCGGCGGAGAAATCTTCTTCGCGCAGACGTTCAGCGTCGCCGATCTGACACCGGCATCCCTCGCCCGGCGGTAGACTGGCTGCAATGGCCGGGGGGCGGTCCTATCTCGCCGCGTTTGCGGAGCTGCACACGCTCGAGGGAGCGGACGAGCGACGCCAGGTCGCGCGCCAAGGGCTTGCCATGCTCGCCGAGATCGCCGAGCGCGAGCCAGCCCCACTCGAAGGCCTCCCTGCTGCGCAGCTGCTGCTTAGCGTGCGCGCTGCGCTGACCGACGGTCTGCTCGCCGAGCTCGATAGCTGGCTGTCGCCCGCGTCGGCGGCGATCGCGCTGTTCGAGCTGGCGCAAGCGCTGCCCGCTGGGGCCGAGCGGCGCGAGCTCGGCCGCCGGGTGCTCACGCGGCTACGCGAGGCGGATCGCGACACGTTCGTGCGGCTGCTGATCGCGCTCGCCCGTACGTCGCCGAAGATCGTCGCAAGCGAAGGCCTCCGCGCGCGGCTCGAGGTCGTGCTCGCCGCGCCGCTCACGTCACCGGGCATGATCGGCGAGCTCGCGATCGGTCTGCTCGCGCAGCCGGCGCTCGCGCAGAGCTGGGTCGAAGAGCCCGCGATCGGTTCGCTCCCTGGCCGCCGGCTCGCGGCGCGCATCCTCGCGCACGGCGCACGCGAGGCGGTTCGCCGATACGATAGCGGCGATCGTGGCGGTGTACGGGTGCTCGCGCGCCCCGGAACTCGCGCTGCGCTCGCGCGGCTACTTGGCGATCGCGAGGCGCTGGTGTGGCGGTTCGCATCGATCGCTCGCGGTATCCTCGCGCACGTCGACTCCGCACTCGCCGACGACATCGACCGCGAGCTGCGTCCGACGGCGAGCAACACCGAGCAGCGCCGAGCGGCGGCATCGGCGGCAGCTGCGCTCGAGCGTGGTGGCGGCGCGCGACGCTGGCTCCAGGTTCTCATCGACCGTGCCGCCCGCGAGCCGGGTATCGCGCGCGGCACGATCCTCGGCCTCGCCGGCCTCGCGATCACGTCGCCCGATGAAGCCGACGACCTCGCGAAGGAGCTGGTGAAGCGCTCACCACTCGAGTCCGCCGAAGCACTCGCCGACCTGCGACGCGAGGAGAACGCCACATTCCTCGGCGACGCCTGCGCTGCCGCACTGATCTGGGTGCGCGGCCAGCTCAAAGCCGAGCCGGACATGAAGGACGACGGCCGCCATGCGCTGCTGCGTGCGCTCGATGGCGAGCTGTCCGGCAGCGGCGGAGACGAGGGCGTCGCCGTCCCCATCACCGCCGCGCGCGCTGCACTCGACGTCGGCGACGTTCCCACCGCGCTTCGTCAGGCACGGATGGCTGTCGACGAGATCACGGCTGCGGCCGAGTGGCTGCGCGACGCCAACGACGACGACCCGGTCGATCGACGGCACTCGATGCGGCTGTTGCGCGAGCTCGATCGCGAGCTGCTCGCCGATAACGCGCTGTATGCGGTCCTCGCGCTCGCCGGTGACACGGATCCAGCGCGCGCGCAGTTCGCGGCCGCACTCGCTGCGATCGAGGCCGCATTGCTCGCGCACGAGAAGACCGCCGAGGCCGGTGCTGTCGCGCACGGAGGGCTGCGGATCGCTCGCCTGCGCGCCCTCGTGCGCCTCCTCGACGGCGTACGCATCACGAGCGACGCCGACCTCGGCCCTCGCCTCGCGGCGGTCCGCCAGCTGATGGAGCGTGCGCAGCAGGATCACTCGTCGCTCCGTCGCGCGGTGTGGGCCGCCATGACGCGTGCCGGCGATGCGCTGCTTCGCGACGGCTACGCCGAGGTGACGGATCTGTTGCTCGCATGGACGACCACGTTTCACGACGAGGACTTCGCGATCGTGCGCGAGGCGTCGATGGTTCCCGAGATCGAGGCCTCGTTCGAAGCGTACAGCCTGCTCGAGAAGGCGACATGGGAGGCCTCGGATCCCGACGACGCGAATGCCGTGCGCATGGTCGTCGAGCGGCTCGGCGATCTCGCGGATGCGCTGCCGCCGGAGCAGTCGCCGCGTGTCGAATCCGTGCGGATCGCGCTCGCACGGCTCAGTAACCAGCTGCTGCGTCTCGCCCTCGCACGCAGCCAGCGCAGCGTGCCACCCGGTAGCTTCGATGCGATCGCGAACGAGCTCGGCACGCTCGCGAGGCGCGTGTATGGCGCGCGGCAACGAATCGGTCTGCCTGCGACGGAGACCAGCCTTGAGCTCGAGACCGCGGTTCGCGCGATCGAGACCGTGCTCGGCGCGCAGAGCAACGGTGGCAGTGCCGCAATGGCGAACGCACTCGACGAGGCGATCGCGGGCACGATCGACCTCGTTCGCGGCGCGCTGCCTCCTGCGATCGCAGCGACGATCGAGCGCGTATTCGTGCGGCTCGCACGGCGTCCATTCGAACGCAGCGGCCCATCCACCACGATGCCGATGGACATCGTGCTTCCCGGCTGGGTGCCACTGTCGCGGCTCATCGGCGGGTTCTACGTCGAACGCTCGATCGGGCGTGGCGCGGGCGGCTCGGTGCTACTCGCCGTTCGTGCGGAGCAGCGCCGGCGCGCCGATCGCGAGCTGGTCGCGCTCAAGGTTCCGGACTACTCGGGCGATGCCGCGCGCGCGATGAGCGAGTCCGAGTTCGAGCACATGTTCCGCGAGGAGGCGGGTGCGCTGCTCGCCCTGCCCTCGCACCAGAACATCGCGAAGTTCGTGACGTTCGATGCATCGGCGCAGCCCAAGCCGATCCTCGTGATGGAGTTCGTGCGCGGCACCAACCTCGAGCGCAGCCTCGAGGCCGGTGAGCTCACGATCGTGCGCGCGCTCAAGATCGTCGACGATCTGTTCGCCGGTCTCGAGGCGATGCACGCGGTGCAGATCGCTCACCTCGACGTCAAGCCGCCGAACCTCGTGCTTCGTGACGGATCCGGTGACGCGGTGCTCGTCGACTTCGGCCTCGCGGGCCGGCGGATTCGCGCGGGCTGCGGCAGCGCTCACTACGGTGCCGCGGAGGTGTGGGCACTCGAGCAGGCCACCACGCTCGAGCCGTTTCCGACCGATGTTTACGCTGCCGCGGCTGTCGCACACGAGGTGCTCACCGGCTCGCTGTTGTTTGCTGGTGATTCCCTACAGGACCTGCTTGCACAGCACTTCTCGGCACAGCCCGGGAAGGATGCCCTCATCGCGCTCTCGCGCCGCAGGGAGCTCGCGCCCCTCGCGGATCTGTTCAAGGCCGCGCTCGCGCGTGATGCACGCAAGCGACCGACGATCGCGCGCCTGCGCGCCGGTTTCGCCGCGATCGAACGGGACCTACGAAAACTGCACTGGCCGTTACGCAGCTGACCGCAGCTGCAAGCAAGGTCCCGGTGTCTGGTGGTTCGAAGCAGCGTCGCTTCCCGACAAGCGCATCGCGGCGATGGAGGACATTCGCAAGCAGTTCGCGAAGATGATCGACGCCGGTCAGCTCCGCGTCACCGCGCGTCGCGGCCAGCTCGTGCTGTCGCTGCCGTCGGAGGTGCTGTTCCCGACCGGTAGCTCCGAGGTGTCCAAGCAGGGCGAGTACGCGATCGTCGAGGTTGGTGCGGTGCTCAAGAAGCTGCCCGACCGCCGGTTCCTCGTCGTCGGTCACACCGACAACCAGGACTTCGTGAAGCCCAAGGACGCGGGCGGCGCAGCAGCGTGCGCCTCGCAAGACAACTGGCAGCTGTCGACCGCGCGTGCGTTGACCGTCACGCGCGTGCTCGTGGCTGCGGGCATGGATGCGAAGAACATCGTGCCGTCGGGTGTCGGCGCGCACGATCCGATCGCGGAGAACGCGACGCCTGCGGGGCGCCAGAAGAACCGCCGCATCGAGATCGCGCTGCTGCCGGCGCTCGAGGAGCTGCCACCGCTGCCAGCGAATCTCGCCGAAGAGACCGCGCCGAAGAAGTAGCTACTGGCAGACGGTCGCGGTGAGCGCGAGCGTGTCGAAGTAGAACGATGTCGGCTCGATGATGTCGTTCGTGCTCGTGATGCGAATGCGGATGGTCTGGCCGGCCAGGTTTGCCGGCGCCAGCTGATCGATCGCGGTCCACGTCGTGGTCGGCGTGAGATTCGACAGGTCCTTCACGATGAGCAGCGGCGTGCCGTCGACCTGGGTGAACGCGAGCTGTGCGGTGTCGTACGCGTAGGGTTCGAGGTCCATCGTCCGGACTTCGTACTGTCCGGTCAGGCGAACCTGCGTGGTGTTCGCGGGAATCGTGACGTCCTGGTAGAGGACGTCGGTCACGCTGTTCACGCCGTAGTCGTAGCTCTCGAGGCCGCCCATCCACGCCTTGAACGGCGGGCTGTGCTCGGCGATGCCGTCATCACCGGTGATGATCGGAGCGAGGTTATCGATGTTCTGCTGGATCCAGCCCATGCCGCTCGGGTTGAGATCGAGCACGGGGTTCGACAGCAGCTGCTGATCGCTACACACCGGCTCGACGACAGCCGGCGCGTCCTGGGGCTGCGGCTGCGCGTCCGCCGGCGTCACGGTCACCTGCGCATCGGGCTGCGGCTCGATCGAACCATCACGCCAGGACTTCGCGTCCTCACCACCACCAACACCGCCATCCGGCGGATCGATCGCGCTACGGCCGGAAGCACAGCCACCGACAAGCAAACAAGCAGCGAGCACGCCCCTCATGCGCGACGGCATATCCCGGCCCCGAATCGCTTTCAATGACGAATCACGATTCGGGACCGGAATGCCGCCGCCCGTCGGTAAGGACGGTGGGATTGCTCACACCGCGGTGCCCGACATTGCCCGTCGAGCTGCCGCAGCCGCTGGACGCCAGCCGCCCCTCACGACCCGCAGCCAGAACAGGCCTGCACCGACGACGATCTCGACGGCGAGACCGAGCCAGCCACCCGCCGCGCCCCAGCCCAGGTGCATGCCGAAGAACCAGGCGAGCGGCGGTGTGGTCAGCCACGAGGTCGCGATCCCGACCACCGCCGCGTAGCGCACGTCGCTCGCGCCGCGGAGCACACCGCGGGCGATCACGTTCGCTGCATCGGCGACAAGGAACAGCAGACTGACGTGGACGAGCACCGTGGCACTCGCCGCGAGCGCGGCATCCCCCGAAGACATCGCGGTGGCGATGCTGCGGCCGAGGATCGCGAACACGACGACGCACAGCCCGGAGTAGGCCGCCCCGATCACGAGCGCTCGTTTGGCAACGCGCGTGACGAGGACATCCTTACCGGCACCGACGGCCTGACCGACGAGCACCGCCGCGGACTCGGCAAGCGCGTGCGCGGGGAGGAACGAGACGTTCACCAGATGGAGGACCAGCTGATGAGCCGCCGCGTCGACCGCCGACATGCGCGCGATGAGAACCGTGAGGATCAGGAACGAGCCGACCTCCATGATGAACTGCAGGCCATTCGGCACGCCCTGCGCCCACACGGCACGCGCCGCCGAGCCCGACCACGTGAGCTTGCGCAGCTGCGCCCTCATCGGCAGCGCGAGCACGAGCAGCTCCGTCGCGTTGCCCGCGATCGTCGCGTACGCCGCACCGCGCACGCCCATGTCGAGGCCGAGGATCAGCACGACATCGAGCGCGATGTTGACGCCGTTACCGGCGAGCGAAGCGACCATCGGCGCGCGACTGTTACCGACGCCATAGCTGGCCTCGCGCAACGCCGCATACAGCAGCACGAGCGGCGCACCGAGCGAACGGATCGCGAGGTACTCCGACGCGAAGTGTCCTGCGCGTGGTGATCCGCTCAGTGCCCCGAGCAGCGGTGCGAGCAGCTGTCCCGCCACCGTGGCGAGCAGACCGAGACTGAGGGCGAGCGCGATCGCTGCACCGAGCAGCTCGGGGATGCGCTCGGGCCGCCCGGCTCCGACGGCTTGCGAGACGAGCGTCTTCGCACCGCGCAGCAGACCGATACCGAAACAGACGAGCGTGAAACCGACGACGCCGGCCAGTCCGACGCCGGCGAGCTCGTCGGCGCCGAGGTGCGCGACGAACGCGGTCGACGCGAGGGTCATCGTGGAGAACGAGACCATCGAGACAGTGATGGGCCAGGCGAGCTTGAGCAGCGCTCTGCCGGGTCGCTCGGACCAGGGCAGCGCTGTGGATATGAAAGATGTAGATGGACGCAGACCAGACATGACGCCCCCGGGGATGGGAGCTCGGACGCACGAAGGCGAAGCGAGGTCCCTGCAGGTGGATGAAGTGGCCCTGCTTCGATCGCCGAAACGAAGAAGGGCTCCTTGGTGAGGAGCCCGCGGTGTGGAGTGTCAGATTCCCGATCAGCGAGTTGTTAGACTCGGGCCTCCGTACCGCGGGCTGTCGCAGCGTCGACGCAGCGCATGCGCGTCGAGGCCTGACAGATATCCGGGGTGCGAATGCTCATGAGAACGTTTCTCCGACCTATTTTGTCACTCTCGCAAAGCCACCCTCGACGGGTCAAGCATTGTCGCTGCGCGAGGACAAAACAGTGCGGGCGTATACCTTCACGATCGCTTCTTCGCAGGCTTCTTCTTGGATTTGCCCAGCTGATCGAGCGCGTCCTTGCGGAACGAGCCAGACGACGCGTCGAGGCCTCTCATCTTCTTGAGCACTTGCACGTGGGTCGCGGTGTCGCGCCCCGTCAGCGCGAGCGCGCAGCGGCCGCGGACCTGCCCGTACTCCTCGCGGCTCCCCATCGCCTCGACGAACGCGGACTGTGCCACCGGTGAGTCTGGCGCGTGATCGACGAGCGCATCGAAGATCGCGTTGGATGCCATCAACGACGTGTCGTGCGTCACGGAGAATTTCCAGTTCCGTGCGAGCGCGGCGATCACGTCCTTGCTCGTCGGCGCGGCTGCGACGAGCCGGTCGACCACTTCGAGCATCAGCAGGTCGTCGCCACGCTTGGCGAACCGATCGACGAGCGGCAGGAGCGTCTTGATGACCGTCGCGGGCTTCTCGTCCTGGTAGCTCTCGACGACCGTGTGCGCGACATTGTCTTCTGGGTGCTCGAGGTGCGCACGCAGGGCCTTGAGGGCCGCCGGCGTCCCCATCTTCTTCAGGCCGACGGCCGCGCGCACATGAGGCCCGCTGCCCGCCTGCTTGTCGGCGAGGACCTTCTGAAGCGTCGCGATCACCTCGGCATCAGGGAACTGGCCAAGGACCTCCATGATCTCTTTCTCGGGCTTCTTCGCCTTGGCGCGCTGCAATAGCTCCGCGCGGACCGCAGCCCGGTCGGCCTTGCTCAGCGGCTCGAGCAGGTCGTCGGCGTTCCAGGGTTCGCCGATCATCGCCGCCACGACCTCGAGGGTTCGCTCCATGGGCTCAGAACATACCAAAATGCCCCGGGAATACGGTCTGGGCCGGACCTGTTGACAGGCCGCTCGCCTACGCGCAACTTCACCCCGGAATCACATGTCGGATCGCCTCACTGAAGACGTCACCAAGCTGCAGGGTCGGTTCACCTCACTCAAGGCCGAGGTCGGCAAAGTGCTGGTCGGCCAGGACGACATGCTGCACCGGCTGCTGCTCGGTCTGCTCGCCGGCGGCCACGTGCTGCTCGAAGGTGTGCCCGGCCTCGCCAAGACCCTCGTGATCAAGACGCTCGCGGACGCGCTCGAAGGCGTGTTCTCGCGCATCCAGTTCACGCCCGACATGCTGCCCGGCGATGTAATCGGCACGCAGATCTACAACCCACGCGAGGGCAACTACTCGGTGAAGAAGGGGCCGGTGTTCGGCAACTTCATCCTCGCCGACGAGATCAACCGCGCACCCGCGAAGGTCCAGTCCGCGCTGCTCGAGGCGATGCAGGAGGGTCAGGTCACGCTCGGCGACTCGACGTTCAAGCTCGCCGAGCCGTTCCTCGTGCTCGCCACGCAGAACCCCATCGAGCAGGAGGGCACCTACCCGCTCCCCGAGGCGCAGCTCGACCGCTTCATGCTCAAGATCAAGGTCGGCTATCCGACCAAGGATGAAGAGGTGAAGATCATCGACCGCATGGCCGGCACTGGTGCCGCGCCGACCGCGAACAAGGTGATGAACTGCGACGAGATCCTCGCCGCACGCGACGTGGTGCGCCAGGTGTTCGTCGACGACAAGGTCAAGCGCTACGCGGTAGACATCGTTGCCGCCACGCGCGATCCGAAGGCATCGGGCATCGCTGCGCTCGCACCGCTGATCGATAACGGCGCATCGCCGCGCGCCTCGATCTCGCTGATCAAGGTTGCCAAGGCGCAGGCGGTGCTGTCGGGCCGCAGCTACATCTCGCCGCACGACGTCAAGACGATCGCGCACGACGTTCTCCGCCACCGCGTGCTCGCCTCGTACGAGGCCGAGGCGCAGGGCAAGACGACCGACCACGTGATCGCCCAGATCCTCGAGAACGTCCCCGTCCCGTAACGAGTAGCGCCCATGCTTCCCGCGGAGATCGCGCAGGCCGTCAAGCGCATCCAGTTCATCACCGGTCGTCACGTCTCGGACGTGATGGCCGGCGCGTACCTATCCGTGTTCAAGGGACGCGGCATGGAGTTCGACGAGGTGCGGCCGTACGTGCCCGGCGACGACGTCCGCACGATCGACTGGAACGTCACCGCCCGCACCGGCGAGCCGCACATCAAGCGCTTCGTCGAGGAGCGCGAGCTCACCGTGATGCTGCTCGTCGATGTGAGCGCATCGCAGGACTTCGGCTCGGGTCGCTGCAGCAAGCTCGAGGCCGCGGTCGAGCTGTCGGCCCTGCTCGCGATGTCCGCGGTCGAGAACGGCGACAAGGTCGGCCTGCTGCTGTTCCACGGCGGCGCCGACCTCTACATCCCGCCGCGCAAGGGCGGCAAGCACGCGCTGCGCATCGTGCGCGAGGTGCTCTCGCGCGGTCAGGGCGTCGCAGCCGGTCCGTCACCGCGGATGCTGCTGCCGGACTTCGTCCGCAAGTGGTTCAAGCGGCTCGTCGACAAGACGAAGCCCGGTGCCGGCGATGCGCGCCGATCGACGAGCATCGCAGCCGCACTCGAGTTCTGTCGCCAGGTGCTGCCGCGGCGCGCGGTGCTGTTCTTGATCTCCGACTTCCTCGACGACGGCTACATCAAGGTTCTTCGCCACGCGAACCGCAAGCACGATGTCGTCGCGTCGCTGATCACCGACCCGCGCGAGGCCGAGATGCCGCCCGCCGGCCTGGTCACGCTCGAGGACGCCGAGACCGGCGGCACACGACTCGTCGACACGCGGAGCAAGACGTTCCGCGACGACCTCGCGCAGCGCGCCAGCGTGCGGCAGCAGGAGCTCAAGGATCAGCTGCGCGCGACCGGCATGGACCTCGTCGTGTTCGACGCCTCTGGCTCGATGGTCGATCCGCTGCTCAAGTTCTTCCGCGAGCGGGAACGGAGGCTGCGCCGATGAAGCGTGCGTTGATTCTCCTCGCGCTCGTCGCGTGCGGCAACTCGAGCAGGCTCGACTCGCAGAGCGATCCGGCGCGCATGCAGGCGCCCAAGGACTCGCTCAGCAAGACGACGGAGAACGGGCCGGCGAAGGCCACGGTCACGGTGTGGCCGAGCAAGCCCACGCTCGGCGAGCCGATCTATCTGCGCCTCGACGTCGAAGCGCCCGCCGGCATCGACATCGACGCGCCGTTCCAGGAAGCCGGCGACCAGCGCCTCGGCCGCTTCAAGGTGGTCGGCTTCATCCGCGATTCGCACCGCAACCCGGATGGCTCGCACCGCCAGGAGCAGACGTACACCCTCGAGGCACCGAGCAGCGGCAAGCACCGCGTTCCGCCGCTGCGCCTCGAGATGGTCGACTCGCGCCCCGATGCCGGCAAGAACGCGACCGGCAAGCAGGAGATCCTCACCGAGGAGGTGCCGCTCGACATCGCGCCGGTCGCCGCGGCGATGACGGGCAAGGAGCTCAAGGCCGCGGCCGGCAAGCTCGATCCCGACGTCGGCGGCACGCCGTGGACCACGATCCTGATCGCGCTGTGTGGCGGTGCCGTCATGATTTCGGCGGGCATGCTCGCGCTGCGAGGCTGGCGGTTCCGCCGTCGTGTTGCCGCCCGGAAGTCTGCCTACGACGAAGCGATCGGGAAGCTACGCTCGCTCGAGGCGCGCGGTGCCCCCGAGGCCGAGGTCGCCGATGCGTGGTTCGTCGAGCTGTCGTCGATCGTGCGCAGCTACCTCGAGCACCGCTACGACATTCGCGCCCCCGAGCTCACCACCGAGGAGTTCCTGCTCGTCGCTTCACGCGCGCCCGAGCTCACGGCTGCGCATCGCACGCAGCTGTCCGAGTTCCTCGAGCGATGTGACCGCGTGAAGTTCGCCGGCTATCGCCCCGACAATAGCGAATCGATCGACACGCTCAGCGCCGCGCGTGCGTTCATCGAGGACACCCGGCTCCGCGACGAGCCGAAGGCGGCGGCAGCATGACGCTACCGTTTGGCATCGACTTCGCGCAGCCGTGGTTCCTGCTCGGCCTGCTGCTCGTGGTCCCCGCGGTGTGGTGGTCGCAGCGGTCGGCCGGTCGCGTGGTGTTCAGCTCGCTGCGTGCCCTGCCCGCTGGCGGGAACACGTGGCGCACGCGCCTGGCGTGGCTGCCCGATGCGCTGCTGGGTCTCGCCGTCGTCGCGCTCGTGATCGGGCTCGCCGGACCACGCGCCGGCGACAAGAGCTCGCGCGTGCGCCGCGACGGCATCGCGATCGCGCTCGCGGTCGATGTATCGGGCTCGATGCGCGCACTCGACCTATCCGAGCGCAACCGCGAGCTCACGCGGCTCGACGCGGTGAAGAAAGTCTTCGAGCAGTTCGTGGTCGGCGGCAAGGGCCTGAGCGGCCGGCCCGACGACGCGATCGGCCTGGTCGCGTTCGCGAACTACAGCGAGACCCGCGCACCACTCA
>JBBQFU010000065.1:0-33997 GCA_038322185.1 Haliangiales bacterium
CCACAGTCGGCGACCACCACGTTCTCGAACGGGGTGCACGAGCCGATCGTCGGGCCGCGCCAGATCTGGGTCCCGTTCGGCACGTACCGGGTGACGATCCACGCCGAGGGCTTCACCGATCGCGTGCTCGACATCACCGCCGAGAATCGCGATCGCGTCGATCACAGCGTCAGGCTCGAGCCGAGCGCCGCGCCGACGCCCGTGCAGCCTGCCTCGCCCGCCGAGACGCGCCTTCCCGAAGCACCGCCACCGGCAGCGCCGGCCGAGCGCAGCTTCCTCGCCCCGATCATCGCCAGTGCCGCGACCGGCGTCGCCGGCGGCCTCGCGATCGGCTTTCTCATTGCAGCCCACAGCAGCGAGGCCGTCGCGAATGACGAGGAGATCACCCTCGCCGACCACACCAGAGCTTCCGATCAGGCAGATTCGCGCCAGCGCATGTCGTGGATCATCGGCGGCGTCGCCGGGGTCGCCGCGATCACCGCCGGTGTGCTGTGGTACCGCGCTCTGAAGAAGCCGGCGCCCGTCGAGGTTGGCGCTTCGCGCGACGGTGCGAGCCTGTCATTCGTCGGCCGCTGGTGATCAGTACGGCTCGATCGTGATCGTCTCGGTATCGAACATGCCGTCGTCGAACCAGAACAGGTAGCCGCCATTCTCGGATGGTTGCACCGAGTACGAGCCCTCGCTGCGCGACACCCGCACGTGCTTCGCGTTGCCGATGTCGAGCCGAACGGCAAACGGTGCGAGGTTGCCATCGTTCGCCAGGATCTCGAATGGCCCGTCGTGGCGGTCGAGGTCCTCGTAGATACCGTCCGCGTTGATCGAGATCTCACGGTCAGCGATGGTGATCGGCGGATGCACGAGCCCTTGGTGCACATCGGCACAGCGGGTCTGCTTGAAGCCGACCTGCAAGGACGACGAGACCTCGCGCACGGTCGCGTCGATGCTCGAGCCCCGAAACAGATCGTAGACCACCGCAGGATCCATCATCAGGGGATCCGAGATCCGCGTCGAGTTTGCAGCCGCCGGCGTCCAGCGCAGCGCGATGAGATCCTCTCCAAACGCCGCACACGATGCAGGCGCATCCGCTCCATCGGCGAGGATCGGGGTGTCGTTGGTACCGATCACGTCCCCCATGTCCGTATTGAACTTCCAGTACGACGTGAACACGAAGGGATCCGTGTTCGTGGGCGCGCAACCACAGCCGGGATTTGTCATCGGCGGCATGTTGGTGGCGGCCACCGAGTCTCGCCGCGCGATGCGGCTCGACGGGAAGAACGTGAACGTGCTCGTGCCGATCACGTAGCCGGGCACCGTCATGCTCGGGCACAGATGCGGCACGCGGAACGGAACCGAGACCTGCACGACACCGGTGCCCTGCTCCGTCACGATGGCATCGGACGTCGCGCCCTCGATGGTCATGTCGGCCGAGATGATCGTGCCCGGATACAGCGCGATGCCGACGAGCGACTCGAACGGACATGCACCAGGCGCGAGAACCTCGCCCGAGTCCGACAGCATGAACGAGGACGGCAGCCGGATGCCCTCGGCCGGGAAGTCCATCTGGTAACCGGGCGCGTTGATTCGGAGCGCGCCCGGCCGCGGCTCGCTCGTGTACACGCGTTGCAGATAGAACGCCGGATCCGCACAGCCGGCGAATCCGAGCGTCACTATCGCGTGATGAAGACGAACCATCGACAGGCAGTATAGTCTCGTGTGCATGCGGAAGGTGCTCGTGGTGGCCATGCTCGCGATGCTCGTCGGGCACGCTGGCGCGGATCCCGCGGGTGCGGACGCGGAGGTCAAGCTCGCCGAGGTCGCCGCCCTCGGTGGGGACTTCGTCGGCGCCGCGAATCACTACAAGCTCGCCTACGCCGAAGATGCGCGGCCCGAGCTGATCTGCAACGCGGGCGTCGCCTACTACAAGGCCAAGGACGTCACGCGCGCGCATCTCTACCTGAGCCGCTGCCAGGAGCGCGGCACTGCACTCGATGCGGCGTTCGTGTCGGCGGTCCGCAGCGCGCTGGCCGCCGTCGAGGGAATGCTGCGCAGCGGGGCGTATACCCCGGTCGATATCGTCGCGAAGCCCGACGGCGCCACCGTGATCGTGCAGGCACTCGGCGAGAGCGATGCGTTCGTCGGCTCGCGCCTCGTCTGGCTGTCGCGCGGCAAGCACACGCTCAGCGTGCGTGCCGAGGGCTACGTCGACCAGGTCGTCGAGCTCGAGGCACAAGGTGGCGAGCGCCAGCCCGTCACCGTCACGCTCGAGCGGCCCGTGATCGCCGCGCCGCCAACCGATCCGAGCGTGCAGCTGTACCGACCTCTGGTCGTGCCCGACGAGCCACCGCGTCCGTCGAAGCTCCCCGCGTTCGTCGCGATCGGCGGCACCGTCATCGCCTTCGTCGTCGCCGGCGTCGCGTACGGCAAGGCGCAGGACAGCGCGGACATGGCGCGCCAGGCGGTCTCGATCGACGTCTACAACGACGACAAATCGAGCGCGACGACGTGGAACCGCGTGATGGGCGTCTCGGGCGTGCTCGGCATCATCGGCGCCGGCGTCTCGGGCTATCTCATCTTCAAGTGGTGAGCTCGCGAACGAGCTGCGTCAGCGTCTCGCGCGCGCGGGGCAGCTCGTCACCACGCAGCGTGACGCCACCGACCACCGCGTGACCGCCGCCGCCGTGGCGCGCGCACAGCTCGCCGATATCGTGACGGCGCGCCTGCTTGTTCCACGGGTTCACACCGACGGAGATCTTGATGCTGCTCGTGGTGCGCGTCGCCGAGATCGCGTAGAGGCAGCGCGGGAACAGTAGATAGCCGAGGAAGCCCGGGCTGCGCGCGCCGACATCGTCGAACCGATCGAACACGACCACGTCGTCGTGCCACACGCCGAGCTTCTTCACGGCTGCGAGCTCGTGCTCGCGCTCGGCGGACACCGCGGCGAGCTGCTGCGCGACCTCGGGCCGCTCGGCGACCTCGTCGAGGGAGGCGCGCGACAGCCACTCGACGTAGCGCTCGGTATCGAGCGGTGAGCGGCCGTGCGCGAGCCAGGCGGCGAGCTTCTGCGCCGGCTGCACGAGCGCGACCGCATCCTCGGCGCTCGCGAAGCTGGCGGCGTCGATCTTGTCGGCCCACGTCACGGCCTCGACGAGGTGCGGCGGCGTCGTCCACCCGAACTTCGTCTCGAGCGTGCGCGCGATGAGGCCGGCGCACGATGGCGAGTGTGGGTCGAAGAACCAGGTCGGCTGCTGCTCACGCTCGAACACCTCGCGCAGCGACTCGGGCTGGAACGCCGTCGGGTGGTGATCGAACCACCAGCGCATGCGCGGGTCGGCGCAGAATCGAAAGTCGACGCACGCGTGATCGTCGCCGTCGAGCGGCACGCCCTCGAACGGATTGCCATCGCGATGGACCATGCCGACCGGGCGCACGTCCACATGGCGGTCGATGGCATCGCGGTAGTACGCCGAGAACAGCGCAGCGGAAGTCGTGCCGTCGAAACACGCGTCGTGAAAAAAGATCTTGAGGAGACGCGCCAAGGTGGCGAGAGCGAGCATACCGCTTTGCGGAGATCCGCATAGGCCCACGGTATGTCGGCGTAAGTGTTACCTTCGCGGCATGACGGAGAGCTCGCTGAACCTACACACCTGGCTGCTCGTGGGGCACCTGCTCGGAGTCTTCCTGTGGATCGGCGGCCTGACCACGGTGTTCTGGCTGCTGCGCATGCACACGCAGATGCCCGATACCGTGAGCGACAAGTTCGTACTGATGGAGCGCTCGCTCGCGCTCGCGATGGATATCGCCGCCACGCTCGCCATCGGCTGCGGCCTCGCACTCGCGTTCAACCAGTCGCCGAACATCTTCGCGCGACCCGGTGCGGGGTGGTTTCACATCAAGCTCACGATCGTCGTGCTCGGCATCCTGTCGATGCACGGGATGATTCGCGCGCGGGTGGCCAAGTTCAGCCGCGGTGAGAAGCCGACGGTGCCGAGCTGGATCTGGAGCGTCATCCTGATCTCCATCGTGGCGATCCTCGTGATGATCTTCCGCGGCCCGATCATGTTCGCCAAGTAGTGCGCTCGATCCTTCACGTCGACCTCGACGCCTTCTATGCGGCGGTCGAGCAGCGTGATGATCCGAACCTGCGCGGCAAGCCCGTGCTTGTCGGCGGCACCGCGCGCCGCGGCGTGGTCGCGTCGTGCTCGTACGAGGCGCGCACGTTCGGCATCAAGTCGGCGATGCCAATGGCCGAGGCGATGCGCCGGTGCCCGCACGCGATCGTGGTGCGCCACAGCATGGACCGCTACGTCGAGGCGTCGCAGGGCTTCTTCAAGATCCTTGGCGACTACTCGCCCGACGTCGAGGGCCTCTCCCTCGACGAGGCGTTCCTCGATCTCACCGGTAGCGAGCGCCTGCTCGGCGATGCCCGCACCGTCGGTGAGGCGATCAAGAAGCGGGTCCGGGCCGAGCTGTCACTGGTCGCGTCGGTCGGCGTCGCACCGATCAAGTTCGCCGCGAAGATCGCGTCTGATATCGACAAGCCCGACGGGCTTCGCATCGTGACGGCCGAACAACTGCTGCCATTTCTGCACGCACTACCAGTCACGCGGCTGTGGGGTGTGGGCGAGGCAACGCGCGAGATCCTGTCCAGCCTCGGGCTGGCGACGATCGGTGAGGTCGCTCGGTATCCCGAGGCAGCGCTCGTGTCGCGGCTCGGCGCGGTCACCGGCCGGCATCTCGCGGCGCTCGCACGCGGTGAGGATTCGCGAGGCGTGGTGTCCGAGCACGATGCGGTCTCGGTCGGGCATCAGGAGACCTTCGACGACGACATCGACGACAAGGGCGAGCTCGCGGTGATCCTGCTCGACCAGGCCGACCGGGTCGCGGCGCGGCTACGCGAGAGCGAGCTGCGGGCGCGGTCGGTGGTGTTGATCATCAAGTACGACGACTTTCGTCAGATCACCCGGCGCACCACGCTCGACGCGGCCACCAGCGACGGTGGCGTGCTCGCGCGGACCGCAATCGATCTGCTCTCGAAAGTCCCGATCGAGAGCCGCAAGGGCGCGCGAGTCCGGCTGTGCGGGATCTCGACCACGAATCTCGAGCCGCGAAATGCGCCGCGCCAGCTCCTGTTCGACGAGGCGGAGCGCGCGAAGGGCGAGCGGCTCGGCGACACGATCGACAAGATCGCCGACAAGTTCGGCAAGGGCGCACTCAAGCGGGCGATCCTCGTCCCGCGCGACCGCGACGACGACTAGGGCGCGAGGACGATCTCGCGGTGCGTCTGGTTGAACACGGTGAACGCCTTCGCGAGCGCACCGAACGGACGCGGCTTGACCGTCACGATCACGAGCGGGTCATCCCACTCGTCGATATCGGGGACCCTGCTCTTGCGCAGCGCGACCCGCGCGAGGAAGTCGTCGAAGTCGACGCCCACCACCTGCGCGCCGCGCTCGCTGTCGTAGTGAACGATCGGCAGCTTGCCGGCTGTGGCCCAGAACGCGACGACGCTGCCGTCGCCCAGGCGCAGGAACGGGACGATCGCACGCGCGCCATCCGCGGTGAGCCCGAACGTGGACGCCTTGTCGGCGGTGACGGAGAACAGCCCGCCGTCGACGTTGCCGTTCGTTCGCTTGACGAAATCGTCGAACCGCGTCGGGATCTCGATGCCCGCACGCTTGGCGCGCGCGAGGATCGGCGGCAGGTTTGCCGATTTGCGACTGAGGCGGCGCTTCACTTGCTGACGGCGTTGACCCAGCTGGCCGCAGTTGCCTGCGGACCGACGGCAACAAATGTGTACTTGCCCCCGCGCCACGCGACGGCGCGCAGGTCCCCTTCGGAACGCTCGACAGGTTTCGGCGAGATCCCGCGCGAATGCTGGACGAGATAGGTTACCGGTTCGCCAGCGACC
Source organism: Haliangiales bacterium (assembly GCA_038322185.1). GTDB lineage: Bacteria > Myxococcota_A > Polyangia > Haliangiales > Haliangiaceae > JABFXX01. The sequence continues at coordinate 5,909 of JBBQFU010000065.1, forward strand.
GTCAGGCGAACGAGCGCCGCTTTGCGTTTCAGCACGTCGATCCGGCGTGCGCCGATGATCGCGTGCTCCTTTGGCGGCAGCGGCACGTCCTTGCCGATCAGACCGATCGCCCACGCGCGCAGCTCGCCGGCCGTCGGTGCGTCGAGGTCCCAGGCGGTCCCGGTCGCACGATGCTGACGGACGGCCTCGGTCACGATCTCGTCGTGCCGCGCGGGCAACACCATATAGATGGTGACGACCAGGCCGATCAGGACAGAGAGCGTGAAGATGAGCGAGACCGAGACCCGGCGATGTGGTGGTCGCGGCGGTGTGACGGCAGGCTCGTCGCCTTCGATGGGTCCTACAGCTTCTGCTTCAACGAGGTGCATCGGGCATCATCGGCGGCGATCCAAATCGCCGAACGAACTCCTCTCGTACCTTGGCATGGAACGCGGCGAGGTCGACATGTTCGGCGTTCTCGATCTCGAGATGCCGGCACCAGAGAACCGGCGCAGGGTGAGCTGCCGCTAGCGCTGTGGCGGAAGCGCGCACATCGGCGGCGTGCTCGTAATGCACCATCGCGCTCTTACCGCGGGGATAGTCGAGCAGCCCCTCCGCGATCCGCAGCTGCAGCACCCCCTCGGCCGCCGGCGCGTGAATCGCGGCGTCGGCGAGCGGGTACCACGGACAGAACCTCATACCGATAGGGTACCGTCGGCGCGTGGAGCAGATCGAGGACCTGTCGCCCCCGCGCACCCGGCGTGTCGACTTCGGTCGCGCGGGCGAGCCGGATCGGCTGGTCCACGGCGATGCCATCGATGTTGCCGCCGCCCTGCCCGATCGCGCGCTCGACGCGATCTACATCGATCCGCCGTTCGGGACCGGCACCGTGCGCACCGGCCGCGGCCTGCGCTACACCGACCGGGCCGACGATCCCGATGCATTCGTGCACTGGCTGTCGCCCCTCCTGGAGCACAGCCGGCGGGTGCTCACCCCGACGGGATCGCTGTTCGTGCACCTCGACTACCGGGCCGTCCACTACGTGAAGGTCCACCTCGATCGGCTGTTTGGCCGGGCGCGCTTCGTCAACGAGATCGTGTGGTGCTACGCCGTCGGCGGGAAGAGCCGGCGCGGGTTCGGGCGCAAGCACGACACCATCCTGTGGTACGCGCGCGGCGACGACTGGGCGTTCTACCCCGACGCGGTGCGGGTGCCCCGACGGGGCGGCTCCCATATGAGGCTCGTGGACGGGGTGCAGGAGAAGACCGACCGCAAGACCGGGCGCGTCTACCGGTACCCGGTCCATGCAGGCAAGGTCCCGGAGGACTGGTGGACCGATGTCGAGACCCTCAACCATTCCGATCGCGAGCGGACGGGGTGGCCGTCGCAAAAGCCCGAGCGCCTCATCGCGCGAATCCTCGGAGCAGTGACCCAGCCGGGTGACCGGGTGGCCGACTGGTTCGCCGGATCGGGTACCACGGCAGCCGTGGCCCAGCGCCTCGGGCGCGGATTCCTGACCACCGATCGGGAGGCCTCGGCAATCGCCGTTTGCGTAAAACGACTCACCAGCCAAGGTCGCGCGCTGGCCGGCTCAGGATCGCCACCCCCGCCGCTGGAAATTCAGCGCTAGCCGGGCGAAACTTCCGAAGTTAGTGATGACCGCCGAAGCATTAGACGTGAACAACCGCATCAACCTCGATGCGTGGCTCGTCACGGACGTCGGCATGGTCCGCGAGCACAACGAAGACTCGGCGTTCATGGATGCCGCCCAGGGCTTCTTCATTGTTGCCGACGGCATGGGGGGGCACGCAGCCGGCGAGGTCGCCTCGGCGATGGCCGTCGATACCGTGCGCCAGACCCTGATTGCCGCGAAGCCCGAGATCGATGCGTTCAAGAAGGCGCCGAGCGATGCAGGTCGGCGCGGCCTCGTGCAGCTCCTGCAGTCGGCGGTGCTCCAGGCTCACCAGTCCGTCTATCAGCGCGGCCAGGCCGAGCCCGACAAGCAGGGTATGGGCACGACCCTCGATGTTGTCCTCGTCGCGGGTGGTGAAGCATTCGTCGCCCACGTCGGCGACAGCCGCACCGACCTCATCCGCGACGCCCGCTCCTCGCAGATCACCACCGACCACACCGTGGCTGAGGTCCTCGTGATCGAGGGCAAGCTCACGATCGAAGAGGCGCAGGTCTCGCCGCTCCGCACAATCCTGGTCAACGCGATCGGTGTCTCCGCGGATGTCGGCGTCGAGATGGCGCACGTCACGCTCAAGAAGAACGACCGCCTGCTCCTGTGCAGCGACGGTCTGCACGACTACTTCACCGTCGAGGAAGAGATCGCGCAGCGCATGGCTGCCGATCATCCGGGCGATGCGCTCAAGGAGATGGTCGAGCTCGCCAAGACGCGCGGCGGTCACGACAACATCACGGGCGTTGCCGTCCACGTCACCGATCTCGTCGAGCCCGCGGTTCCCGAGAAGGTCGGCGACGACTCGACGCAGCCCGTCGACCTCACCGGCAACCCGTTCGCCGCCGACGAGCCCACGATGACCGCGGCGCACCCGCCGATCAGCGCGGCTCCGCCGGGCGGCTTCTCGAACAAGACCCAGCCGATGCGCGCGATGGGTGGCAGTGGCAACCCCATCGACGATCTGCTCGCGACCGCGCCCACGGTGCCGCCGCCCGTCGGTGGCTCGAAGGCCGACAAGCTGATCAAGCAGGCTGGCGACAAGAAGACCGACTGGTCGGCAACCACCGAGCCCAAGGGCCAGAGTGTTGACGCCGACGATGACGGCCCGACCAACGTCGCGGTGAAGCCGCTACCCGACGATGCCGTGCCCACCGAGACCGGGACTGCCGATACCGGCAAGGTCTCGGGTCCGAAGACCTAGCGCTCGCGTCGCGCCGTCGAGAAGATCGTCTCGATCGTGACCTTCGACTGCACGCGCAGATGACGCTGCGTGATCAGGACGTCGAGCTCGACGCTCTCCTGCGCCTGGGCATCGGCGATCACGCCGCGGAGTGGGACCACGCCATGGAACGTGCCGGTGCCGCGTGCCGAGCGAAGATGTCGGGTCGCGTTGGGCTCGGTGCTCAGCGCTTGATCGGCGGCGCGGAGCTCGACCTCGGCATCGACCGTGACCGCGTCGTCGGCGCGGTCGCGCAGGCGATACGTCACGACACGGAGGCCACGAACCTCGCCGGTCTCGAATGTCGACGAGATGCGCCACGTCGCACCGATGCCGACCGGCTCGTCGGGAAACCGGATGCTGGCGGCGGCGAGACCCTGCGCGATGTCTCGCCATTCGTCTTTCGCGCTGGTGGTGATCGGGTCGATCAAACCATTCGGCGCGCGGCGCCACGACGTTCGAATGCCGCGGAGCGCCTCGGTGCGCGCGACGACCGCCGTGCGCACGCGCGGGTCGACCACGTCATCGAGGAGCTCGACCTCGTCGACGACGAACGTGATCACCGCGTCCCCATTCGGCGATGCCTCGGTCACGGTCATCGGCCCGCGGACGCGCACCGCGGGAAAGTCGACGTCGTGCCGGCCTTCCTCGAGGGTCGTGTTCTCGAACGTGGTGCGTGAGCGCAGCTTGAGCGTGAGCTCGGCGAGATCGGTCGTGTTCGTCGTGGCCTGGTAGCGGAGTACCTCGCGGGGCTCGCTGCCGGAGCTGGTCAGCTCGAACTGCGGCGTTGCGGGGAGCTTGAGGCTGCTGCCGCAGGCAACGGAGAGGATGAGCGCCCAGCGCATCGCGCTCACTTCCGACGCCGGAGTCGATGCAGCAGCAATGAGGTCTCATCGTCGGGCCTCAGATCATGCGTGTCCACCGCGTACGAGCCCGGCAACAGGGCAACGACGTGCGATCTGGACTTCACGATCTCCCGCCCCGAGTAATAGCGCTGCCGCGGTGCACCTCGCGCGAGCTGACCTCGCAGCGCAGCGTCGAAGATCTGCAGCTTCCCGCCCGGGACCGCGAGCGTCAGGCGCGTTCGCGTCCACGGCAGTTCGTCAAAGCTCGTCTTACCCAGCACGGCTGCGACGGCACGGGGACTCTTGCCCGAGTCCCACTGGGCAAGCACGACGCCATCGGAGGTACGTATCACCGTGAGCGGTTCCCGGTTGAGCGCCAGCCCGTTGAACCCCTTCCGTCGCACGAGTCCGACGAATGCTGGCGGACCGACCGCAGCGCACGCGGCGTCATAATCGGTCGCGTCGGTGCCGAACCATTCCGCGCGATGCTTGAACGGCAACGCGATGAACGGGCCACCAAACGTCTCGATCCACCGAGGTGGCATTGCTAGCGACCCGCCGGCTCGATCCGCTCGACGGCCGTGTCGTGCTCGAGCTCGACGCGGTCCTCGCCGGCCGGTGCGCTGGTCACCAGCACATCGCCGCGACGCGCACGCTCGAACGACCGATTCGCGTCACTGCGGTGCTTCTTGAGCAACCTCACCGGGATCCGACCCGCATCACCGCACCCGAACAGCTCGAGCTTGCCCTTCGCCGGCCGCGGCGCACTGACCACGCGCCACGCATTCGGGGCAGCGACGAGCGGCGCGTCGTACTTGCGCAGCACCAGGTACGCGAACTTCATCCCGCCATCACGAAGGCCGGTGAGGCGCGCGAGCTCGGCGGTGCGCGGCGGCAGCTCGATGACTCGATCCTCGTGGCACCAGTCCTCGGGATTCGCGAGTGCCGGACACGGAGCACCGCGACGCGTGCACGGCGCGAACACGTGCGCCGCACCCTTGGTGAGCACCGCATCGCGCAGCTCGTGGAGATTGCGCGAGGTGTCGCGCAGCGCCGGCTCGACGACGATCACCGAACCATCGGGACCGATCGCCGCCAGCGCGCGCTCGACGAGGGCCAGCCGCGCGTCCGCGGACAGCTCGTTCAAGACGGTGCCGAGGAGCACGAAGTCGGCCGGCGGGATCGAGGTCGACTCGACATCGGCGGCCCGCGTGGTGATCGAGAGATTGAGATCGCGCCGCTCGGCAAGCCCGCGCACGGCAGCACCGGCGATCCGCAGCGCATCGACATCGCGATCGATCGCGGTGATCTCGAAGGCGGCATCCCCGCGCAGGTCGGAGACCAGATGCGCGACGAGGCCGAGGGTCATCGCGCCGCAGCCCGCGCCAACGTCGACGATTCGCAACGGCCGCCGCGCTGGCAGCGCCCCGCGGCCCGCGAGCTCGGCCAGCGGAACGCCAATCTTCATCGCATCGGCGAGCGTGAAGAACACGGCACGCGCCGCCAGATCCGCGGTCTTGTTCGTGGGTGCCGACAGCCGCTCGCGGTCCGAGGTGTAGCGCTTCGAGCGGTCGACGATCGCCGCGGTGAGCGCCGGTGACTTCAGCGCAGGCTCGCCCACGACGTCGCGCGCGGCCGCGTAGACGACCTCCTCGAGCTCGGCAGGAACGACCCACGTCATGGTCGACTGATGTCTAGCGTGATGTCGGCGAGCGCGCCCGCGGTGACGGTGATGGTCCCGGTCGCCGTTCGAGCTTCGCCACCATTGCGAGGCGGCAACCAGGCGCGCACCGGGTGCGTTCCGACCGGAACATCTCGCAGCACGACCTGCCCCGCCGCCTCGGTGACCGCGACGTAGGGCGTGGTTGCGCTGACGATCGCTGCGACATCATCGGTGCCATTCGCGAGCAGATAGACGGTATCGGGCTCGAGCGCGGCCTCGACCTCGTGGCCCGCGATCGGTAGCTGGATGGTGCGCGGCTTCCCCGCGACGGCAGCCCCGGCAAGCGGGCGCGCTGATTCCTGTAGCGTGATCACGCTTGGCCCCGGCATCGCACTCGCGAGCGCGACCGTCGGTCCGGTGATCACGGCACGCGGCGAGAAGTCACACTCCTCGAGCACCACGCGTGCACGCCCGGGAGCCAGCGCCTTGCCGTGGTCGACGTCGACGACGACCAGCACATCCGGCACACCCCACAGCGAGGGCGGTGCCACCGCAGGCACACGCGGCGTGCCGCACTTGGTGTTCGGCCCCGGTGCGCGCAGCGCCTGCGGAACGTCCTTCCACTCGACCCGGACCTGCACGTCCCCGGTCTTCACCGTCGTATCGACTCGATACGCCCGCACGATGGCCGGCGGAGGCGGAGCCAGCGCGTCGATCTTCGACGGCGGCGACGACCGCGCATCCTCGACGACCTTTGCCTTGCCGCCCGAGCACGCGACGAGCATGACCACGACGGCCCTCAGCTCCACGTGCGCAGCTCCGAGACGAGCACGTCGCGGTCCGCGCACAGATCATTCACGCCCGCGCCACGATAGTCGGCACCGGCGAGCGCGATGCGCTGCGTGCGACCCGCCGCGACCACCGCACGCACCTGATCGCGATGGCCGACCGGATACTGCGCGAGACCGTGATCCCAGCGCACCACGCTCGCGTGCACCGGATCGGTATCCGCATCCAGCACGCGCGCGAGGTCGCGGATCGCGAGCTCGATCAGCTCACCATCCGGCAGCTTCGTGACCTCGGGATCACGACCGCCACCATAGATGCATCGCAGGAGCGCATAGCCGGCGGGCGCACGCTCGGGCCACACCGTCGACTCGAACACGATCCCGAGCACGCGCGGATCCTCGCCACTCGCGACGAGCGCACCGAAGCCATTGCTCGACGCCGGCACCTCATCGGCACGCACGCCGATATAGACCAGCGCGACCGGCGAGCGCTCGAAGCCGCGCAGCTTGGTCGAGAGATCCGGCATGGCCGTGGTCAGCGCCGCACCATCGGCAGCCGACGTCGCGAGCACGACCAGGTCCCACTTCTCGCCATCGACCAGCACGCCACCGTCCGTCGGGGCCAGCGCTCCGATGCGTCGATTCAGATGCAGGCGCGGCCCGAGCGATTGCGCGAGACCATCGACGAGCGCCGCGAGGCCACCGACCGGCGCGTAGAGGCCCCTGCCCGCGGTTGTGGCCTTCGCCTTCGCGATCCCCTTCCCGCCAACGAGCTTGCCGAACAACCCACGCGCGGCCTGCTTCGCGAGGCCCTTCACGATCCCACCATGGGCATCGAGCGCGGCGAACTTCGGGAACCCCGCCTCGAGCGAGACCTCGTGCGAGTCGGCAGCAAAGACACCCGTCACGAGCGGCGCGATGAACGCGCGTGCAGCCTCCGGACCGAGGCGTCGCGCGGCCCACGCATGAATCGATTCGTCCTCGCCTTGCGCGCGATTCGGCGCGAACGGCTCTTTCAGCAGCGCGAGCTTGCCACGCCACGTCAGCAGCTCGGTACGCGCCAGCTCGATCGGATTGCGCGGCACCGGCCGCAGCGAACCGTCGATGAACACCCACCGGCGCTTCGCCTTGTCCGAGGCATGCTCGACGGGAACGCCGAGCTCGTTGCACAGCGCGAGCGCACCACGCGCCGGACCGGCGAGGAACGAGCTCGCTGCATGCTCGCGCAAGAACCCGTCGACCCGCGAGGTCCCGATCACCCCGCCCGCACGCTCACCGGCGTCGAATACCTCGACGTCGAAGCCGGCCGCGACCAACGCATGCGCGGCGGTCAGCCCGCCGATGCCCCCGCCGATGACAGCGACGCGCATCGATCACGACCGCGCGGAGAGCTCGCGCACCGCCATGACCATGGCGCGCACGTGCTCGGGATTGGTCTCCGGCAGGACGCCGTGGCCAAGGTTGAAGATGTGACCGACCGAGCCAGCACGCGCGAGGATGTCGGCGACGCGGGTGCGGATCTCCGCGGGCGACGCGAACAGGGCACCGGGGTCGAGGTTGCCTTGCAGCGCCACACCATCCCCAACCCGGCGGCGGACGTCGTCGATTCCCACGCGCCAGTCGACACCGAGCACGTCGGCACCGCTCGACGCGTAGTCGTCGAGATACGGCGCGCAGCCGTTGACGAAGTAGATGATGGGGACGTTGCGAGCCTTGAACGCCCGCGACTCGCGCAGCATCTCGATCACGCGCTTGGCGTAGCGCAGCGGGTACTCGCGGAAATCACCCGGCGACACGATGCCGCCCCAGCTATCGAACAGCTGCACGCAATCGACGCCGGCCTCGATCTGCGCCTCGAGAAATGTCGCGCAGGTGCGCGCGAGCTTGTCGAGCAACGCATGCGCATCGGCCGAAGCGCCGTAGAGCAGCTTCTTGGTGTGCGCGTAGTCCTTCGAGCCGCCGCCCTCGACGGCGTAGGTCAGCATCGTGAGCGGCGCACCGGCAAAGCCGATCAGCGGCACGCGATCGGCGAGGCCTGTCTTGATCTGACGGATCGCCTCCATCGTGTACCCCATCGTCGCGATCGGATCGGGCACCACGAGCGCGTCGATCGCGGCACGGTCGCGTACCGGGGTCCCGATCTTGGGGCCCGACTCGGGGAACGCCACGTCGATCCCCATCGGCGGGAGCGTGATCAGGATGTCGGAGAACAAGATCGCCGCGTCAAAGCCAAATTCGTCGATCGGCTGGAGAGTGACCTCACACGCCAGCTCGGGCGTGCGACACAGCTCGAGAAACGAGGCCCGAGCGCGGACTGCGCGATAAGCGGGCAAATACCGACCGGCTTGGCGCATCATCCAGATCGGCGTGCGCTCGACGGGTTGCCGTCGGCATGCGCGTAAGAACAGATGGTCGGGCATCGCCCGGATTGTAGCGGTCATCGGCGCGCGATATCGTCCGCGGCACTGAAATGACGGCCGAAGCCACAGCGATCGCGATCGCGCCCGCCGGCGTATCGGGAGCGCTGCTCGCGATGATCGAGCGGATGCAGATGGCCGGCGTGCTGGTTCACGTCGCAGAGGACCTCGCTGCGGCGGCCCAGATCGCAAGTCGCATCACGATCGGTCCGCCCGCATTGCTGATCGATCTGCAGAATCTGGTCGCGGGCGCCGATGTCGAGGACCTGCAGGCCGCGGCCGAGAAGATCCGCCGTGCCGCCCACGCGATCCCGAATACCCAGCCGATCGCGGTCACCGGCGCTGCCGACGCCGCGATCCTGGTGGCGTGCATCCGCGCCGGCGCCGGCGACGTGATCGACATCCAGCTTGAAGGCACCGCCGGCGCACGCGCGGTCGTGCAGCGAATCTTCAGCCGGCAGATCGAGCGCGCGTACGAGGTCACGACCGCACGAACCCTGCGGGCCATGATCGAGGATCTGCTCAAGGACCTCATCCAAACCGAACGCCGTTCGATCGATCTCGAAGAAAAGGTCGCCCAGTTCGAGAGCGTGACCGGGGAGGTCCGCGAGCTCGGCGATCAGCGACCGCCCGCGATCCTGCTGGTCGAGCACGAGCGCGCCATCGCCAACGAGGTCATGGAGCGGATCGAGACCGAGGGCGTGTCGACGTTCGCCTACACCAGTGGGGAGGAGGCGGTCCGCGAGATCGACGCACTGCTCGCCGCCGGCGCCGGCTTCGACCTGGCCCTCATTGCAGCCCAACTCCCCGGGATTGATGGACTCGAGACCATCCGACGGCTCCGCGAGCGGATCCCGGGCCTGCCTGCGTTTTTGATGACTGCGGCCACGGATGCCGAGCTCGCCGCGCGGGCCGCCGACCTGGGAGTCGTCGGATTCGTCCAGAAACCGCTTCCCGATGTAGGCGAGGTGGTCAGCAGGTTGACCCAGCTGGCCCGCGAGTCCCTCGAGCGGACGCGTGAGCAGCTGTACCTGGCGAGGATCAAAGCGCGCCACGAGCGTGTTCTCGCACGGTACCGGTCGTTGCCACGGGAGCCGTGAATCGCCTATGATTTCGCGAATTCGTCGATGGCGGCAGCTGCATTCAGCATCAAGCTTCGCTGCGCCTCCTGGCCTCAGCTAGCGACCATCTATCGCCGTGACTTGAGTCGCGGCCAGATGTTCCTCAAGGCTTCGACCCAGCCGCCTCTCGGCACGGTGGTCCGTATCGATCTCGAGCTGCCGAGCGCGAGCGTGATCGAGCTGCAGGGCACGATCGTCAAGCACGTCACCGACCCGCAGCGTGGCGCCGGCGTCGACCTCAAGCTCGATCCGTTGCCGACGAAGAGCGTGTGGATGATCGAGAGCGCGCTCGCGGCCGAGAACAAGGTCCGCGCCGCCACCGCCGGCGGTAGCGATGCGAGCGCCGCAGCGCAGCAATCGGCGGCGGCGACATCCGCGCTGTCGGATGGCGAGGAGGTCGCTGCTGCCGAGCTCGATCTCATCCGCGCGCTCGAAGCCGAGGCCGAGTCGCTGCGCAAGCTGAACCCGTTCCTCGTGCTCGGCGTCGGTTACGAAACGACGGACGCGGATGTTCGCGCGGCATTCGGTGAGCTCACCAAGCGCTATCACCCCGATCGGTTCGCGCGCTATCAGTCGCAGAAGCTGCGGCAGATCGCGGCCGAGATCTTCATCCTGATCCGCGATGCGTATCGCCGGCTCGCCGACGACAAAGGCCGCCAGCAGGTGATCGCCACGCTCGGCCCGAAGATTCCGACGCGTGCGCAGACGCAGCCGCGCGGCTCGGGTCCGGCACCCGCCGCGGCGATCCCGCCGCGGGCCGCGACCGCGCCGCCGATCCCGCAACCACCGCCCGCCGCGGTCGTGCCGCCTCGCCCGAACGCCGGGCCGTCGGCGCGCGCCGTCTCGGTTCCGCCGGTCCCGCCCAAGCCCGGCAACGACATCCCGACGGCGCTCAACCCACACGACGCACCGACGAACCACAGCGGCAAGCCGGCCGAGCTCGCGAACACCGAGCTCGCGAAGTCTGGCGATGATCTCGCGATTCCGGTCGAGAGGCAGCGCGAACGCAGCGGAGGCGTTCTTCGTGCACCGGGTCAGACGCCCGCACGCGGAGTCCCGGTCCCCACGGACAAGCTTCCCGCGAGCCCGTCAGCGGTGGGACCGACCGACAAGCTCGTGCAGGCGCCGCGCAAGCTGGCCGCGCAGAACGACGGCGCCGACATCGCTGCGCTCGAGCTGTTGATCGACGACGGCAAGCTCGACGAAGCAATCAGCGGCTATCGCATGCTCGCGAAGAAGATGCCGGGCGACAAAGCGGTGCGCGCCGGAATCGAGCTCGTCGAAGGCCTCAAGGCACTCAGCTCGCGTGATCGCATGGAAGCAGCACAACGTTTCGAGGCCGCACTCGAGCTCGACCCATCGAATGAGCGGGCCGCCCGCGAGCTAGCCGACATGCGCCGTCAGGCGACGAACGAGCGTAAGGGGCTGTTGTCTCGCCTCATGGGCAAGAAGGAGCCGCCATGAGTCGAATCATCGGCATCGATCTCGGCACGACGAACTCTTGCGTGGCTGTCCTCGACGAAAAGGGACAACCGACCACGCTGGTTGCTGCCGACGGGGAGCGCACGACTCCGTCCTGGGTCGCGTGGGCGCCCGATGGCGGCATCACGGTCGGTACGCGCGCGCGCCGCCAGGCCGTGACGAACGCAAACGCCACGGTGTACGGCGCGAAGCGGCTGATCGGCCGCAAGGTCAACACCGACGACGTCGCGTGGTTCGCCAAGCTCGCCCCGTTCCGGATCGTCGCCGCCCCCAACGGCGATGCGTGGGTCCGCGTCCACGGTCAGCCGATCAGCCCGCAGGAAGTTGCCGCTCACGTGCTGCGTCGCTTGCGCACGGTTGCCGAGGAAGCGCTCGGCGAGCCGGTCACGCGTGCGGTGGTCACCGTGCCCGCGTACTTCGACGACGCCCAGCGCCAGGCCACGCGTGACGCCGGCCAGATCGCCGGCCTCGACGTGATGCGTATCCTCAACGAGCCGACCGCCGCCGCACTCGCCTACGGCGCGCATCGTGTGCGTGAAGGTCGCCGGCTCATCGCCGTCTTCGATCTCGGCGGCGGAACGTTTGACGTCTCGATCATGTCGGTCGAGAACGGCATCTTCGAGGTCCTCGCGACCGGCGGCGACAGCGCGCTCGGCGGCGAGGACTGGGATCGACGCATGCTCGAGCGCATCGTCGATGAGGTGTTCGACCGCTACCGCGTCGACCTCACGGGCGTCCCGATGGCGCTGTCGCGCCTCCGCGAGACGGCCGAGAACGCGAAGAAGGCGCTGTCGCAGTCGAGCGAGACGGTGCTCCAGCTGCCGTTCCTCGCGAACGACATGCACGGCGCGCCGATCAACTACGAGCGCACCGTCACGCGCGACGAGTACGAGCAGCTCACGCAGGACCTGCTCGATCGCGTGGAGGCCCCGTGCCGCCGCGCGTTGAGCGACGCCGGGCTCGAGGCCTCGGAGGTCGAGGAAGTGCTGCTCGTCGGCGGCATGACGCGCTGGCCCGCCGTGCAGCGTACGGTCGAGAAGCTGTTCGGGCGCAAGCCATCGAAGGGCGCGAACCCTGACGAGGTCGTGGCGCTCGGCGCTGCGGCGTATGGCGGCATCTTGTCGGGCGACGCCGACGACGCCGCACTGCTCGATGTCACGCCGCATGATCTCGGCATCAAGGTCGGCGACAGCGGTTTCTCGGTGATGATCCCGCGCAACTCGATGTTGCCGGTGCGCGCGCGCAAGCTGTTCGCGACCACGTCGGAGAATCAAAAGTTCGTTTCGATCGAGCTGTACCAGGGCGAGTCGACGGACCTCAAAGGCAACCGCAAGCTCGGGCAGGTCGTACTGGATGATCTGCCGCAGGGGCCCGCGGGGTCGGTGCGGCTCGAGCTGGTGATGACCGTCGACGTCGAGTCGATCCTCGCCGTCACCGCCCGCGAGATGCGTAGCGGCAAGGAGACCAGCGTGACGATCCGTCCGTCGGGTGGCCTGTCACAGCGCGAGATCGTCGAGATCATCAACCGCCGCCGGCAAGAGCACTCCGTGCTCGCGAAACTACCCAGCGAGGGCGGCAACATTGCACGCGTCACGACGCGCGAGCAGGCCGCCGTTCAGGCGCCGCCCGGCTTCGACCCCGACGACAAGAAGTAGCCAATGACCCCGGCCGGCAAGGACCGCGTCGATCCCGCAGTGCTCCGCGTCGCCGATGCGGTGGGGCAGCTGATCGAGGGCTGGGGATTCAAGCGCAACATGGGCCGCATGTGGGCCGTGCTCTACCTTGAGGATCATCCGCTCACCGCCGCGGATCTCGGCGAGCGACTCGGCCTGTCAACGGGCTCGGTGTCGATGCTGCTCACCGAGCTGCTCCAGTGGGGCATCGTGAAGAAGGCGTGGGTCGTCGGCGAGCGGCGCGAGCACTACGAGCCCGAGACCTCGATCTGGAAGATGGTGTCGCGCGTGTTCCGCGAGCGCGAGCTCAACTGGATCAAGACCGCTTCGGAGCAGTTCCAGGTCGCCGGCGAGGAGCTCGGTGGTGCGCGCGATGCGCGGCGCAAGCTGATCGCCGACCGCATCGCGAGCCTGACCCAGCTCGCCACCGTCGGGGCGCACCTGCTCGAGACCATGCTGGATGGCGAGTCTGTCGACGCACTTCCGCTCAAGACGATCGGCGATCTCGCCAAGAAGACCTGAGCGCCGATGATCCGCGCGAACGAGCTCATCAAGCACTTCAAGGTGCACAAGCGGCCGCCGGGATTCGGCGCGGCGATGAAGTCGCTGATCCGGCGCAAGTACGAGACCGTGAAGGCCGTCGACGGCGTGAGCTTCACGATCGAGCGTGGCGAGCGCGTCGGGTTCCTCGGACCGAACGGCGCCGGCAAGACCACGACGCTCAAAGTGCTGTCGGGTCTCCTCCATCCGACGAGCGGCAGCGTCGAGGTCGCCGGTCACGTGCCGTTCAAGCGCGAGGCCGCGCTGCTGGGCAAGATCACGCTGGTGATGGGGCAGAAGTCGCAGCTGATCTGGGACCTGCCGCCGTCGGAGACCTACGCGATGAACCGCGCGATCTTCGACGTTCCGCAGGCCGAGTTCGACAAGACGCTCGGCGAGCTGACCGAGCTGCTCGAGCTGGGCAGCCTGCTCGACAAGCCGGCGCGCCAGCTCTCGCTCGGCGAGCGGATGAAGTGCGAGCTCGCGGCCGCCCTGCTCCACCGGCCGACCACGCTGTTCCTCGACGAGCCGACGATCGGCCTCGACGTGGCGATGCAGGTCGCGATCCGCGACTTCATTCGCAGCTACAACCAGCGCCACGAGGCGACCGTGCTGCTCACGTCCCATTACATGGACGACGTGGTCGCGCTGTGCCCGCGGATCATCGTGATCGATCAGGGCAAGCTGATCCACGACGGCGATCTGCGCGCGATGATCAAGACGATGGATCCCGACAAGCGCGTGTCGTTCACGCTCGTGTCGCCGGTTGCCGACGAGGAGATCGCGAAGCTCGGCTCCGCGATGACCAAGGAGGCCAATCGCTTCACGCTGAAGGTCGCAGAGAGTGATCTCGCGAACGTGGTCGGTCATCTGCTCGGCACGCTGAAGGCGGCCGACCTCGCGATCGAGGATCCGCCGCTCGAGGACGTGCTGCGCCAGATGTTCGGCGCGAGCAAGGCAGCCGCGAAGGCGAACGGAACCGACGCGGGCCCCGCATGAGATCGAGCTTCTCGCGCACGATCCGCGCGCTGCCGACGCTGCTCCGCATCGGGGTCGCCGAGACCGTCGCGTACCGGGCCGAATTCCTGGTCTGGATGCTCACGTCGACGATGCCGCTCGTGATGCTGGCACTGTGGACCAGCGTCGCTGCGGAGGCGCCATTCGCGCAGTACAGCGCCGAGGACTTCGTCGCCTACTACCTCGGCCTCTTGATCGTGCGGAACCTGACCGGCAACTGGGTCGCGTGGCAGATCATGGAGGAGATCCGCATGGGCGTGCTGTCGATGCGCTTGTTGCGCCCGGTCCACCCATTCGTCGCGTATGGCGCGGTCCACATCGCCGCGTTGCCTTTTCGCTCTGCGATCGCGATACCGATCGCCGTGATCCTGCTGCTCAGCTCCGGCGCCAGCGCGCTGACCACAGAGCCGCTACAGGTCGCCCTGCTCGTACCGTCGCTGCTGCTGGCGTGGCTGATCCAGTTCGGCGTGTTCTACGCGCTCGGCTGCGTTGGGTTCTGGCTGACGCAGGCATTCGGTCTCATCAACTTCTACTTCGCGGTGTGGTCGATCTTCTCGGGCTACCTGCTGCCGCTCGATCTGCTGCCGCGACCGATCGGCGCGGCAGCGCAATGGATGCCGTTCTACTCGATGCTCGCAGCGCCGGTCGAGCTGATGACAAAGCACCTCACCAGCGCGCAGACGCTCGAGCTGATCGCACGTCAGGCGGGCTGGGCGATCGCGTGCGTCACCATCGCGCTGCTCGTGTGGCGTGCGGGCGTGCGGCGATTCGAGGCGGTCGGCGGATGAAGCGCTACGTGTACTTGCTCGGCGTGCAGCTGCGCACGAGCGTCGCGCAGGCGATGGCGTATCGCGCGGACTTCATCATCCAGGGTGTGATGTCCGTGCTCGGAATCTTCATCTCGCTGCTCCCCCTGATCGTGCTGTTCGATCAGCGCTCGACGGTGCGCGGCTGGGATCGCTCGTCAGCGCTGATCGTGATGGCGTACTTCATGGCGGTCAAAGCGGTGATGGACGGCATCGTCTCGCCCTCGCTCGTGCAGCTCGTCGAGAAGATCCGCAGCGGCGCGTTCGACTACGTCCTGCTCAAGCCCGTCGACGCGCAGCTGATGGTGTCCGCGTCTCGCTACGAGCCGTGGCGCATCTTCGATCTGCTCGGCGCGATCGCGCTCGCGGTCTACGCGCTCCACGACAAGGGCTACACGCCGGCGGCCGCCGACATCGGTCTCGGCATCGTGCTGTTCGGCGCGGGCGTGGCGGCGATGTACTCGCTGTGGATCGCGTGCGCTGCGGCGTCGTTCTGGGTCGTCCGCCTCGACAACCTCGTGTATCTGCTCGGCGCGATCTTCGACACCGCGCGCTGGCCGGTCCAGGTGTTCAGCGGCGCGTGGCGCGTCGTGTTCACGTTCATCATCCCGGTCGCCGTGATGACCACGTTCCCCGCGATGGCGCTGCTCGGCCGCCTGGAGCCGCGCACCGCGATCGCGACGATCGCCGGCGCGCTCGTGATGCTCGTGCTCAGCCGCCTCGTGTGGAGCGCGGCGATCCGGAACTACACGAGCGCTTCGTCTTAGAGCGTCTCGAGGAACGCGATCAAGTCTGCGACCTGCTTGTCGTCGAGCTTCGCGGTCTCGGCCATGCCGTGCACGCGGCCGCGGTCGCGCAGCAACGACTCGAGCGTCGCCGCGCTGCCGTCGTGATAGTACGGCGCTCCCGCGGCGAGGCCGATGAGGCTCGGGGTGTCCGCCTCGGGCAGCGTCGCTGACTTGAACGAGTGCTTGGTGTTGTCGGTGTACTTCGCGCCGTCGTGGCACGAACGGCAACCGAGCTCGGCCGAGTCGAACAGCTTCGCGCCACGGTCGACCATGTGCGCGTCGCGCGTCGGGGTCTGCGGGCCCGGCAGTGCCTCGAGATACGCGGTGAGCGCTTCGGTCTGCTCCGGCTTGAGGCCCGTGCCACCGAGGCGCTTCATCGTGCCGGTGAGGCTCGACTTGATGTCGACATCGCCGCCGTCCCACTTGTACGGGTGCGTGTTGGCGACGCGGCCGATCAGCACCGGCGTCTGCAGCTCCTGCTTGTCGATGCGCCACGACAGGCCGTCGGCGCGGCCGTCGGGGTGGCAGCTCGAGCACGCCATCGCGCCGCCCGCCGAGATCTGGTTCGACGAGATGTGGAACAGCTCCATGCCCTCGTGCTGCTTGTCGGTGAACGACGAGGCGACGAGCGTGGGGCCGCTCTGGGTCGCGGTCGCGAGGTTCACGGCGAGCTTGCCCTTGTCGTCGACGGTGTCGACGCGCTTGACGCTACGCGAGAATGCACACCACACGAGCACGTCGCCGTCGGGCGCAATGGCGACGCCGTCGGGGCCGCAGCGCTCCTTGCCATCTTTGCCGAGGAACGAGGCCGATGCGCCTTCCGCGATCGTGACCTGCGATGCGTTCTTGAGCTGGATCACCGAGTCACTGCCAAGACCGACGATGTAGAGCGCATCACGCTCGGAGTCCCAGGCGAGTGCGCGGGCCTGGTGCTGACCGATCTGCGCCGTGATCTGGCTGGTGCGCTCGCCGCTCGTCGCGAGGAACGCGAGCTGCGACGTGATCGGCGACTCGAACCCGCCGCCGTAGCTGCCGGTGCGCTCGCCGCCACCCGTCGCCTGCACGGGCGTCTCACGCTGGAACGGAACCAGCGCCTGCTGATCGCCCATGAACAGCGCGGTGAACGAGCCGCGCGCGAACGCGTCGCCGCTGCCACTTTGCCGGAACCGGCGCTGACCGCCCTGCGTGGACAGTGCGACGTGCTCGGCCCTCGGCATTGGGCGGGAAGGTGGAGGGGTTGGACCGAGGTTCCCGTGCCACGGGCCCGAGCCAGGCGAGGGACCCGAGGCCTTCTTGGTCTCGACGAGGTCGATCTGATCGACGGTTCCGGTCGTCAGGTACGCGACCACCGCCCGCTTGCCGTCGGAGGAGACCGCGATGTTGCGTGGCTCGCGGCCAAGGGCGGTACGCCACTGCTCCTTGCCGCTCGATGCTTCGAGCGCGACGAGTGCGCGGTCCGCGATCGTGGTCACGAGAAGCGTCTTGCGATCAGGCGACAGCGCGACGCCGTACGGTTCGACCGGCGTCTTGTAGGAGGCGGACACCTCGAGTCTGGTGTCGCTGACCTTCACGACCGCGACGCGATTGCCGGTGCGATCTGCGACGTACGCCAGCTTGCCGACCGGGTCGTACGCGAGCAGACCTGCGTTCTTGCCGATCGCAACCGCGGCGGCCTGCTTGCCGTCCTTGTCGGTGCGGATCAGCTGACCGCTATCATTGTCGATCACCAGTGCACCGTCGCCGACCGCAGCGATGCGGTTACCCGCCAGGTACGGCGCGGTCGCCTTCGCGGGCTTGGTGCCGCCAAGCGGGCGCCCCTGCATGTGAAAGCTCACCCCGAAGCCGCCGAAGTCCCGGCGCATGCTGCGAGCAGCGGCTGGACTCAAGGCGATGGCTGCGGTCAGAGCGCCGATGGGCAGAGCGACTGCAAGCTTGTTGCGCATGCGCATGTGGTTCCTCGAACGAACGACACAGCCCGCTGATCTATTTTGCAGAAAATCGAATTTCTATCTCGGTGTCGGAGCCCGGCGCACACGTAACCTAGTGGACCGTCACGGTCGCGTGCTCGACCTTGTCGCCGACCACCAGAGCGTCGACGACCTGTGAGCCCGAGGTCACGCGGCCCAGCCACGTGTAGCGCCCGTCGAGGTGCGCCGCGCGGGAGTGCATGAGGAACCATTGCGATCCGGCGCTATCGGGCCCGGCGTCCGCCATGCCAACGCCGCCCATCACGAAGCCCGCGCCATCGGCCGCACCGGATGGTTCGGCCGGCAGCATGTAGCCCGGGCCGCCCCAGCCAGAGCTCGTGGGATCGCCGCCTTGGGCCACGAAGTTCGGCACGACGCGGTGCATCTCGAGACCGTCGTAGCCCTTGCGGCCGGTGATCGCGACGATCGAGGCGACTGCCCACGGCGCCACATCGGAGCGCAGCTCGATCGTGATGTCGCCGCGCGTGGTCGCGAGCTGCCAGGTCACCTTGCGACCGATCACCGTCGCGACATCGACCGGTGGCGGCTGCGGAACGGGCGGCGCGCTCGCGGGCGGTGCTTCACCGAGCGCGACGAGACACTTGCGCGCGGCCTTGTCGCGTACGACATGCGTGCCGAGCGATCGGCGACACGCCTCGAGGCCCGCGGTGATCGTTCGCTTCTCGATCACGCCCAGCATCGACGATGACAGCTCGACATCGAGCTCGGTCTCTGCGCGCGCCACGAGTGCAGCGCCGAGAGAAGATTTGTAGCGGTCGTCAACAGTGCCCTCGAGGATCGTCGAGATTGCCTCGACCGCAGAACCGGCGACGATCGGATCCTTGACCGCGAGCGACGACGTGAGCGTGGTGACGATCGTCTGCTGCGCGCGTGCGTCGGCGTCTTTCCAGGTCGACGCGAGCAAGCCGATGCCTGCGCCGCGCACGCGCGTGTCCTCGTGCGCGAGCATCACGCGCAGCGCGCCGCGCTTCGCCGCGGGATCGGTGACCTCGGCGAGCAGGCCGAGCTTGAGGTGATCGGGCAGCTGGCAGCGGGTGACCGCGTCGACGACGGTCGGTCCGCCGAGCGCAGCCGCGGCGAGGCAACCGGTCCAGCCTGCTTCCTGGACGAGCGGGGTGATCGCGGCGACGGCGGCAGGGGTGAGCGTCTTGCCCGCGAACGCGCGCAGCGCCTCGTGAATCACGTGGGGCGGGCGACCGACGAGCGACGTGGCGACGAACGTGCGACCTGCATCGTCGGCACCCGCGAGTGCACGCGCAGCCTCGACGGCGACGCGCCAGTCCGTGTCACGCAGCGCAGCTTCGATCGACGCGCGCGCTGCGCCGGTCACAGCTTTGCGCTTGGCGAGGCCCGCGATCGCAGTGGCTCGGGTCTCGGGCTGCGCATCGGTGATTCGCGCGGCGAGGGCGGCGAGCACGCTCTCGTCGGGCGGCGGGCTGTGCTCGCGCGACAGCGCGTAGGTCGCCGCAGAGCGCAGGTCGGCATCAGGTTGCGCCGACGCGACCACGAGTGCCTTGCGCGCTTGCTCGGCGAGCGCGAGCTTGCGGCGTCCATGCCGCCCGAGTGCAAGCGCACACGCGGCGATGCGATCGGCACAGCCAAGCGCGGTCTGCGTTTCTGCGGCACCCGCGCGGCCGATCGCCTCGGCGACTGCGAGCCGGACATCCCGATCGGGATGCGTCAGCAGCTGCACCAGCTTGCCACCCGCACTCGCGTCCTCCTCGAGCGAGGCCAGCACGCCGAGTGCAGTCGCGGCAGCGGCGACCACCCGTGGCTCGCGGTCGGCGAGTGCGGCTTCGAGTGTCGCGATCACCTCGGAGCTGCCAGTGCGCCCGAGGCCACGCAGCGCGAGCTCACGCGCATGCGGGTCGCTGCTCGTGGCGAGCTCGCGCAGCTCGGCCACGCCGGCCGCGCGCTTCACCTCGGCCTGCGCGACGCGGACGCGCAGCGCCGAATCGTCGACGGTACGCGCGACCTCGAGCTGCTTGCTTGGACACCCAGCGAGCAAAGAAGTTGCAACGAAGATTCCAGCACGCAGCACGCTGGCATCCTACATTGATAGGCATCGCGCAGCGTGACATCGTCTGGCCCATGCGTCCGACATCGCTTGCTCTCATGGCTGCCGCGCTCCTGCCCTTCGGTTGTGACAGCAACAAACCGAAGAAGAAGGAAGCGCCGCCGCCAAACACCACGGTGCAGATCGCACCGAAGAAAGCAGTACCCACGAACGAGCTGCCGCCCCTCGCGGCGGATCCCGGCGGTGCAACCGGCAAAGCCGTGTGGCAGGCCGGTTTCGGCGGCCTCGGCATCGACTCGACACGCGGCGTCGCCGCGGGCCCCAATGGCGAGGCGTTCATCGCCGGCTACTTCGAAGGCGAGATCGATTTCGGCGGCACGATCGGCAAGAAGCCGTCGGCCGGCAAGTCGGACGCGTTCGTGTCCAAGTTTAGCGCCGACGGCAAGCTCGTGTGGGCGCAGACCTGGGGCGCGGCTCGCGATGACCTTGCGAACGCGATCGCGATCCGCGGCGACAAGATCGCGGTCGCAGGCTCGTTCCTCGACGACATCAAGATCGGCTCGCACAGCAAGAAGTCGCACGGCTCCGACGATCTCTACATCGTGACGTTCGACAAGGACGGCACCGCCGACTGGCTGTGGACCGCGGGCGGGATCGACTCCGACGGCGTCAACACGATCGCCCCGACGCCCGACGGCGGCTGGGTGATCGGTGGCTCGTTCACCAAGTCGCTCGAGATCACGACCGGCACCGGCAACACCGCCATCACGTCGAACGGCGGCACCGATGCGATCCTCATCAAGCTCGCGGCGAGCGGCGACACCGAGTGGGTGAAGTCATACGGCGGCAGCTACGACGACACGATCCTGCACGTCGCCGTCGACGCGAACAGCAACGTGTTCGTGCAGGGTGTGTTCAAGGATGTCGCCGACTGGGGCGGCAAGGACAAGCTCAAGGCCGGTGGCGGTTCGGACAACGACGTCGTGCTCGCGAAGTACGACACCAACGGTGACCACGTATGGTCGCAGCGCTTCGGCAACGCGTTCAACGATGTCGCCGGAGGCCTCGCGGTCGACACAGCAGGCCAGATCACGATCGCCGGCTCGTTCGAGAACAAGGGCAGCATCTCGTTCGGTCAGGGCGACGATCACGTCTCGCTCGGCGAAGCCGACGTCTACGTGGCTCGGTTCGCCAACGACGGTAAGCTGCTCTGGGCGAAGTCGTATGGTGGCGAACGCGTCGACGTCGCGAACGACGTTGCCGTCGACGCCAACGGCAACGCGATCGTGACCGGCTGGTTCGAGGGCATGGTCGATTTCGGCAAGGGCCCCGTCACGAGCAAGGGCAACAACAACAAGGACGCGTTCGTGATGAAGATCGACGCCAAGGGCGCCACCACGTGGGTGCAGACCTTCGGCGACAAGGATCACGACCAAGGCCGCGCCGTCACCGTCGACGGCAAGGGCGACGTGTTCGTCTCGGGCCTCTACCGCTTCTCGCTCTCGCTCATGGAGCCGGCCATCAAGCAGACGCTCGATGAGAAGGATCCAGTGCTCTCGAAGGCGCCAAAGCCGGACGTATTCGTCGTCAAGCTCACGCGTTAGATCCGCGGGGATTGGCCCCTAGCTACGTTTTTTGACCTATTCGCGTTCTTATGGCCGACGAGCGGTGTAAAAGAAGGGCGCTTTCAATCAAGCAGGAGAATGGATATGGCCAAGGCAAAAAAGGGTAAGTCTGGCGGCGCTTCGAAGCCGGCAGAGATGATGCTGGTTGCGTCGAAGGTTAAGGCGATGATCAAGGGTGCCGGTTTCAACACCGCCGGTGACGCCCTCGACGGCCTCAACGAGCTCGTTGCGCAGTACGTCGATCGCGCGACCCGTCGCGCCAACGCGAACGGCCGCAAGACCGTCCGCGCGCACGACTTCCACCTGTAGGCGGCGCGGAGAGGCCCTGTTAAAGGGGTTTCTCGCAAGCTGAACATCGGGCGCCTTTTGGGGTGCCCGTCGTTCGTTTCGGTCGCCGGAGTTTTGGCCTACAATTTACCCCGGTGACCGTAGGGGCGACCCTTTACCTGGTCTCGGCGTGTGGAACGGCCGAAGAGTTCGTCGCGGCGTTTCGCCGCTACGCTGATCGCACCGGTTTGTTCATTCCGGCCTCGACTCCGTTGCCCGCGGGTCGGCGAGGCCGACTTGCGATCACGCTCAAGGATGGCGGCGTGATGATCGAGGGCGAAGCAGAGATCCTGCAGTCCTCGTCCAAGCCGACCGTGCTGCACGGACGTCCCGGCATGACCGTGAAGTTCATCGACGCGGACGACGTGAGCAAGGTCGTGATCGCCGAGCTCGAGAAGGCGCGCCTCGCGATGAAGCCCGCCCCGCCGAGCGTGCCGCCCCGCCCGACCGAGATCCCGGCGGAGCCGCGCGCCGTCGTGCCTGCCGTCGGCGGTCGGATCGATGCTGCCAATGCGCTCGCCGAGTGCGTCGTGATCGGTGACGCCTCGCAGCTCGTCGACACCGCGAACGCACCCAAGTCGGTCACCGATGCCGGAAGCGGTAAGGCGAAGTTCGCGGTTCCTTCGATCCCGGGCGTCGGCACGCCGCGCGCTCACACGCCGAGCGAGGCGCCTACGTCTCGCCCGAATTCGACGAGCACACCACCACCCATCAGCGGTGTGCCCAGCTCGGTCGGCGCGTCGCCGAGCGGCGGCATCCCGCGGCCCAAGTCGCCGAGCATTCCGCCGGACCCTGCCTCCAGGCCGCTGCCGATGCCGAGCAAGCCGCTCCCCGTGAACAGCCGGCTCACGTCCGTCGGGTTTCCAGCGATCGACAAGCAGCCGGCGTTCCCAGCGAAGACTAACGTCCCAGGTGTCACGCCCATCACCTCGGCCCCGCCACCGGCGCAGTCTGCGCCGAATTCGCTCCTCGAGACCAAGCACGGCACCGCGGCGCCCACGCGCCTCGTCGGCAACTCCAAGGGCATGCCGGCGCTCGAGAAGCCGGTCACGGGTGACGAGGCGACCGCGATCGGCGAGGTTCCGCCGGGGCCGCCGAAGAAGAAGACCGATCCGATGCCCGCCGCGGCGGCGATGAACACGCAAGAGCCGACCACGGTTGGTGAGGTTCCGCCGAAGAAGGGCATCGGATCAGTCGTCACCGCGCAGGCGAATGCCGCGCCAACGTCCGCGCCACAGGCGCCGTCGGGTCCAACGCCGCTGCCGCCCAAGCTGCCGAGCGGACCGTCGGCGTCCCGCGCTGCACCGTCCTCGAAGATGACGTCGATCGGATTCCCGGCGGTTCGCACACCGTTCGAGACCCAGCCCGTCGGCGTCGTGCGCCCACCCGGCGCGCCGCAGCCGCCGGTCGTGCCCGGCGATGGAGCGAGCGCGAAGTCCGGTGCGGCCTCGCCGGGACCACGCGGCAAGAATCCGACGCGCCAGCCGCTATCGCCGCGCCATCCGACGCCCGTGGCGCCGGTACCGATCGTACGCATGCCGGGCAAGGCCGCGCCGCAGGTCGACGATGCAATCGTCGCGGCGATCGAGGAGGAGGAGAAGACCGACCTCAGCAATATCCCGCAGCCGCCGCGCAGCACCGGTGCCTTCGCGGTCGCGGACACCGTGGACGCGCGGATCGATCCGATCGCGCAAGCGCAGGTCGCGGCGACGCGGTCCGGCGGTATGCGCGCGTCGGAGATCCTCGCCGCGATTCCGAGCGACGACTGGACGATGTCGCCCGATGCGTCGGGA
Organism: Haliangiales bacterium; assembly: GCA_038322185.1. Lineage (GTDB taxonomy): Bacteria > Myxococcota_A > Polyangia > Haliangiales > Haliangiaceae > JABFXX01. The sequence continues at coordinate 29,681 of JBBQFU010000065.1, forward strand.
CCGACCGTGGTGCCGGCCGCCGAGAAGCCGGCCGCCATCGAGCCGACCAAAGCGCCGAAGGGTCCGCTGACGGGAAACTGGTCGATCTCGCTCGATCCAGAAGCCCCGGAAGCAGGCTGGAGCGAACCCGTCAAGCTCGAGAAGTCCGAGGCGCCTGAGCCGGCGCCGGCGCCGAAGCCGAAGCCGAAGTCAGTCAAGAAGCGCGCCGAGCCCGGTCAGGGCAATCCAGACAAGGCAATCTCCGACGAGAAGGGCTTCACGGCCGTCGAGTGGGAAGAGAAGCCCACCGGTATCGGCGAGGCCAAGATCGAGATCGACTCCACCCTGATGGAGCCGCTCAAGCCGATGCCGGCGTTCGACGACGACGCCGATCCGCTGTCGGCCCCGCCGGCCGCTGGCTCCGCGCCGCGAATGATCAAGTACATCACCCCGCCCGCCGGCATGCCGGCGAGCCGGGTGGGACCGAACCCGTTCGCTTCGGAGTCCGAGGCGAGTCCCTACGCCGCGCAACCAGCCTCGGACCCGACGTCGGGATACGTGCCCGCCGTGCAGACGCTGCCCGGCACTCCGCCGCCGGTGAACGCCGGTTACGGGCACCAAGCGATGCAGGCGCCGCGCTCGCAGCTGTTCGCGAATGCCGGCGGCGATCCAAACGCGCAGTACCAGCAGGCCGACTACAGCGGCGGTGCGGCCCTGGCCCCCGACGCTGCGGCCGCGGCGCGCCGCAAACGCACGATCCTCATCGGTGCGGGTGCGCTCGCTGCGCTCGCCGGTGGCTTCGTCCTCGTGCTGCTGCTCGTCGGCGGCAAGACCAAGAAGGCTCCGCCGAGCACCACGAAGGCGGGCAGCGGCTCCGCGCATGCGGTCGTCGAGCGTGGCTCCGACGATGTCACGCCGACCGGTTCGGGCACTGCCGAGCCAGCCGTTGGCTCCGGCTCGGTCGTCGAGGAGCCTGCGGGCAGTGGCAGCGCGGTCGCGGCCATCGTCGTGCCGGTCGATTCAGGTGTCGAGGAGAAGCCGGCCGTCGTCGAGGGCGGACCGTGCAATGTGTCGATCGCGAGTGTGCCCAACGGTGCCGAGGTCTATCAGGCCGACAAGAAGATCGGCACCACACCGTTCTCGCTCGAGATGCCGTGTGGCATCGACGCGAAGGTCACGCTGCGCAAGGCCAAGTTCATCAACACGGCGCGCTCGTTCACGCCGGCCGATGGCAAGGCCAACAAGGTTGTCGTCAAGCTGGCGAAGACCACGTTCACGCTCAAGGTCACGTCGTCGCCTGCGGGCGCGACCATCAACATTGGCGGCCGCTCCGTCGGTGTCACGCCGACGACGATCCGTCTGCCCGCCTACGAGGCGTCGGCGATCGTCGTGTCAAAGCCCGGCTATGCGGCCGACAGCAAGACCGTCACGCCGAAGTCGAACAACATCTCGCACCACGTGGTGCTCAAGAAGGGCCGGCGCTAAGGCCCGGCCAAGCCGAGGTCGACCACACGCTCGCGGACGCGCGCCATGAAGAGCGCGCCCGGATCGCCCTTCGAGTTGCGATACGCGGGATCGAGCTCGACGTAATACGCGTGCTCGCGGAACTGCATGACTTCGTGGTGGCCGAGCAGGTGCGTGATTGGAAACCGCGCGGTGAGATCACGCACGAGCGCGGCGTTCGCGTCGACCTGCGCCGGTGTGAGCGGATACTTGTTCTCGTCGCCGACGTTCTCGATTCCGATCGCCGTGTGGTTGAGGCCGATGCAGTGACGCGCGAATCGCGTCTCGGGCTGCAGGCGATAGATGGTGCCGTCGCGGTCGACCACGTAGTGCGACGACACGTTGACCGCGCCCGCCTTCGCGAGCTCCTTGCGCGCCGCCTCGATCTTCACGTGATCGAAGTAGCCGCGCGTCGCCTTCGCCGAGCCGCCGCCGGTGTAGTGCAACACGATCACGCGCGGCTCGATCGTGAGGTCCTTCGCGCCGCGGTCGCTGTGGCTGCGCCGGTACTCGAGGGTCAGGCGCTCGCGCTCGTCGCTCCACGCCATCGGCACGTCGACGATCGTCACCGCGGGCCGCGCCGCATCGGGAAGCACCGCATCCGCCGGCGCATCGGTCCAGACCACCGCGCTGGCATCGCGCGGCGTGGCCGTCTCACGACGCACGTCATCGCGCTGCGTGGCCGGCTTCGAGCAACCGGCAAGCACGAGCGCGATGACGAGTCTCACAGCTGCGGTCGTAGCAGCGCTACTTCCAGAATGCCACCCGTCCCGACTTGCGAGGTGGCAGCGGCCCACCCGAGGCGAGCGAGGCGAGCACGTTCGCGATCGCCTGGAGCTCGACCACGAGATCGACGCCGGTGGCCGACAGTGCCGTGCCGAGCCGTTCGGCCTGGTCCGTCACTGCATCGGCGAGTGCATCGTTGCCACCCACCGAGCGCAGATCCTCGGCCCACTCCTTCAGCCGCTGGCGCAGCAGGCGCAGCGCGCCGCGCTCGAGCCCACCGCGAGCCAGTGTCTCGAGGTCGCGTGCGAGCGTGGACAGCTTCGCCAGGTACGCCGACGGGCTCGCACCACTGCTCGACGACTCGCGCTTCTTCGCCTCCTCCCGCGAATGCTGTGGGATCTGCGGCGCGATCGGCAGCGGCATCATGCCGCCCGGACGACGGGACAGTGGCGGCGGCGAGGGTGGTTGCGATGATCCGAACCCGGACGCTCCAGGCGACGACTCCGTCGGACGCGGTGCTCGCCCCGCCGGACCGTTCATCTGCGGCGCACCCATCGGCATGCTGCCCATCATCGGCGACGGTGCCGGCGAGGACATCGCCGCGCGCGGTGCCGGTGCGCGATTCATCAGGCCGCCAATACTTCCTGCGGCCTGGCCTTCCCACCCAGTGGGGCTCTCGACCGGCTGCACGACCTGCAGCAGGCCGCCGCCCGGGTTCACGACCTGGCTGCGATCGACCGCCAGGAACGCGGTGAATCGCGACAGCACGCTGAACTCCTTCGACACGCGCACGATCTCGTCGGCGAGATCACGTGCGCCGACGGCGTACTTGTCCTCGAGGTCACGAATGTACGCCCGGGCCCAGCTCGAGCCGACCCACGACGCCGACTGCAGCTTGCCGTCGCGTGCGACCTGCATGCGCAGCGGATCGCCGTAGCTCGTGCCTTCGAGCGAGATCGCGGCGTCCGCGGGCGCGCGTCCCTTGTACCGTCCGAAGATCGTGACCGGCGCGCCGGCATACACATCGGGCAACCGGGTCGGTGCCGTCATACGCCACACCAGGTCGAGACCGTGCGGCTGCAGACGCAGCTCCGTCGCGACCGGTGTGCCGATGCGGCGATGAACCTTCGCCATCACGTCATCGAGCCGATCTTCGCTCTCGACGAGCTCGCACAGACCACCGCCCGCACCGGCGAACCGGCGCAGGAAGCCGGCGTTCACCGCCTGGTCGATACCGAGCGTGAACACGCGGATGTTCTTGAGGCTCGGTGCGATCTCGCGAAGGATGTGGTCCTCGTTGCCGACCTGACCGTCGGTGACGAGCACGATCACGCGCTCGCGATCGTCGTGGCCACCTGCGAGCGTCTTCACCGCGAGCTGAAGCGGCAGCGCCATCTCCGTGCCACCGCGCGCCTCGACCTTGCCGAGCTCCTCGACGGCTCGATAGCGATTGCGATCGGTCGCATACACCGCCTGTACGTCGGGCAGCACCTCGACGCTCGTATCGAACGCGATCACATGAAAGCGATCTCGCGAGGTCAGCGTGTCGATCATGCGTGCGGTCGCACGGCGTGCCGCCAGCATCTTCCAGCCCTGCATGCTGCCCGAGCGGTCGATCACGAACACCACATCGCGCGGCTTCTGCGACACCGCGAGCGTGCTCGGCGGGACCATCGTGAGCATGAACGAGCCGCCCTTGCCGTCGGCGTCGTCGCTGCACACGAGCGACGATGCGAGCTCCGCTCCGTCGATGCGCCAGCGCAGCACGAAGTCGCGATCCAGGCGCTCGGCAGCGCCGAGCTCGACCACGTGCGCATCACGCTTCGACGTGCTCACCGCATGCAGGCTCGACTTCACCTCGCGTACCTGGTGATCCATCAGCGCGACGCGAATGCCGAGGCGCACGGGACTGTGGCAACCGGGTAGGAGCACCGGTGGCGAGATCCGTGATGCATCGGGAACCAGGCTCGTGTCGTCAGCGACACCGAGACCCGCCTGCTCGCCGCCGAGCCCCTGCCCCGGCATGTAGCGCGGTGCGACCACGAGCGGAAAGCGAAACGTGACCTCGCCGTCGTCGACGGGCAGTGGCCCGACGAGCGAGAGGCGAAT
>JBBQFU010000066.1:0-33728 GCA_038322185.1 Haliangiales bacterium
CAGACCGTCACCGTGACCGGCGTCGACGACGCGCTCACCGATGGTCCGCAGACCTACACGCTCGTGCTCGGCCCGGCGACCAGCAGCGACGTCACGTATTCCGGCTTCAATCCGAATGACGTGTCGGCGACCAACGCGGACAACGAGGTCACGGCCGGCTTCATGTTCGACACCACGTCACTCATCGTCTCGGAGTTCCACGACTCCGACATCGCGCAGCTGTCGCTGTCATCAGCGCCCACCGCGAACGTCGTGATCACGCTGTCGAGCACGGACACCACAGAGGGTAGCGTCATGCCGGCAACGCTCACGTTCACGCCGCAGAACTGGAACGTGCCGCAGATGGTGATCGTCACCGGCGTCGACGACACGCTGGCCGACGGCCCCATCACGTTCTCGATCATCACGTCGGCAGCGTCGAGCGCAGACACCGCGTACAACGGACTCGCCGTTCCCGACATCACCGTGGTGAACCTCGATAACGACGGGGCGACCGTCGACGTGAGAGCTGGCAACAACCTGAGAGTGTCGGAGACGGGCCAGACGGCCACGTTCCGCGTGGCGCTCACAGTCGCGCCGACGGCCAACGTCACGTGCACGGTGATGTCGAGCGACACGACGGAAGGCACGATCAGCCCGACCACGCTGACGTTCACGCCGGCCAACTACGACGTGTTCCAGACCGTCACCGTGACCGGTGTGGATGATCAGATCGACGACGGCGATGTCGTGTTCTTCGCGCGGATGCTGCCGTGCACGAGCACAGACCCTGCGTATCAGGGCTCGAATCCGCAGGACGTCGCGATCCTCAATCGCGACAACGATTAGTCGTCCTTGTCCTTGTTCTTCTTCTTGCCGCGACCCTTGCCGCGGCCGGGATGCTCGGCGGACTCGCGCGCCTCCTCCTCCATCTGCTTGAGGATCTCGCGGGCGGTCTCCTCGTCGACGGGATTGCCGTACTGGTCGACGATCATCGGCGTGCCTTCGTCGCGCGGTTGTTCGATCGGCGCGGCGAGCGGCGACGCGGAGGTCGGCGTGCTCGAGGTTCGCTCGCGTAGCGCGAGCGCCAGGGCGAGCACGGCGATGGCGAGCAGGCCGGCCGCGAGCAGCTTCATCGATGGACCGCCCGACGCGGCAGTCGCGGCAATGACTACTGGCGGCGCCGCGACCGCGTCGTCTTGCGCGAGCAAGCGAGCGAGCTGCTCCGCGGTGGGGCGCTTCGTCGGATCGCTCGCGAGCGCCGCCATGATCGGGTCGGCGAGCGCCCGCGGCGCGGCGGGATTGCGTGTCTGCAGCGGTGGCGCGTCCTGCTCGAGCTTCCGGACGAGCGACTGCATGTCGTGATTGCCGTGCGGCGGCGAGCCGGCGAGTGCCTCGTAGAGCGTGGCGCCGAGGCTGTAGACATCCGACGCGGGACCGAACTGGCCGGCACGCAGTGACTCGGGTGCGGCATACGACGGTGAGCCGAGGAACTGGCCGGTCATCGTGAGCGTCGAGTCGGGAACGTGTGCGATGCCGAAGTCGGCGAGCTTCCACAGCGGCGAATGACCGCTCGGCGTCGAGCACAGGATGTTCGCCGGCTTGACGTCGCGGTGAACGATGCCGGCGGCGTGGGCAGCTGCGAGTGCGCGTGCGATGTGGATGCCGATCTCGCGCACGGTCTCGACGGGCAGTGGCGCGCCCGAGCCGGACTCACCCTTGATGCGCTCGCGAAGCGAGCCGCCGGCGGCGAGCTCCATCACGATGAACGGCGTGGTGCCTTCCTCGCCGACGTCGTGCACCGCGAGGATGTTCGGGTGGTGGACGGCGCCGATCGCGCGTGCCTCGCGCACGAATCGCTCGCGGATGCCGAGCTCACCGCTGGCCGTCAGCGACTTGATGGCGACGTCGCGGCCGAGCAGCTCGTCGTGCGCGCGATACACGGTGCCCATCGCGCCCGCACCGAGTGTCGTCGTCGCCTGATAGCGACCGAACTTCGTCGACGCGCTCGCCGGCGGCGCGACCGCCTTCGCGGCGAGCGGCCCATCGGGCACGTGCTGGGTCTCGTCCGCCACGCCGGGAATCATGACCGCGCTCGAGGTAGGTGGGCAAGGCACACCGTCGGATGGTGAGCTGCACGAATCATTGGAGATATCCGAGCTCGCGTGCCGCGGCGAGGATCTGCATCGCGAGCGGTCCTGCCGCCGAGGCTCCCGTGCCACCACGCGGCACGACGACCGCGATCGCCAGTCGCCCCGGCGCGGTGAGCTCGCCCTCGCGAATTCGCGTGGGCTCCGCGAATGCGACGAACCACGAGTGCGGAGCGGCCTGCGCCGCCGGCGCGATCCCCCACGGTTGCTCGCCGACGAAGCCGCGGACGTCGGCGGTTCCGGTCTTGCCGTACACGCGCAAGCCCGCGGGCTGCACCAGCCGCGCGCCCGTGCCGTGCGTGAGCACGCGGCGCATCCCGGCGATCACCGGCAGCAGTGCGGCCGGGTTGTTCACGATGTTCTGCGCGGCGCACGTCGCCGGGATCTCGAGCGGGCAGACCATGTACTGGCCCGCGTTCGCTATCGCCGTGACCATGCGCGCGGCCTGCAGCACGCTCATCACCATCGCGCCCTGGCCGAACGCGCTCGACGCGAGCTGGCGTGTGCCGGCGGCGCCGACGTCGAGCTTCGACGAGAACCCGATCTCGACGCCGTCGTCGCGGAGCTGCGCGAACGGCTCGGGACCGAGCGCGACGCCGAGCTGCGCGAAGTAGACATTGCAGCTCACCGCGATCGCCTCGACGAGGCCGGGCTGGCCATGCGGTCGATCCCCGGAGTGATCGTGCACCGGATTCGGCCAGCCCTTCTGCGTGTAGAGCGGGCCCTGCTTGTCCTTCTCGACGCACGCGAACGTCTGATCCGCGGCCTCAGCGCGCACCGCCGCGAGCGCGGTGAACAGCTTCGCGACCGAGCCCGCCTGGAACATGCCGTGGAGCCCGGTCTTGTCGCCCCACGTGCCGTACGCGCCGCGCTTGTCGGATGCGAAGCGGGGCGCGTTCGGATCGTAGTCGGGCGCCTGCACGCGCGCGAGGATCTGCCCGGTGTCGACATCGATCACGACGGCCGCCGCCGCGAGCTTGCCGCGCGAGACGACCGCCTGCGCGAGCTGCGCCGCCTTCGCCTGCAGCTTGGCATCGAGCGAGATGCGCACGCTGCGCGATCCGATGTCCGCGTCTCGCGCCGCGAGTGCTGTCGCCCGCGCTTTCGGCTCGAGATCGATCAGCGGCACGAAGCCTTTCAGATTGGCGTAGCCGCGCAGCTTATCGTCGAGGCGGCGCTCGAGCGCCCACGTGGGCAGCAGGCGATCCGCGGGATACACGCCGAGCAGTGTGCCGAGCGCCGTCTTCAGCGGATACGTGCGGCCACCCGGCGTCGAGGCGGCGAGCACCTCGCCGTTGCGGTCGAGGATCGATCCGCGGCGCACGCGTGATGCGAGCACGACGAGCCGCGGGTTCTGCCGCACGATGCGCGTGCCGTCGGCGAGGCGCATCGCGATGCCGCGCGCGAGTGTGCCCGGTCGATCGACCACCGCGGCGAACACGCTCGCCGCGAGCGCCGCGCCGATTGCCACGAGCGCGAACCGCTGCACACCGCGCGTCGCACCATGAAGCTCGACTAGCTCGGTCGACGGTGCGCGCGGCCGGGCATCGAGTGCGAGACGCGCGACGAACGCGGCGAGCAGCACGAACACCGCCATGCTGCTGCGGCCCGCCGACAGGAACGGCACCACGATGCCGGTGAGCGGCAGATGTCCGAGCGTGCCCGCCTCGATCACGAGCCATTGCGCGAGGAGCAGGATCGCGATGCCGCTCGCGAGCAGCACGCGCTCGGCCGTCCGGCTGCGGCCGGCAACCCGCAACGCGCCGAGCACGAGCGCGCCCATCAGCACGTGATACGCGACGAGCCCGAGCGCGCCGAGTTGCTCGGCCATCACGGCGAGGGCGAGGTCGGTCTTGCCCGCGGGCGGCAGCGGCGTGATCGCTTGCGCGAGTCCCTGCCCGTCCCAGCCGCCGGCGGCGATCGCCCACAGGCCTTCGCCGAGCTGGTGCCCGTTCGGGAGCCCGTTCGTCCACGGTGCCTGCCACATCAGCAGGCGTGTCTTCACCGTGCCGCCGCCCGCGATGCTCGGCCACAACGCGAGCAGCGTGACGAGCAGCGCGACAAGTGCGAGCGCGACGACGACCCAGCCGGTCGCGCGCGTGACGACGAAGAACATCCCGAGGAACACGAACGCGAGCAGCAACACCGGGCCGAGGTCGCCGATGATCTTGAGGCCCGCGACGATCGCCAGGAGCGCGACGAGCGCGGGGACGAGCAGCTCGATGCGGGGCCAGCGCAGACCGAGCACGCGCTGCCGCTGCCAGCGCAGCTTCGACGCCCTGCCGCCGAGGTAACCGGCGAGGAACACCACGGCGAGCGGCTTCACGAGCTCGATCGGCTGCAGCGGTCCGAGGTTGATGCGCGTGCCGGATCCGGCGGGACCCGATCCGGCGATCGCGAGCGCGGCGAAGATCACGGCGATCGTGATCGCGATCGGCATGCTGGCGCGACCGACCCACTCGGCAAGATCGACGGGGATCACGAGGATCGCGGCGCCAGCGAACGCGCCGATCAGGAAGCCCTGCGCGAAGCCCGCGGCGGTCGGCAGCAAGATGATGCCGCGCGAGACATCGACGGTGGCGAGATGCAACGTGAGGCCGAGGAGCGACGCGAAGACGGCGGCCGGCAGCAGCCACGGGATCGCGACGGAGGATTCGCCCGCTTTACGCAGATTCCACGCGCGTGCCGCAGCGAGCGCGGCGGCACCGAGCGTGAAGTAGAGACACGCGGTCTGCGCCGCACCTCTCACGACGGCGGGATCTGGCGCCGCGAGCTTCGCGTCGACGCTCAGGACCGCGGCGCGCGCGAGCCAGGCGTTCGTCGCGTAGGTGCCGAGCCACCAGGCGAGTGCGATCGCGCCGAGAAGCGCGATCACTTCGACGAGGATGGGTGTGCGGCGTAGCAACTGCATTTCGAGCCACGAGACGGACGACCGGTGGACATTATGCGCGACTCGTCTTGGTCTGATGGACCAGGTCCAAGTCCAAGTCCAGGTCTTGGACCAGGTCCAGGTCTAGGTCTAGGTCTAGGTCTAGGACCAGGAGCAGAACCAAATCCTGGACCTAGGTCTAGGACCAGGAGCAGAACCAAATCCTGGACCTAGACCAGATCCAAGACCTAGACCAGATCCAAGACCTGGACCTGGACCTGGACTTGGTCCATCAAACCTAGACCAAAGCAGTTCGCCGCGGCGCGAGCTTTCCCCGATACGCAGCACGGCCCCGGCCGCGCCGCGCCAGCGCACGACGCAACCGCGAGGACGTCGCGAACGCGCGCCGATCCACAAGACGAGCGGCCGTCGTGTAGCCGAATCGCAAGCTCATCTTCTCGTGCGTCACTGGCCGGGACGTACGCGCTGGTTGTGGACCTTGCGGGTCCCGCTCGCCATGCGCGGCTCGGTCGAAGCGCCTCGATCTCGGCCTTGAGCTGCTCGCCGGTCTTGCCACCGAACACGCGGCGCAGGTCCTGCTCGCCGATCTGCGCAGTCGCACCGTGGATCGGCGCCCCGATCAGATTGTAGATGCGCCACGTAGCCTTTGACCGAGAGCGTCACCGCGACACCGCCCGGACCGCTGGCGGGACCGAAGACAGGATGGGAGCCGGCGGCGGAGGACCGCTGTCGCATGCGGCAAGGACGAGAATCGATCGCCAGGTCACCGCTGCACGCTGACCGTGAAGTCGCCGCGCGACAGCGAGACCTCGGCGGGAAGAGCCACTTCGACCTCCTCGCCGGCCGTCACTGCGGTGCCGTTGACGTGCACCGGGTTGGCCTTCACGAAGCGACCCACGCGCAACGTGGTCGCGGTCGCGACGAGGAAGCAGTGCTGCTTGTTGACCGTCGAGCCGGCACCCGTGAGCGCGATGAACTGCGGCGGCGCATGGGGGTGCGGTCGGCCCAGCACGACCGTCGTATTCAGTGCGAGCGACGCACGCCCGCCTGCCCAGTACACACTGCAGCGATCGCTGGAGACCGAGTCGTCGACGAACACGGTGTCCGCGCCGGGCTTCGGCGCCTTCGCGACGATCTCGCCTGCGGCCGACCACGCATCGAGCCGCATCGTCATCTCGCCGTTGCGCGCCGCGGCCAGCTTCTCCGTCGGGACGAACGCCACGCGCACCACGCCTTGCGCCGCCGGCAGCTCGTCGGCCTCGTCGGCCACCACCGCGATCTTCAGGTCACCGACGAGCTCGGCGGTCCGCGCGGCCGCCGCCTGCGCGAGCACGGTCTTGAGGTCGCGCTCGAGGATCGCCTGCAGCGGTCGGATCCGCTCGTAGTCGCTGCGCGAGAGAATGAGCCGGTAGTCATTCCACGCGATGGGCTTGCCCGTTGCCGAGCGCACGTTGCACTCGCGCATCACGAGGCCGATCGCTTGCGCGATCAGGAACGGGTCGATGAGCACTGGCTCGCCGCGCTTCACCTTCGCGAGCTCGCCGAACTTGACCCGGAACTGATCCAACCCGTCCTTGTCGATCGCGCTCACGACACGCGCTCCAGCACGAGGCGCACGAGCGTTCCGCGACCATCGCCGAGCTCGATCACGTCGCCTTCCTTGATCACCACGCGGCCACGCGAGGTTCGCGCCGGACGCAGCGTCTCGCCTGACGCGCGCCGCACGACCAGCTCGTCGGCCTGGTCGAGCGATGCGACCTCGATGAGGTGCCCCGCGCGGTACAGGCGCCCGGCCCGGCGGCTCACGAACGCTGTCTTGTCGCAGATCACCAGCTCGTTCTCCGTTCCGCGCCCGAAGCCGAGCTCGCTCCAGCCCGACGGCAGCGCGATCACCTGGCCATCGAGATCGCCACCTGTGATCGAGAATCTCCAGGTCTTGGGCGCGCCCTCGGTTGCCGTCACCGTCGTGCGATCGGCGGGCGACACCACGTAGCCACGCGCAGGAAGTGCGCCGACGGCCACGTCGCACTTGTTCGCGAGGGCTGCGCTGACCTCGCGGTCGAGCTCGGGTCGATCGATGAAGCCCTGGATCACCGTCACGCCATCGCCGGCGACGGTGATCCGCACGACGACCTCCTCGGGGAAAGCCACCTCACCGCGGGGGCCGTAGCGCCGCAACGCCGCGATCGCCTCGACGACCTGACGGACCAGGTCATCCCAGCCGAGCTCGCCGCCGCCGCCGGAGAGCATGCCTTTGAGCCAGCCCATGCGCGTCGCTATCGTAGCATCGCGCGATCGGCTAGGTTCGGGCCCTATGAGCCGGAAGGAAGACGCGCTGGAATATCACTCGCGCGGTCGTAAGGGAAAACTCGAGGTCATCCCGACCAAGCCCCTCGTCAGCCAGATCGATCTGTCGCTCGCGTACACGCCCGGTGTCGCCGAGCCGTGCCTCGAGATCCAGAAGGACGAGGACAAGAGCTGGGAGTACACCGCCCGCGGCAACCTGGTAGCGGTGATCACGAACGGCACAGCCGTCCTCGGCCTCGGGGATATCGGCGCTGCCGCCGGCAAGCCCGTGATGGAGGGCAAGGCCTGCCTGTTCAAGAAGTTCGCCGACATCGACGTGTTCGATCTAGAGGTGAACGAGAAGGACGTCGACAAATTCTGCGACATCGTCGCCGCGCTCGAGCCCACGTTCGGCGGGATCAATCTCGAGGACATCTCGGCGCCAGCGTGCTTCGAGATCGAGGAGAAGCTGCGCAAGCGCATGCGCATCCCGGTGTTCCACGATGACCAGCACGGCACGGCGATCATCTCGGGCGCGGGCCTGCTCAATGCGGCGCAGCTCGCGGACAAGGAGCTGCCTTCGATCAAGCTCGTCGTCTCAGGTGCAGGTGCCGGCGCGATCGCGTGCGTCGAGTTCTTCTGCAGCCTCGGCATCCAGCGCGAGAACGTCGTGCTCGTCGACAGCAAGGGCGTGATTCACCAGGGCCGCACGGACCTCAACCGCCACAAGCAGAAGTTCGCGATCCCCGACGATGGCCGCCGCACGCTCGAAGAGGCCATGAAGGGCGCCGACATGTTCATGGGCCTGTCGGTCGCCGGCACGGTCAAGCCCGAGTACCTCGCGGGCATGAACGAGCGACCGATCATCTTCGCGCTCGCGAATCCCGACCCCGAGATCTCGTATCCCGACGCGATCGCCGCGCGGCCCGATGCGCTCGTCGCGACTGGCCGGTCCGACTTCCCGAACCAGGTCAACAACGTCCTCGGGTTCCCGTACATCTTCCGCGGCGCGCTCGATTGCCGCGCGAGCACGATCTCCGAGGAGATGAAGCTCGCGGCTGCGCATGCACTCGCCCAGCTCACGCGCGAGCCCGTGCCCGATAGCGTGATCATGGCGTACGGCGGCAAGTCGCTGAAGATGGGCCCCGACTACTTCATCCCCAAGCCGTTCGATCCGCGCGTGCTGTGGTGGGTCGCGCCGGCCGTCGCCGAAGCGGCGATGAAGTCGAAGGTCGCGCGCATCACGTTCGACCCGGGCGAGTACCGCGAGCGCCTGATGGGCAAGAGCAGCAACGCCGCGTACTCGATCATGCGCACGATCGGCCGCGAAGCCCGCCGCGATCCCAAACGCATCGTGTTCCCTCACGCCGGGCAGGCTCGCTTGCTGCGCGCCGTGCAGCAGATCGTCGACGAGGGGATCGCCAAGCCGATCCTCCTCGGCCGGCAGCCCGAGATCGAGAAGCTGTGCAACGAGATGTCGCTCGATATGCTGTCGCACGGCGTCGAGGTCATCGACCCGCGCACGGATCACCGTGCGGACTACGCCGATCGCCTCTACCAGCTGCGCCAGCGCAAGGGCCTGACCGCGTTCGGCGCACAGGCGCTGCTGCAGAAGAGCGACTACTACGCGGCGATCATGGTCGACCGCGGCGACGCCGATGGTGTCGTCAGTGGTCTGCGCCTCAACTATCCCGACACCGTACGCCCGATGCTGGAAGTGTTCGGGCTGCAGCCGCAGGTCAAGGTCGCTGTCGGCATGTACATGATGGTGCTGCAGAACAGCGTGAAGTTCTTCTCGGACACCGTCTTCAACATCGACCCCGACGCGGAGGCGCTCGCCGACATCACGCTGCAGACCGCCGAGGCCGTGCAGAGCTTCGGCATCACCCCGCGTGTTGCGATGGTGTCGTACTCGAACTTTGGCTCGGTCGACTCGCCGAGCACACGCAAGATCCGCGACGCGATCGATATCGTCCGCGCCAAGCGCCCCGACCTCGAGATCGATGGCGAGATGCAGCCCGAGATGGCGCTCGACCCGGAGCGCCGCAAGCAGTACTTCGGCTTCTCGCGGCTCACCCGGGCTGCGAACACGCTCGTGTTCCCCTACCTCGATCCCGCAAATGCTGCATACCAGACGCTCAAGGTCCTGGGCGGCGCGTCGGCGGTCGGGCCGATTCTGCTGGGCTTATCGAAGCCCTGTGCCGCGCTGCAGAACGAGGTTTCCGCAGAGGACATCGTCAACATGACCGCTTATGTAGTGCTCAAGGCGCAGCAAAATCGCGCGCGCGAGGCGCTCCGGGCGTAGAATGAATTCGGGTGCGTAGTCTCTCCGCCTGTCTTGTCCTCGTAGCCGCCAGCTCCACCGCAGCCGCAGACGATGCCGTCGTCGGGCAGATGGAGACGGGCGAGCCGTCCGGAGACGACGCGTCGATGCCGATTGAGTTCGGCATCTACACGGGCGGGTTCATCTCGAACTACTTCCACCAGTTCTACGACCACGGTCTGTTCCCGGGCCAGGTCGGCGACCCGAACCTGCCGGTCCGCGAGGAGCTCAAGCGGCTGAGCCCGTTGTTCGGCCTGCGCTTTGCGTACTTCGTCAAGCCGTGGTTCGCCGTCGAGGCCGAGCTCAACGTGATCGTGACGGCGACCAAGTACACGGACAAGTCCGCCAGCATCTACGGCGGCCGGCTCCAGCTGCTGTTCCAGTATCTCGATCTGTCGAAGTACGTCGTGCCCTACGTCGCGATCGGCGATGGCTTCGATCACATCTCGTCGCCCGACACCACGCTCGGCAGCGATACCGACTGGGCCCCGCACATCGGTGCCGGCATCCGCTTCCCCGTTCACCGGTCGGTCACGATTCGCCTCGACGGTCGGTTCCTGCGCGCACCATCGCAGCAGCCTCCGTTTCACCTCAACGCCAGCCTCGGCGAATTCATGTTCGGCGTGTCGTATCGCCCGAGCCGCGAGCCCGCCGAGCCGCCGCCCCCACCACCGCCGCCCGCCGTCGATACCGATGGTGACGGCGTGTTCGACGCCGATGACAAGTGTCCCGAGGAAGCCGAGGACAAGGACCTGTTCGACGACACCGACGGCTGTCCGGACCTGGACAATGACGCCGACGGCGTGACCGACAGCCTCGACAAGTGCCCGCTCGACGCCGAGGACAAGGACGGCTACCAGGACGAGGACGGCTGCGTCGACGCCGACAACGACGCCGATGGCGTTGTCGATACGAACGACAAGTGCCCGCTCGAGCCCGAGGACCGCGACTCTTACAAGGACATGGACGGCTGTCCTGATCCGGACAACGACGGCGACTCGTTCCTCGACGCACAGGACAAGTGCCCGAACGAGGCCGAGGTCATCAACGGCGTCGACGACGACGACGGCTGTCCTGACCGCGGCAACGCACTCGTGGTCGTGAGCCCAGACCGTCTCGAGCTCTTCGAGTCGATCGTGTTCAAGAAGACGGTGATCCAGGAGGAGAGCCTGAACATGCTCGCGCAGATCGGCGCGACGCTGCGGGCGCATCCCGAGATCCTCCGCCTGCGCATCACGGTCTACGTGAACCCGTCGAAGAAGCCCGACGACGACAAGCGCCTGTCCGAGCAACGCGCGCACGCGATTCGCGAGTTCCTCATCAAGTACGGCATCGAGGAGAAGCGCATCGACCCGCGCGGCTTTGGCGGTCAGAACCCGCTCGTCGATCCGAAGACCAAGAACGCCGCGGCAATCAACGACCGTGTCGACCTGATCATTCTCGAGCGCAAGTAAGGTTCGCGTAGTACAAGTCGCGCGGTGACCACGCGCGAACGCATGACGACCGCGGCCCAACGGCCCGTCGACATCGCGTCGCTCGCAGTGTTTCGCATCATCTTCGGCGCGGTGATGGTCGCCGGGCTGGTGCGCCAGCTCGCGTCCGGACAGATCCCGCAGGTCTACGGCGAGCCGACGTTCTTCTTCACGTATCCAGGCTTTCACTGGGTCGAGCCGTGGCCCGTGTGGGGCATGTACGTGCACTACGGCGTGCTCGCGCTGCTCGCGTTCATGATCCTGCTCGGCGCATGGGCGCGCGTCGCTGCGGCGCTGTTCACGCTCGGCTTCGCGTACACGCAGCTCCTCGACATCACGAACTACCTGAACCACCACTACCTCGTCGTGCTGCTCGGCGGGCTGCTCGTGTTCGTACCGGCGAACGCGGCGTGGTCGGTCGACGTTCGGCGGCGACCCGAGCTGCGTCGCGAGCACGTGCCCGCGTGGATCGTGTGGCTCGTGCGATTTCAGGTCGGCGTGGTCTACGTATTCGCCGGCCTCGCGAAGGCCAAGAGCGACTGGCTACTGCACGGCCAGCCGCTCAACATCTGGCTCGCTGCGCGCACCGAGACGCCGATCATCGGCGCGCTCTTCGACGAGCCGAGCGTCGCGCTCGCGATGTCGTGGGCGGGATTTCTGTTCGACACCACGATCGTGCTCTGGCTGTCGTGGGCGCGCACGCGCGTCCCGGCGTACGTCGCGCTGATCGCATTCCACGGCCTCACCGGCTACCTGTTCAACATCGGCATGTTCCCGCTCATCATGACGAGCGCGGCGATGATCTTCTTCTCGCCGTCGTGGCCGCGCCGGTTCGTGCGGAGCGCGCCGAGCGTGGCAACCGACCCGCTGCCGCTGCCCTCACGTCGCGCGCGGATCGCGATCGCGATCTGGATCGTGGTGCAGCTCGCGCTACCGCTGCGTCACCTGATCTATCCCGGCAGCGTGCTGTGGAACGAGGACGGGATGCGCTTCGCGTGGCACGTGATGATTCGCGAGAAGCACGGCGCGGTCACGTTCATCGCCGAGCTCGATGGCAAACGCATCGAAGTTCCGCCGAGCACGTACCTGACCTGGCGGCAGGAACGCGAGATGGCCGGGCAGCCCGATCTGATCCTGCAGGTCGCCCACCAGATCGGGAGGGCGATGCGAGCGCGCGGATTTCGTCACGTCCGCGTGTTCGCCGAGACCAGCGTCTCGCTCAACGGCCGGGCCCCCGCACCGCTGATCGATCCGACCGTGGATCTGCTGACGATTCGAGACCTTGGACCACGGGAGTGGGTCCTCCCGCAGCCACTTACTGAACCACCGGTAATTCAACCACTTCGTTGAAGTTTGAATTCGGACTTGAAAGTCACTTTCAAATCCTGGAGTATCACCAGCGATGACCCGCTCGGCTGTACTCGCACTCTCCGCAGGCACCGCTCTGCTCGCTGCGTGCGGGAATGGCGGCACCGCGAAGGTCGACGCGCTCGAGACCGGCTTCGATCGCAACGCGCTGCTCGCGCATCTCGCGACGAACATCCTGCTGCCGATCCAGGCCGAGGTCGATGCGGCCGCTGCCGCCGTGCCCAGCGCGGTGACCGCGTTCTGCACCGCACTCGATGGCGGCGACGCGCCGACGATCGCGACCGCGCGCACCGCGGCCGATAGCGCGTGGCGTGCCGCGGTCGAAGCGTGGGCGCACGCCGATGCGTTGCTGGTCGGGCCCGCCGCGATGGACAACAAGGTGCTGCGCGATCGGATCTACGCGTGGCCCGCGCTCGCACCGTGCGAGATCGATCGCGATGTGATCTCGCACTGGAATGCTCCGACGAGCTACGACCTGTCGACCAAGCTCGGTCGCCAGCGCTCGCTCACCACGATCGAGTTCCTGCTGTACCAGACCGGTACCGCGCATCACTGCGCGCTCGAGCCGGCGGGCTGGGCCGCGCTCGCCGCCGACCTGCCCCGCGCGCGCTGCCGGCTCGCGGCGACGCTCGCCGTCGATGTCGCTGCCGCAGCGACCGAGCTCCACACCGCGTGGCGCCCGGCAAGCGAAGGCGGTGGCGACTATGCCAGCGAGCTCGCACGCGCAGGCCAGGGCTCGTCACTGGAGAACGCGCACGAGGCAGTGAACCTCGTCTCGAGCTCGTTCTTCTTCGTCGATCGCACCGTCAAGGACATGAAGCTCGGCGAGGCTGCGGGCATTGTCGTCGGTAACTCGTGCGGCGCGGTCAACGAGCCGTGCGAGCGCGAGGTCGAGCTGCGTTACGCCGACCGCGCATCGTTCGCGATCCGCGCGAACCTCCTCGCATTGCGCGAAGGTCTGACGGGTACGCGGACCGCACGCGGCTCTCTCGCGGCCACCGATGGGCCGGGCTTCGAGGACTTCCTCGTCGAGGTCGGCCATCCCGCGCTGGCAGCCAGCATGACCGCTGATATCGACGGCGCGCTCGCGAAGGCCAACGCGCTGCCCGACAGCTTCCTCGGCGCGCTCACCACCAACTACCAGTCGATCGTCGACACGCACGCTGCGGTCAAGCTGTTCACCAACGACCTCAAGAGCCAGTTCCTCACCGTGCTGGCGCTCGACATCCCCGATGACGTCGCATCCGATAACGACTGAGCGCCGCCTCATCGGATGGTTGCTCGGCGCGTGCGTGCTCGTCGCGTCGCCAGCGGCTGCGCAGGACGTGGTCGCGGGTACCGATCCCACGCCTGCGGTCGACGCGCCGTCCGACGAGGAGGAGACGATCGAGGTCGTCGACAAGGCGCCGCCCGGCGCGCGTGCCGAGCTGAGCAAGGAGGCGCTCGAGCGCGAGGAGAATGACGATCTCCACAAGGTGCTGCGCGGTGTTGCCGGCGTGTACCTGCGCGACGAGGACGGCTACGGCCTTCGCCCCAACATCGGCATGCGTGGCGCGGCGGCGGATCGCAGCGCGAAGGTCACGTTGATGGAAGACGGCGTGCTGAGCGGGCCGGCTCCGTACACCGCCCCCGCCGCCTACTACGTTCCGCTCGTCACGCGGATGTCGGGCATCGAGGTCACGAAGGGACCGTCGGCGATCAAATACGGCCCGGCGACCGTCGGTGGTGCGATCGACATGATCAGCGAACCGTTCCCCGGCGAGCGGGCCGGCTACGTCGACGTCGCTGGAGGCAGCAACCTCTATGGCAAGCTCCACGCCCGCGCCGCCGAGCGCGCGAAGACGTGGGGCGTGATGGCCGAGTACGTCAAGCTTCGCACCGACGGGTTCAAGGATCTCGATGGCGGTGGCAACACCGGCTTCGACAAGAACGACGTCCAGATCACCGGCCGGCTGATGTCGGAGCCAACCGCCGAGACCTATCACACGCTCGACCTGCGCATCGGCTACGGCGACGAGACCTCGAACGAGACGTACATCGGGCTCACCGACGACGATTTCAACTCGGCACCGCAGCGCCGTTACATCGCGTCGCAGCTCGATCAGATGAACTGGGACCACTGGCGCTCGCGCGCCACGCATCGAGTCGATCTCGGACTGCACGCGCGCGTCGAGACCGTGATGTATCGCCACAAGTTCCACCGCGCGTGGGGCAAGGTCGACGGCTTCGTCGGCCAGCGCGACTTCTACGAGCTGCTCGCGAATCCGAACGTCGGCTCGAACCAAGCGTACTACGGCATCGTCACCGGCGCGCTCGACAGCGCGAGCCCCGAGGAGCAGCTGATCCTCGGCACCAACGACCGCACGTTCACCTCGCAAGGCGTGCAGTCCAAGCTCGCCGTCGAGCACACGACCGGTCCGGTCAACCATCACATCGATGCAGGCGTGCGCATCCACTTCGATCGCGCCGATCGGCTCCGCTACGAGGACACCTACGACATGCTCGGCGGGAACCTCGTGCGCGCTGCCCGCCCGCGAGCGACGGTGCTCGACAGCCGCGCCGAGACGACCGCCCTCGCGTTGTTCGCGCAGGACAAGGTTCACTACAAGCGCCTCGAGATCTCGGCCGGCGTTCGCCTCGAGCTGCTCGACTATCGCTTCGCCGACTACCTCGCCATGACCCAGCACGACGGCGACTACGGCGTGCTCATCCCCGGCGCAGGCGCCGAGTACCACATCACCGACGAGGCCAGCGTGCTGGCCGGCGTGCACCGCGGGTTCGTGCCCGTGGCGCCATCGGCGGCATCTGGTGTGCGCCCGGAGTCGAGCATCAACTACGAGGCCGGCGCGCGCTGGCGCGATGAGCGCATCAGCGCCGACGTGATCGGCTTTGTCAGCGACTACTCGAACCTCAAGGGCTCGTGCACGCTCGCGGCCGGTTGCACCGAGGCGCAGGAAGGCTCCGAGTTCAACGGCGGCGCCGTGCTCGCGTGGGGTGCCGAGGCGCGGATCGGCGGCGAGGTTCCGCTCTACCGCGCGAAGAAGCTCACGCTGCCGTTCTCCGTCGCGTACACGTGGACGCGGTCGCGCTTCCAGCATGCATTCGAGTCCGACTTTGCCGGCTGGGGCGAGGTGATGGAGGGCGACGAGCTCCCCTACCTCCCGCAACACCAGATCGCCGTGTCGGCGTCCGCGAAGCTCCCGCGCTGGGAGATCGGCGCGACCACTCGCTATCAAGGCGAAGCGCGCGATGTCGCGGGCCAGGGTGCCATCGACGAGCGCGAGCAGCTCGCTTCACTGTTCACGCTCGATCTCAATGCACACGCTCGCATCGAGAAGTGGGCCGAGCTGTACGTCACGTGCAGCAACGTCTTCGACGAGCAAGTCATCATTTCGCGTCGCCCGTACGGGGCGCGTCCTAATCCGCCCCGGATGTTTGCTGCGGGCTACAAGGCAAGGTTCTGATTTATGAAAAAACTATTCACGCTGTCTGCTCTCCTGTTCGCTGCCTGTGGTGATGATTCCCCGGCCAAGCCCGACGCCGGCATGATCGACATCGACGCCGCCGTCGACGCTGCCATCGACCCCTACGTCGTACCGACGCCGAACGTGATCGCGATCTCGACCGATGGACCGGACCAGCTGATGTCCGTCGCCCCCGGTCCCAGCGGCACGTTCTACGCGGCCGGCTTCGCAGCGGAGACGCCGACCGGCGACAAGTTCCTGATCGTCGCGAAGCTCACCGCAGCTGGTGCGCTCGACACATCGTTCGCGACGACCGGGTTCTACACGTCGACGCTCGTGTTCAAGGGTGGCAGCGACGAGATCGATATCGCGGTCCAGTCCGACGGCAAGATCGTCGTCGCCGGCACGATCGCCAACGATACCAACCCCGCCGACAAGGACATCGGCCTGTTCCGCGTCGACGCGTCCGGTGTGCTCGACACCAACTTCGGCATCGGTGGCACCTCGCGCGTCAACCTGAGCACCGCGTACGAGGACACGACGGTGGTGCCTTCCGTGTACAAGGCGCTCGACTCGCAGCGCAGCCTCGCGGTCGGCCCGAACGACACGCTGTTCATTCACGCGGCCTCGCGCAATGACATCGCGGGTGGCGGAACCCGGCAGGACAGCGACTTCACGGTCGCCCGCCTGACCGCGGCCGGCATCCTCGACGTGACCTATGGTGTGACCGCCTCGACGCCGGGCAGGTTCCTGCTCGACCTCAGCGAGACCGACGGCGTGGCCACGGCGAAGGGCCTCAGCGTCCTCGCCGACGGCAGCGTGATCGCCGGTGGCTATGCGAAGACGACGGCGAGCAACGGCACGCCCCAGCCCGTTCTCTATCGCGTGGTCCCCGGTGGCGCGATGCTCGACCCGGGCTTCCCGCTGTTCCACGAGGTCGTCTTGACCCTGCAGACCGAGATCTACAGCTTCGCGGTCGACAACAACGTCATCACGACCGCCGGCTACGGCCGCGAGTCGGGCACCGCGAACGTGTGGGCCTCGCTCCGCTTCAACGCGACGACCGGTGCTCGCGATACAACCTTCGGTGGTTCCACGGGCGTCGTCACGGTCGATCCGTCGGGCATGCTCCTCGGCGCGAATTGCCGCAACGCGGTCGGCCTCCCCGGTGGCAAGACCGCACTGATCGGCTCGATCGGCGGCGCCGGCGCACGTGACGCCGCAGTCGTGCTCCTCACCAGCACGGGTGCGCGCGACACCGCCTTCGGCGACGGCGTGCACACGTTCGACCTCGACGCTGGCACCGAGGACCAGTGGTGGGGCGGCGCGGTGTCTGGCGGCAAGCTGCTGATCGTCGGCTGGCGCGGCGTCGGCGCGACGCAGACCGACACGGCGAACGACAACTCGTTCGGCGTCGTATACGACCTCTAGGTTCGTCGTCGGCTTCGCGCGAGCGCGAGCGACAGGAACGCGAACAGCGGTGCGAGGGATGACGGCGATCCGGTCGCCATACAGCCGCCGGCGTCGTCGAACGCCGCGGCACTCGCAGCCTCGCTCGCGGTCTCGCTGATCGCGAGGACGGTCTTCGGCCCCACGTTGCCGTTGAGATCGATCGCGCCGATCTCGAGATCGAACGCGAAACCATCCTGGTCGCGATAGTCGAAGAACAGGAGCAGCGACGTCCCCGTCGTCTCGAGCGTGACCGGCATGGCCGGAAGCTGGAGACCGAGCGGCGGATTACCGCCGGCGAGCTGCAGCTGAAACCCGATGCGATCAGCCGGCGCGGCATCATCGGTCGCGGCGACCTCGAGCACGACCTGAGCGATGTCGAAGCACGACGAGTGCGGATCGGGATAGCGCGCAACCGTGGCACTCGCGGTGACCGCGCCGGGCGGCGTCACGTCGCTGCCGAATGCTGCATCCACCGCAAACTCGCCGGCGGCCGGGAACGAGCAGGGCGAGGCGGTACGCGGCGCGATCACGAGAGCGAGGCCGGCGACGGCAAACACACGTGGTGCGGACATCGCTGCCGTGTCGTGCAAACAGGCTGCCGCGCCAAGGGCGCGAACCGACACACTCGCGCGAGCGATTTGTGATGCTGTGCCCTGTCCCCGCCTCAGTTTTTCGCGACGGTTGCTGATGTCGGTACAGCACCTTCATTTGCCGATAATTATTGCGAGCGATTGGCCGGCGGCCGGATCGTCGCGCCCGCAGTCACCGGCGGTCCGGCGACCTGGAGGACGTGGATGCGCCCGACCGCGCCACCACCACCACCGCCGCCACGACCCGCGATCACGCCCGCGCCGGCTGGAACACCGTCGAAGCCGCCGACCCCGCCCTGCTGATTGACCTCGCCGGCGCCACCGCTGGCAGCGACATCGCACGAGCCGGCGGTGCCGTTCATGCCGGTATCGCTGTTACCACCGCCCGCACCACCGCCGGCGCCGCCGCCGTTCGCACACAGCTTCGCGGTTGGCGCGATCACGGTCGCGCAGCTCTCGATCAAGATCGTGCCACCGCCACCGCCGCCACCACCGCCTGCGGCGCGGCCGGTGAGATTGGGGCATACGTTCGCGCCGGCCATATCGCTCTGGCCGGCGAGTCCCGCGCCTCCGTTCGCGGTGATCGTGCCCTCGATATTGATCGACAGACGCGCCGATAGCTGCAGCGCACCACCCGCCGCGCCGCCGAAGCCACCGGGTTGCGGCGTGGGATCGAGGGAGCCCGTCCTGCCGTCTCCACCTTGTGCACCAGGGCATCCGGCGCGAAGCGGTGTCGGCAGGATGCCCGTTGCCGTGCCTCCGTTGCTGGCGGGCGGACCACCGCCGTCGCCACCGAGTCCGCCGTAACCGCCGCCACCACCTCCCGCGCCCGCGTTGCACGAGTCGGCGCCTCGCGCCGCATCGCACGTGTCGTCGACCGTGCCGGTTCGAACGACGATCGTTCCCTGGATGTCGATCGTGTCGGCGGCGATCACGAGTGCATGCGGACCCTCGACCGTCAGCGTCACGCCCGCCGCGACCGTGAAGCGCGAGTGCTGGACGATCCACAGCGGATCCGCACCGGTCTGACTGACGGCGTGACCACCGACGCCGCCCGTCGTGAACGTCTCGTCGGCGATGACGTCCCATGCGGGCGGGTTCGCAACGGCGACATCCGCTGCACTGAAGTTGGTGGACACGAGGTCCCACGTGCAGTCCTCGGGACTGACGTCGGCCGTTGGAGGATCCGCGTCCACCGACTCAACACATGCGGTACCAACGCGGTCTGGCAAGCGGCACACCGCGTTGTCGCATTCGAGTCCTGGCGGGCACGAGCTGGCCGGGCCGCACGCCTGCTCGCAGTCGCGAAACTTCGGCGAATAACAGCCGGCCAACGCCGCGAAACCCGCGGTGATCGCGCTCCACCTCACACGACTATCGTAACCGTATCCGGTGAGCGGAGCACCCGTTTGCCAGTGTTCGCCGGGCCCGATGGTCCTCACGTCCGTCTCGCGGAGGGCACGCATCCCGATGCTATGATCGACGCCGTGGGTGGGAACCGCAGCCTCGGGACAGATCCGACGATGTCGAGCGAGAGCGGCTCGAAGGCCACGCCGTCCGTGGCGAACGGTGCCCCCGGCGACCTCGAGCCGGGGACTCTGGTCGGCGAGTACTGCGTCGACGGACTGCTCGGTAAGGGCGGCATGGGCAAGGTCTACTCCGCGACCCATCCCCTGATCGGCAAGCGCGCCGCGATCAAGGTGCTGCACCCCGCGCTCTCGGTCGACCCCGACGCGGTCGAACGGTTCGTTCAGGAAGCGCGTGCGGTCAACCAGATCGGACACCCGAACATCGTCGACATCTTCGCCTTCGGCACGCTCCCCGACGGGCGGTGCTACTTCGTCATGGAGCAGCTGCGCGGCGAAAGCCTCGCGGCCCGCATCGATCGCGAAGCGTTGCCGCTCGAAGATGTGCTGTCGATCCTCGACACCATCGCGATCGCGCTCGACGCCGCGCATCGCAAGGGCATCGTTCATCGCGATCTCAAGCCCGACAACGTGTTCCTCGCCGAGGTCGAGGGCGCCAAGCCCGCAGTCAAGCTGCTCGACTTCGGGATCGCGAAGCTGACTGGTAGCGATTCAGGCACCAAGCGCACGCAGACCGGCAACGTGATGGGGACGCCCGCGTACATCTCGCCCGAGCAGGCACGCGGTCAGGGCGTCGACCATCGCACCGACCTCTACGCCTTCGGCGCGGTCGCGTACGAGCTGCTGACCGGGGATCTCGTGTTCCCGGCCACGAACGCAGCCGACATGCTCGCGCATCACCTGTTCAAGGCGCCACCGTCGGTCCGCGAGCGTCGACCCGAGATCGATCCAGAGCTCGACGCGCTGATCACGAACCTCCTCGCAAAGGACGCAAACGATCGGCCGACGCTCGACCAAGCACGCGAGCAACTGCGTGCGTGTCGCGCCCGCATGCATCAGCGCATGGCGCTCCACGAGGGCGGCCACACCGAGCCGGTGATCATGGTGACGGGTCCGCTCACGGCTCCCTCGATGGAGACCGCCGAGCGCCGGTCGCCGCGGATCTTGTTCGTCGCCGCCGCCGGGGTCGTTGCGCTCGCCGCGATCATTGCCTTCCTGCTGCTCCGCAAGGACGCGCCACCGACCCCGCCGCCCGCGGCGACGATCACCGCACCACCCCCCGCGGAACCATTGACGCCTGCGCCGCCCGCGCCGGCCGCCGTAGCGCCTGCTCCGGCACCGGCTGCGACACCGGCTGCACCGGCAGAACCGGCGGTACCTGCCACGACCGTGACCGCGAAGCCTGCGCCCGCGCGTCCGAGCAAACCAGCGCCGCCGAAGCCGGCGAAACCCGCCAAGCCCAAGCCCACCGACGATCCCGACGCGCCGATGTGACCGTGATGAATCGATCCACTCGATCCCTACTCTCGCTCGCGCTCGTCGCCGCGACCGCAACGCTCGCGCACGCACAGCCTGCGGCCGAGGCAGATCAGGCGTACCAGCGCGGACGCTCGCACTACGACCTGCAGGAGTGGGACAAGGCGATCGCCGAGTTCAAGGAAGCGTATCGGCTGCGCCCCGATGCACCGTCGCTGTTCAACATCGCGCAGTCGTACCGACTCAAAGGTGACTGCGCGCAGGCCGCGAGCTTCTACAAGACCTATCGCCGTAACTTCCCGAACGAGAAGAACATCGACCGCGTCGATCAGTTCATCATCGACATGGACGCGTGCACGACGACGCAGGCGTCACCGACGGTCACCGCGCCCACCGACGACACGCCAACGCCAATCACTGCGCCGCTGCCAAACCCGGTCGCGCCCGTCGACGAGCCCGAACCACGCATGCCTCGCGGCTATCTGTACGGATCGATCACCGCGGCCGGCATCGGTGTCGCGTGCGTGATCGGCGGCGCATTTGCAGCCTCGCGATCGGGATCGATCGCGACCGAGGTCGAGGAGCGACCGACGTTCGATCCCGATCTCCACGCGCGCGGTGAACGCGCCGACCTCGCCGCGAAGCTGCTGTTTGTCGGTGCCGGCGCGGCACTGGTCACGAGCGGCGTCTTGTTCTTCGTCGGGAGGAACAAGACCGAGCGCCACGGCGCGCAGACCACGACGCTCCAGATCGTGCCGGGCTCCAGTGGCGTGAACGTCGTACTCAGCGGCTCGCTGTAGCCGCGCGCGATCGAGTACTGTCGCGCCATGCGTTGGTTGCTCGTGCTGGTGGCTGTGTCAGGGTGTGTCGAGTCGAACCTCGTGGTGTGTGCCAACGGCATCGTCTGCCCGGAGGACACGACCTGCAACGAGGCGCTCTCGCTGTGCGTCACGCCGCAGCAAGCGGAGGCCTGCTTGAACACCGCGGATGGCGGCAGCTGTGATGTCACCACAGCCGTCGAGGTGTGCTTCCTTGGTGTGTGCATCCCGTCGCTGTGCGGTGACGACATCACCAGCCCCGACGAGGTTTGCGATGACGGCAACACGCTGGACGGCGACGCATGCTCGGCGCGCTGCGACTCCACCGAGACGTGCGGCAACGGCACGACTGACCTCACCCTCGGTGAAGACTGCGATGATGGAAACTTCATCGAGCACGATGGCTGCTCGAGCGTGTGCAAGGTCGAGGCGCCGCGGTGGTTCCATCGCCCGCTCGCCCTGACGAATCGCATGCGAGCAAGCGCGGCGTACGACAGCAAGGGTGATCGCATCATCGTCCTCGGCGGCCTGGGTAATAAGTTGTTGCCGCAGGGCGTCTCGAGCGTCTCACTCGACGATGTCTGGGAGTGGGATGGCCGCTGGCGCGAGGGCACGGTGCAGCCGCCGCCTCCGTCGGACGCGTTCGGAACCGTGTTGACCTACGACGCGAAGAACGAGCGCATGCTCCGGTACTCGGGCTATCTGTCCGAACCCGACACCGGCGCAGAGCTGTGGGCGTTCGACGGCGCCGCGTGGACGCGACTCTGGAAGCAGACGAGCGTGACCGACGGTCCGAACGTGCTCAACGCGACGGCCGCCTACGATCCAATCAACGATCAGCTCGTCGTGCACGGTGGCTACCTCTATGACGGGTTCACCCAGACCAGGACCTCGGCAACGTGGTTCTGGAGTCATGCCTCCGGAGCCTGGAGCCAGCAGATCAACACGGCGACCGGCGGCATCAGCGTGCCGCGGAGCGACGCCGCCATGGCGTTCGATCCGAAGCGTGGACGCATCGTCCTGTACGGCGGCCTCAGCAACTCGACGGTACTCAACGATCTGTGGGAGCTCGATAACCGGACGTGGAGTGCAGGCTCGCTGACCGGCGGTCCGGCGGTAGGTCGTTATGCGGCTTCCCTCGCATGGAACACCTCGTGCGAGTGCCTCGTGCTGTTCGGTGGCGCCCTCTCGACAGCGACGACAGCGGTGACAAACCAGACGTACACGCGCGCCGGTACGACGTGGGCCAACCTGAGCGTGACGTCGAATCCGCCGCCCCCTCGTTCGTTTGCGGCCCTCGCGAGCGACGGCCATGGCCGCAATGTCCTCGTCGGCGGGAGCAGGTACACGACGACGAGCTCGAGTGACGCGACCGCGTACTTCGAGGACCAATGGATCTTCGACGGCGCGACGTGGCACGAGGAGACCGGGGTTCGATTCTCCTCGGCAACCTTCGACACGGATCGGCGCCGCGTCGTGATCTACGGTGGCGACGTCATCACGACGGCGGGAGAGTACGACGCGGACACCTACGAGCTGTCCGAGGAGGGGCTTCGCCTGCGAGCGACCGGCACGCCCGACGCCGGACGCGGCGCCGTCGTCGTGTACGACCAGGAGCGGCGCGAGACGATTCTCGTCGGCGGTGACGGCACGGGCGGCCTCAACACGATGACGTACGTGTGGAACGGAACCCGCTGGGCCACGCGCGGGGCGCTTCCCGTTGCGCTGCAGAAGCTGTTCCCGAGCGTGGTCTACGACGACGCCCGCAAGGAGATCGTCGCGTTTGGCGGCTGCTTCAATGATGTGTGCTCCGACGAGACGTGGACCTGGAACGGTGCGACGTGGACGAAGAAGGCGCCTCCGGCCAGCCCACCGGCGCGCTTCCTTGCAGCCGCAGGCTACGACCGTGTCAACCAGCGGGTGGTTCTGTTCGGGGGGCAGTCCTCGACCACGTTGCTCGATACGTGGACCTGGGACGGCACGACGTGGGCGCCCGTTGTGACCGCAGCAACGCCGTCTGGTCGGAGTCCCCTGATGGCGTGGGATCCCGCGCGGCGCAAGCTGGTCCTGCTCAGTGGTTCCTACTACGACGCGTGGGAATGGACGGGCACGGCGTGGACCTCGCTCGGCAACCTGGGCCTGCGGTTCGCGCCGGCAGGTGCGTATGCATTCTCGGGCCTGAACGGCGCCGGCATCACGTACACCGGTGGCCAGTGGGCCGGCGCAGCGGATACGTGGGAGCTGATCTGGTCGTCGGATCATGCCGACGATGTCTGCCGCCTCGGCGAGGAGCACGACGGAGATGGTCGCGCCTCGTGTGCAGACCAGGATTGCTGGGGCGTCTGCACGCCGTCGTGCTTGCCCGATGAAGTCTGCGATCCTGCAGCAGCACGGTGTGGCGATGGCACGTGCAGCGACGCCGAATCGTGTCGCTCGTGCCCAGCCGACTGCACGACGTGCGGAGCTGTCTGCGGTGATGGTCGCTGCGATACCGGCGAGATCTGCGCCGGCGATTGTTCCTGACTACAGGATGATCGTGGGCGCGCAGGTCGAGACGCCTGCGCCGACGATCGTGCGGCCCGAGGCGGAGGTCGTGCCCTTGACCGTGCCGGTGCCACCGTCGATCTGATAGACGGTCGTCGACGATTCGAGATCCTTCATCAGGAAGATGAAGAAGTCGCCGCCCCAGAATGCAAAGGCCCACGCGGTCGGCGTGCCGGCCAGCGAGGACAGCGGGTAGGTCTTGATCGCGGCGCCGTTGGTCTTGTTGATCTGCTCGACGCGCGGCGCCGACTCGTCCGGGAACCAGCCCCACAGCTCGGCGTTACCGGTGCCCGTGAGCTCCGGCCAGCCAGTGACGGTGCCGATGTTCTGCGACTGCATCGTCGACGTGTTCAGCGTCGCCATCTGCGACGTGGTGTCGAACAGCGGATCGCTGCCACCCGCGATGAACAGCGTGTCCTCGGTGGAGCCGGCCGCGTTGCTGGAGAAGCCCATGCCGAACTCGAACAGGCTGCCGGTCGTGGTCCAGCTCGTCGCCGTGCACGCCAGGCCGCCGAGCGTGTCGACGCGGTAGATCTTGCCGTTGGTGTAGAGCACCCACGCGACGGTGTCGCGATCGACGCTCATCGAGAACGGCTGCGCGTCGCTCGGCGCCGGGCACGCCAGCGTGCCGAGGTTCATGAACGTCTTGGTCATCGGATCGAAGCGCGCGAACGTGTTGTTCGAGTCGACCGTGTAGACGAACTTCGCCTCGTCCGAGCAGCCTTCCATGTTGCTGCCGCTGCCACTGCCACTGCCGCTTCCACCTCCTCCGGTGCCGTCATCACGGTCAGCGGGGCCACATGCGATCAGGGTGAGAGCGAGTGCGGCAACGGTACGCATCGATGAACCCTATATCACGGGCCTCGCGGCGCTCGTGTACCATTCTGATACGTGGGTGTTGCCGACGAGCCGTCGACGGAGTTGCTGCCCGCACAGGAGCCGGCACCCACGGCACCCGTTCCGGCACAGGCCTTGCCCAGCCTGATCGGTCGCGTACTTGGTGGCCGGTTCACGATCGTCGAGCAGGTCGGCCAAGGGGGGTCGGGCGAGGTCTATCGCGCGGAGCAGACCCAGCTCGGCCGGTCCGCCGTGATCAAAGTCCTGCGCCGCGATGTCGAGGCCGCGACCAACCGTATCGAGCGGTTCTTGCGCGAGGCCAAGCTCGCCTCGCGTCTGGACCACCCGTACGCGGCCCACATCTACGCGTTCGGTGCGGAGACCGACAACGTGCTGTGGATCGCGATGGAGCACGTCAAGGGCATCACGCTCGACGAGCTCGTGACCTGCCGTGGCGCGATGCCGGCGAGCGTGTTCGCGCCGCTGTTCTCGCGCCTGTGTGAAGTGCTGCACACGGCGCACGAGCTCGGCATCGTGCACCGCGACATCAAGGGCGCGAACGTGATGGTGATCGAGCGCGCCGGGCAGCTACTGCCGAAGCTGCTCGACTTCGGGATCGCGAAATCGGAATGGTCCACGTCGACGTCACCAGGCGTCGCGCAGGTACAAGATATGGAGCTCACCGCGCAGGGTGCGACGCTGGGCTCGCCGCACTACATGTCGCCCGAGCAGTGGGTGAATCCCGCAGACGTCGACGCGCGCGCCGACATCTATGCGCTCGGCGTGCTCGCGTACCGCTGTCTCGCCGGGCATCTCCCGTTTCACACGCTCGATCGTACGCAGCTCGCCGACGCACACACCCGGCAGCCCGTTCCCGCGATGCCGGACTTCGTGAGCATCACGCTCGTCGAGGCGGTGCTGCGCGCGCTCGAGAAGGATCCAGATCGCCGGTGGCCGACGGCGATCACGCTGTCGGAGGCGATCCAGCGCGCATCGGGAACCACCGCGACCGAGGCGGTTCCAATCTTCGACTCCGCAACGCGCGAGGCGTGGCTGCGCGCCGGGCCGCAACCGATCGCCGACGCGCTCGCTCATCTCACGAGTGCGACCACCACCGTCGAGGCCGACGCCGCGTTGCGCGACCTCGTCGCGATCACATGTCGCTGGCTCGCCGTGCTCGCGCTCGCCGGACTGCCGCCGGCCACGACCGCAACCGATCCTCGCGTTCGCGAGCGTGCCCGTGGCGTTGCCGGTCGCGACGACGGTGCGCCATGGCTCGCACTCGCGCAGGCGGCGGTTGTCGCCACCACCGAGCCGCTTCCTGCCCTCGCCGGCGCACTCGCGGGTGCCGAGCGGCTCGGCATCCTCGCGACCCGCCTCGATCAGCGCGAGCGAGCGCGGACCGCGGCTGCATTGTCCGCTGACATCGCGAGTGCCGCCGAGGCATTGCTCGCCCTGGAGCCACTGCTCGCGTATCAGCTCGTGCTCGGCGGCGCCGACGGAGTCGCCGAGAGCTGGCAAGGAACGCGTCGTCGCGATCGCGAGCGCGTGCTGGTGTGGGGGCCGTCGCTGGCGCCCGGCGAGGTCGCGCTCCTCGACGCCGCGGGCCGCGTGGTCGCCCGGCTGTCACCGTTCGCGCAGGTGATCGCGCCGCTGCCGTCGGCCGAGCCCGAGCTGTTTCTGCTGTGGCGCAGCGGCCGTGGTCCCGCGCGCCTGATGGCCGCGCCGTGGGGCTTCGAGCGCGATGACGAGCGCGCCGGTCAGGTGCTCGCGGTGCTGTCGACCGAGGACGCCGACACCGCTCACGACGCCGACGATGAGCGCTCGCCGTATCCGGGTCTCGCCGCCTACGGTGTCGACGACGCCGATCACTTCGTTGGTCGCGAGCGCGAGGTCGAGGCACTCGCGAATCGCCTGGTGCGCTCGCCGCTCGTCACCGTGCTCGGGCCGTCTGGCGTCGGCAAGAGCTCGTTCATTCACGCCGGCCTCGTCGCGCGGCTCGGTGCCACTCATCGCGTGCTCACGATGCGGCCGGGCCGGCACCCGATGCACGCACTCGCCGCGCTGCCGCCCGTGAGCGGCGACAGCCATGACGACAACGGACTCGTCGCGCGGCTGCGCGAGCTCGGCGACAGTGCGCAGCGTGGGCTCGTGCTCGTGATCGATCAGCTCGAGGAGCTCGTCACGCTGTGCGCGGATCCCGCCGAGCGCACGCGATTCGCCGAGACCCTCGCGGCCGCAGCCGATGGACCGGGCGCACCGGTGCGCGTGATCGCCACGTTGCGTGATGACTTCGCGACGGTGATCGAGAGCGAAGCCTCGCTGCGCGGTCGGTTCGAGGTGTTCGTGCTGGCCGCGCCGTCGCCGGAGTCGCTGCGCCGCATCGTGATCGAGCCGTCGCGCCGCGCGAATGTCAGCGTCGAGCCCGCGGTCGTCGATGAGATGGTCGCTGCGGTCGCCGGCCGGCCCGCCTCGCTGCCGCTGTTGTCGTTCACCGCGGCGCAGCTGTGGCAGACGCGCGATCGCGCGACGCGCACGATCACGCACGCCGCGTATCGCGAGCTCGGTGGCGTGGCCGGCGCGCTCGCGACCTACGCCGACCAGGTGTACTCGAGCCTCGCGCGTCGCGATCAGGAGACCGTTCGCGACCTGTTCGCACGGCTCGTCGCCGCCGACGGAACTCGCATCCCGTCAGAGCGCCGCGAGCTCGAGCAGCTGCCGGGTGCACCCGGTGTGCTCGCGCACCTCGTCGACGCACGCCTGCTCGTGGTGCGCGACGACGAGGGCAGCGATGTTGTCGAGCTCGTGCACGAGTGCCTCGCCGAGCGCTGGCCTCGCCTCGCGCGCTGGCGCACCGAGGACGCAGCCGACCGCGCGCTACTCGCCGATCTCCGCGTCGCGGCCCGGCGCTGGCACGACGGGCGGCGCCAGCCCGATCTGCTGTGGCGCGGCGAGGCCGTTCACGAGCTCGGCCGGCTCGCGGCGCGCTCGACCGCGCTCACCGATCTCGAGCGTGCGTTTGCGAACGAAGCCGTGCACGCCCAGCAGCGCGCGCGGCGGGTACGGCGCGGCATCGTCGTCGCTGTGATGGCGCTGCTCGCCAGCACCGCGGCGATGATGGCGTACCTCAGCATCGCCGCGAACGAGAGCCGCGCGGATGCCGAGCGCAACGCGTCCGCCGCAGCGCAGTCCGCGCAGCTCGCCGAGGAGCGCCTGACCGAGAGCCTGATCGCGCAGGGTCGGCGGGAGCTCAACGACAACCGCGCGTTCCCGGCGCTCGCGTACTTCTCCGCGGCGATGAAGCGCGGCGCCGATTCGCAGGGCCTGCGCGCGATGGTCTCGATCGCATCGCGCGGCTGGCGCGACCTGCGGCTCTCGTATCGCGCGGAGCCGACGGGTGCGGTCACCGCGTCGCCGAACGGCTGGGTCGCGGCTGGCGATCCCGACGGCACGGTGCGCTGGTGGAGCGACACCGGTGAGCTGCGTGGCCAGGTGAAGACCGAGGTCGGATCGATCTCGTCGCTGCTACGTCATGATGACGACAGCGTCGTCGCGGTCGGCCAGCACGGCGTCGTGCAGCTGAGCGCAGCGCGCGAGGTGATGCGGCAGTTCCGTCCCGAGCTGCCTGCGTGGGTCGCAATGACCGGCCCGGGCGCCGACGAGTTCGTGACCGTGCAGGCCGGCTCGCTGCTTGTCTACGGGCCTGACGGCAAGGTCCGCCGGCGCGTCGCGACCGCAACGATCGACGCCGGGGTCGAGCCGGTGTTCCTCGCCGGGCGGCGCAGCGCGCTGTTGACCAGCGGCGACACGATCCGGATCGTCGATCTCGTCACGTTGAAGGACCGCGTGATCGCCACGCGCGCGTGGGGACCGCCAACCGCGTCCCTCGATGGCTCGCGGTTCGCGTACGTCGATCGCGATCGCCACGTGCACCTCTTCGACGGCAATGGCAAGGCGGTGAAGGACCTCGGCGAGGTGCCGCGTCCCAACGCGGTCGTGTTCTCGGCAACCGGCGATCGCATCGGCATCGTCGGCGAGACCGATGTCGCGATCCACGATGGCGCCGGCAAGGAGCTCGGCGGGTTCACGATCGGGCCGACGCAGAGCCACGTCGTATTGCGCGCCGACGACGCGTGGACGACTGGCAGCGATGGCGTCGTCCGCCACTATCGAGACGGCAAGCTGATCGCATCGAGCCCGGCGCACGGCGTCGAGGTGCAGCAATTCGCGCTCGGTCGCGACGTGCTCGCGGTGGTCGGCAGCGACGGCGGCCTCGCGCTGGTCGCCCTCGACGCAGCCCAGCTCGTCGAGAGCCCCGAGCCGTGCGAGCGTGTGCAGTACGCCGCGTACACGATCGCGACCGGCTACGAATGCGCCGGCGTGATCCATCTCTACCTGGGCCGCGAGCACCTCGCGGACACCGTGCCCAACGACAGCATGATCACCGTCGACTACTTCGCGCCGGCCAAGCGCGCGCTGGTCTCGAGCGCGACGCTCGAGGTGTTCGAGAACGCCAAGCGGATCGCGAAGGCCGACAAGGTCGGAACCGCCGCGTTCGCGAGCGCCGACGAGGTCTACGTGGTCGAGTCCAAGCAGGCGCTGTGGTCGTGGAAGATCTCGACCAACACCTGGCAGCGCGTGATGCCCATCACCGACGCCTACGCGATCACGATCGGGCCCACCGGCCCGCTGCTCGGGACCGATGAGGGCGAGGTGATCCGCATCGAGGGCAACCGTGAGGTCGGCAGGATCGCGGTCGGCGATCGAATCAGTAGCCTCGTCACCTCATGGGACCGGCGCTGGCTTGCGGCCCAGCTCGCCAGCGGCGCGACCGCTCTCATCGATACCCGCACGTGGCAGGTCGTCCGAACGCTGCCGCCGGCCGACAACTACGGCGCGGCCCCGACCTTCGATGCCAGCGGCGAGCTGATGCTGCGGACCAGCCGGCAGGCCTTGTCGATCTGGGACGCCACGACGGGGGAGGAGCTCGTCTTCGGGTTCGACCTGATGCGCGATATCGTCAATGCGCGGTTCCTCCCCGACGGCAGCGTCGAGATCAACGCCCGGGCGCCCGGCCACATCGCCATCGTGCGCGACACCCGGCCGACCGCCGAGATCGTCCGGGACATCGAATGCAAGGTCCCGCTCGAGGTCGTCGGGAGCCGCATCCAGGCGCGGCAGCCGACATGCCAATGACCTCGCCTGCTTGCATGACGGGAGCGTGTGGCCGTACCCTACACACGTGGACGACGACGAGACCGGCGCAACCACCGAACAGATCGATCGGCAGGCTCCATTTGGTGACCGCGTGCTGCTCGTCATCGACGGCGCCTCGCTGCAGGTCGTACCGATGCCTGGCGCTGGAACGCTCACGGTCGGCCGCTCGCAGAAGTGCGACGTCTCGATCGATTCCGGATCGGTGTCGCGCCACCACGCGAATCTGCTGATCAGCAACGACATCGAGATCGAGGACAACGGCAGCTCCAACGGCACGTTTGTCGATGGCGTGCGCCTGACGCCGAATGCCAAGGTGCGCGTCGGCATCGGCATCCCGTTCCTCATCGGTGGCGTCACCGTGATGGTTCAGACCCGTGCTGGGTCGCGCCGCGAGAACGCGGTCAAGACCAGCCAGCTCGCCGCGCTCGAGCAATCCGCATCGCGCATCGCGGTCGGCAAGCTCAGCGTGCTCGTGCTCGGCGAGACCGGCACCGGCAAGGAGCGCTTTGCCGAGCGCGTCCACGAGATGTCGCCGCGCCGCAACGCTGCATTCGTTCGCATCAACTGCGCCGCGATCAGCGAGCCGCTCCTCGAGCAGGAGCTGTTCGGGAACGAAGGCACCAACAAGGCCGGCCTCATCGAGCATGCCGATGGTGGCAGCGCGCTCCTCAACGACGTCTCCGAGCTGCCGCAGTCCCTCCAGGTCAAGCTGCTCCGTGTGCTCGAGGACAACCAGGTCCGCCGCATCGGTGGCGCGAACCCACGTCCCGTCGACGTGCGCTTCATCGCCACGACCAGCAAGGACCTCGCTGCCGAGGTCGACGCCGGTCGGTTCCGGCGAGACGTCTACTTCCGCCTCGCCGGCGCCACGTTCACGATCCCGCCGCTGCGCGAGCGCAGGGACGAGATCCTGCCGCTCGCCGAGCAGTTCGTCGCCGGTGCCGCCGGTCCGCTCGGCCGCACGTTCATCATCACCGACGACGCCCGCGCGTGGCTGTCCGAGCACGACTGGTCGGGCAACATCCGCGAGCTACGCAACGCGTGCGAGCGCGCGGTGCTCCTCGCGCCGGGGAGCGTGATCGAGAAGGGTCACCTGCTGATCGAGGAGCCCAAGCGCCAGCCCGGTCGCTACCGGTCGCCCACCACGCCGCCCCCCGGCATGATCGTGAGCGACATGCCGACCCAGGTTCGCGCGACCGTCGCCGAGCTGGAGAAGCAGCGCATCCTCGAGGCGCTCGACAAGTGCGCCGGTAACCAGACCCGCGCCGCCGAGCTCCTCGGGATCTCGCGCCGCACGCTGATCAATCGCCTCGACGAGTACGGCATCGCACGTCCGCGCAAGCGCGACGAGTGAGCACGCCGAGCGCCATCGCTCGCTGATTCCTCAGCAAGTGCACGATCTTGCTCGATGCCCGCAGCCGGCTCCTGCAGTAGCCACCCGCGACGGCGCGGCGCGGCAAGTCGCCGTCGTTGTTCGATCACGTGATGGTTTGTCCGTTGCACTACGTCCGGCGCATGAGGATCGCGCTGTTGATCGCCGCGTTTGTCACTGCGTGCATGACTGGCGAAGAGGTTCCGGGCGAGGGCGATCCCGCCGACTTCGAAGAGGTCGAGTGGACGCCCGCCGGCGGCAAGGGCGACTTCAGCGGCGTTCCGGTCACGTTCAACCGGCACTCGATCATGACCGACACGGTTCTGCTCGCAGCGGACGCGGTCGACGCCAACGCGGTCCAGGCATTCCTCGAGCGCTCGCCCTACGGGACGCGCAGCTGGCTCGCCGATCACAAGGTCGAGACCAAGCGCTTCGCCGACATCCTGGTCGAAGAGTCGCGCGCCGGCGGCATCGACCCGGTCGTTCTGCTCGCTCGCATGCAGGTCGAGAGCTCGCTCGTCAGCAAGACCGTCAAGCCGAGCAACTCGACGATCGCGAAGGCGCTCGGCTGTGGCTGTCCCGACTACCGCCCGTGCAGCCGCGCCTACGCCGGCATGCAGAGCCAGCTGCGCTGCGCGGTCGAGGTCCTCAACGAACAGCTCGCTGGCTCACGCGATGGCACCGGTCAGTGGCGTCTCAACCGCGCCCGCCGCACGCTCGACCCGATCAGCGTCACGCCCACGAGCCACGCCACCGCCGCGCTCTATGCGTACACGCCGTGGGTGCTCACGAACCGCGGTGGCAACTGGCTCGTGTGGAACGTGACGCGCAAGTACCTCAAGCACTTCGACGAGGCTGGTACGCTGCGCCTGCCGTGATTTCACTCGCCCTGCCCGCCTCCGCCGTGACGTTCATTGCTGGCGGCGGGCGCGACCTCGACACGTCGCGCACCCAGGGACTCGTCCTGCCCGCCTCCGGTGAGCACGTTCGCCTCGTCGATCCGAATGGTGACGAGCTCGGGCTCGGCATCAGCGATCCCGAGAACCAGCGGCTCCGCGTGCTCGCGACGCTCGCCGATGGGTTTCCCAAGATCGACGGTGCGCTGCTCGCCTGGCGCGTCGAGAAAGCGATCGCGTGGCGGCGCGCGCTCGGCCTCGTCGGCCCCACGAACGCCTATCGCATCGTGCACGGCGCCGGTGACATGCTGCCCGGCTTCGCGTGCGACGTGTTCGCGTCGACTGCCGTGCTCTACGCGTACGGCGAGGGCCTGATGTCCGTCGGCAAGCAGCTCGCCGAGGCGATCGTCGGCTTCGCGAAGCTCGACGGCGCAGTGGTGAAGCTACGCGCACGTGGTGGTGCGGCCGAAGGTGCGGAGCGCCAGGACACCGTCGGCAAACCGCCGCCCGAGACGCTCACTGCGAACGAGCCCGGCGCCGACATCGCCTACGAGATCCATCCGCTTGGCGGTCTCAACGCGGGCCTGTTCACGGACATGCGCGAGCAGCGGCGCGGCCTGCATCGGTTCGCCGCCGGCAAGCGCGTGCTGAATCTGTTCTCGTACACCGGCGCGCTGAGCCTCACCTGCGCGAAGGCCGGTGCAGCCAGTGTCACGAGCGTCGACACCAGTGCTGGCGTGCAGGCGTGGGCCGCAGGCAACTTCGCGCGTGCAGGCTTCCCCAACAACGATCCGCGCTGGAAGTTCGAGGTCGGCGATGCGGTGCGCTACCTCGCGCGCTCGATCCGCGACAAGGAGCGCTACGACCTCGTGATGATCGATCCGCCGACATTCTCGACGGCGCGTGGCACGCCGTGGACCCTCGATCGCGACTACCCCGCGCTCATCGCGCAGGCCGCGACGGTCATCCCCGAGGGCGGTGTGCTGTGGCTCGCTGCGAATACCCACGAGCTCGGCTCGCTCGGCAAGCTCGCGGCGAAGGGCCTGCGTCTCGCGAACCGTAGTGGCGCGATCGTCGAGCAAGGCGGATTGCCGCCGGAATACCCGACCCTCGCCGCGCAGCCCCACGATCGTTACCTCCAGATCTGCGTGCTACGCCTGACGTAGACGCCATGTGCGGCCGCTACACGATCACGCGCCAGGAAGGTCTCATCGAGGACCTCGAGGC
>JBBQFU010000067.1:0-33654 GCA_038322185.1 Haliangiales bacterium
GATCGAGTCGACGTCGTAGACCGGCGTCGAGAACGGGTAGTCGCCCATCTTCGGCGGATCGCCGGTGATGATGACGAGGTTGCGCAGCCCGAGGCCGTGCGCGCCCAGCAGGTGCGCGACGAGGCCGAGGAAGCTGCGGTCACGCGAGCACACGTGGAGGATCGGTTCGAGCGCCGTCTCGGCGGCGAGCCGCGCGCACACCGCGATGTTGGCCATGCGCGCGGAGGCGCGAGGACCGTCGGCGATGTTGACGATGTCAACGCCACCCTCGAGCAGCTGCGTGACCTGCTGCTTGGTCTTGCTCATGTCGAGGCCGGTGGGGGCCGTGAGCTCGACGGACACGATGAACTCGCCGCGCGCGAGCTTGCCGCCGAGGCGGCTGCGGTCGGGCAGGGGAATCTTCGGGGCGGGTGCGGGACCCTTGCCGATCTGGATCGCGGGCTCCGACTTGCTGCCCTGCAGCTCGTCGGGCTTCTCGCCGCGCAGCATGCGCACGGCACCGAGCATCGCGCGCGTGTGATCGGGCGTGGTGCCGCAGCAGCCGCCGACCATGCGCACGCCGCTCTTGAGCATGCGTCGCGCGAACACGCCGAAGTGCTCGGGGTTCGCGACGTACAGCGTGCGGCCCTCGACGGAGGCGGGGAACCCGGCGTTGGGCTGCGCGACCACGGGCTTGCCGTGCCCGACCATCGAGGTCACGACCTGATAGAGCTCGGCGGGGCCGATGCCGCAGTTGCCGCCGATCACGTCGGCGCCGGCAGCGATCATGCGATCCGCAACCTCGGCGGGACCGAGGCCACCGTCGCTGCGGGCATTCCCGTCGAACACCATCATCGCGATGACGGGGACCTTGGACCCGCGCTCCTTGGCGACGCGAATGGCCTCCTCCATCTCGAGGATCGAGGTGAAGGTCTCGAGCATCAGCGCGTCGACGCCGGCGAGCACGAGCGTGTCGATCTGCTCGGCCAGCGCGAAGCGGGCGAGCTTGCGTTCGGCAGCGGTCGCGATGTGAAAGCGCACACCGGTCGGGCCGACCGCGCCAGCGACATACGCACGATCGCCGGCGGCCTTGCGTGCGAGCGCGACACCGGCGCGATTGATCGCAGTGCCTTGGTCGACGAGGCCGTGCCGCGCGAGCGCGATGCGATTGGCGCCGAACGTGTTGGTCTCGATCAGATCCGCGCCAGCGTCGACGTAGTCGCGATGCACCGTGTGGATCAGCTCGGGCTGCGACAGGTTGAGCTCGTCATAGCTGCGCGTGTGAAGCACGCCACGCTCGTAGAGCAGCGAGCCCATGGCACCGTCGAGGAGGAGCGGGCCGTACGCGATCGCGTCGGCGAGTGACTTGCC
This sequence comes from Haliangiales bacterium, assembly GCA_038322185.1. GTDB lineage: Bacteria > Myxococcota_A > Polyangia > Haliangiales > Haliangiaceae > JABFXX01. The sequence continues at coordinate 1,351 of JBBQFU010000067.1, forward strand.
CTGAATGCTCATGACCGGAAGCTGCGGCCGGCGAAGCCATGCGTGCCGAGGGCGCGGCGCACGGTGCGCATCGCGTCGCCGCGGCCGACCTGTGCGAGGTGACCACCGTCGAACCACAGGATCTCGGCGCCCCAGTGCTTCGCGAGCTCCTCGGCGTGATCGGGCGGCGTGATGCGATCGCCGCGACCGGCGATCACGTAGAGCCGATCGCGGGGCACGCGCGGCTCGCGTGTGGTCGGTGCGTGAACAGCGAACGCATCGACGAGCAGATCCTCGGTGATGCCAGCGCTCATCGCCTTGCGACGAACCGGCGAGGTCTCGCCGTGGCGCCACATCAGGCGCGCCATCGACACGGCGGGAATCATCGCGACGGCGAAGTCGACGCCGCCCACATCCTCGGGACCCGCGATGCTCGCCCACAGCGCCGTGGTGTAGCCGCCGAGGCTCATGCCCATCACGCCGACGGCGGAGCTGCCGCGCTGGCGCAGGAACATCGACAGTGCGCGCAGATCGTAGATCGCGTGGCCGAACGCTTCATTCGTGCGCAGCGGATTCGGCGACGGAAACAGCGCGCCGCTCTTCATCATCGCGCCAGCCGCCGCGGGGGCACGGTCGCCGTGGAACGGCAGCTGGAACGAGACCACGTCGTAGCCGTGGCGCAGCCAGTACGGCACGACGAACGTGCGCGCGGTGACCCAGTGATTGCCGCCGCCCCAGCCGTGGATCAGCACGATCGTGGGCCGACCTTTGCCGCTCGTCCACCAGCGCGCGTGCGCGGTCATGTTCTCGATCACGGACAGGTAGCTGTCGCGCGCCGCCGGGTGAAACGGCTGGTAGTCGGAGCGGAACTTCATGGCCACGACGTGCGTGTCGAGCGGGCCATCTCCGGCGGGCGTGAGCTCGATGGTCGGGTGGTCGGGGACCGGAAAGAACCGGCTCGGCGCCCCCAGGGTTCCATCGCTGTAGTCCCGGGCGAGGTCGAGGAGGCGCTGGCGGGCATCGCCGTGCTCGATCCGCGGGGTGCGCGGGGCCATCCGGCGCTCCATGAATCGCACCACGCTGCGGTCGATCGCGGCACTGGCGCGGGTGAAGACGGATCGCACGGAGCCAACCGTACCGCAAATCGCTAAGTTCGGGCACCTGAATGGAAATCGAGCTATAGCGTCGAAATGGCGATGCGACTGGCCATAGCGTTTGGACTCCTCGCGGCCACGGGTTCGATGGCAGCCGCGGACACGTTCGGCGGGTTCTCCGGTGTCGACCGGGTGTACCTGGTCAACCAGGACAAGGTCTGTGCGCCGCTCGCCGTCAAGGATGGCGCGGCAACCGGTACCGCGCAGTGCGAGAAGGCAACCGCGGACATCGTCGCGAAGCTGTCGATGAAGGAGCCGATCTCGCAGCGCGGGGTCAAGGGCACGTTCAACGCGAGCGCCTCCGGCCGGGCGTTGACCGTCACCAAGAAGTCCGGCGATGCCGTCGTGACCTGGACGGCGCCCGACACGATCGGCAAGGTCGTCGACGTGTTCGCGAGCCAGTACGAGGACCGCGTCGCTGTCACGTTCACGATGCGCCGGCTCGGCAAGGAAGTGACCGAGGTCGTCGCGTTCGAGCTCATCAAGACCACCGGTCGCGACAACACACCGCTCAAGGATCCGGGCAACCCGACCACCACAACACCGCCGACTCCGACGACGCCCGCGGCCCCCGAGGATCCAAAGCTCAAGAAGGCCGTCGAGGCCGCGCGCAAGGCGTCCAAGCCGAAAGCGATCGCTGCGTGGCGCGGTGTCCTCGCCATCGATGCGGACCTCAGCGAGGCGCACTACCGGATCGCGGCCGCGCACGCACTCGCGAAGAAGACCACCGATGCGATCGGATCGCTCGAGAAGCTCGCCGTGAGCGCGCGTCCCGATGCAATCGAGTGGCTCGTCGAGGCGCGCTTCGACAAGGCGTTTGCCCCCGTGCGCGCCGACGCGAAATACCGCACTGCCGTCGGTCTCGACCGCGCGGCGAAGACGCCGTACGAGCGCCTGATGGGACTCGGCGGGCAGTTCGAGCAGGCTCCGACCGACTGCGACAAGCCCCACGTGACGATGGCGATCTCTCGCGACCGCACCGCGAAGATCCGCGTGAAGAGCAACTGCCGCGGCTCGAGCTACAACATCCCGTTCAAGGGAACCTGGCGCATCGCCGACGACGGAATCATCCTGACGCTCCCGACCAAGGGCAAAGCCGTCACCGCCAAGGACGAGGCCCCGTGTCAGTTCGAGAAGGAGCAGGGCGAGGACGCGCTGCACTGCGTGCTCGACCAGGACCTCGAGTTCACGGTCCTTCCGGTCCGCCGCTGAACAGTACGAAAACGTAGGGTAGCTTACCAAACTCGGGTGAGACCGTGCGTGAACGCTCAGCAGGTCGGCGGGCACTAATGCCACGACCCGATATGCTGACCCTCGTGAAGCGCGAGACCGGCAGCGCCAGCGCGCTCGGACCGGCCGACGAGGCCGATCTGATCGACCGCTGCCGCCGCGATGAGCGTGCCGCGCAGGACGAGCTCTATCACCGCTTCCGCCGCCAGGTGGCCGCCAACCTCTACCGGGTCCTCGGCGATCGGACGGACCTCGACGACCTCGTGCAGGAGGTCTTCGTGATCGCGTTTCGCGGTCTCGAGAAGTTTCGCCGCGACGCGCGACTGTCGACCTGGCTCTACCGCATCTGCGTCAACGTCGCGCTCGGCCGCATCCGCACGCGCAAGCGGCGGCCGCTCACCTATGGTGTCGACCTCGAGACGACGATCGATATCGATCCGAGCCTGATCGATCGCCCCGAGACACCGGAGCGCTCGCTCGAACGCCGCCAGGATCAGGAGCGCGTGTACAGCGCGCTCGAGCACCTCGCGCCGAAGAAGCGAATGGTTCTGTACCTGCACGAGATCGAGGGGCTCGACCTCAAAGAGATCGCCTATCTGGTCGATAGCAATCCCGTGACCGTGCGGACCCGCCTGTTCTACGCACGCCGCGAGTTCTACAAGGTGATCGCGAACGACGGCTCGCCGCCGCCACGGGGAGACGACGAGTGAGCTCGCACGTCGCTCCCCATCGCTGGGCCGACGCATTCGCCGGCAAGCTCGCCGCGCGCGACGTGGCGACCATGGACGCACACGCCGAGAGCTGCCCGCGGTGCGCGCAGGGTCGCGATCGCGTGCAGCGTGCATCGGAGTCGTTCCCCAAGCTCCGCACGCAGGTTCCGCCCGATCTCGCGTGGGACGCCGTCCGCGCACGCGTGCACTGGGCCGTCTCGTCGGAGAAGCGCACACCGCCGCGGCCGATGGTTCGCCGCCTGCTGCCGTTCGCGCTCGGTGCCGGTGCGCTCGCAGCCGGTGGCATTGCCATCGCCGTGATGAGCGCTTCGGATCAGCCCACCATTGCCGTCTCGCCGGCGAAGATGAAGACCCGGCCTGACGTGGTGCCGGCTGTGGCCCCGCCACACGAGGTCACGCAGCTCGCCGCCGTGGTCGTGCGCGAGACCGGCAGCCACCGTCGCGCGTTCGACGAGCTGATCGAAGCGGGCGATGTCATCACCACGCGAGACGCGCGGCTCGATCTGCAGTTCGACGATGCCAGCGCGATCTCGCTCGCGCCGAGCTCGATCTTGTCGGTGCGCCGGCTCGATAGCGATCAGATCGAGCTGTTTCTCCAGCAGGGCAGCCTCGACGTCACGGTGTCGAAGCGATCGCCGGACCAGCGCTTCATCGTCTCGCTCGCGGCCGGTCGCAGCGTCGAGGTTCGAGGCACGCAGTTCCGCGTGACCGAGCACGGCAACCTGTCACGCGTCGAGTGCGCGCACGGCAAGGTCGCGCTTCGCGATGCGAGCGGCGAGGTCGAGATTCCGGGCGCGCGCAAGCTCGAGCTCGGTGCGCTGGCCCCGGTTGCCAACGTGCGCCCGACCGAGCTGTCGGCCAACGAGCTCAAGGCGCTCGTCGAGGCCACGCCGATGACGATGCCCGTGTGGCCGGGCGCCGCACAGCTCGCGCAGCAATCCGCGGGCCTCGAGATCGCATCGGTCGCGACCCGCGACGTTCGCGTCGACGGCGTCGAGGTTGGCGCCGCACCGATTCGCGTCCGCGTGATGCCGGGTCGCCACACCGTCGAGACGGCGGATGCCGCGGGCCGGTTCCGTCGCGCCGGATGGGTCGATACGACGGCAGGCAAGCCGGCGCGCCTCGACGTGCATCCCGAGGAGCCCGCAGCGAATACCGCGGCGACCGCACGCCGCAAGCAGCTCCTCGGCGCCGTTGATCGCGCGCGCCTCGCGACCTGTACGCGTGCGATCGCGAAGTCTGGCCTGACCGATACCTACGTGCGCATCGAGGTCTCGATCGACGAGACCGGCGCCGTGCAGTTCCTGAATATCCTCGACACCGACCTCGCGTCGGCGACTGCGAGCTGCGTGCGCGAGGTCCTTGCCGACGTGCGGTTCGCCGCCGGACCTGCCGCTACCTTCCGCGCGAAGCTCGATCTGTAGCCCTCACGCGACGTTGCACGGTCAGCGCACCGATCGTGCCGCGCTACCAGGCGGGGCAGGGTCTGCAGAAGTGTCTTGTCGGGTTCAGCGTCGCGCCGTGAGCTCTTAGAACTGGAGCCCGACGCCAAGGCGAACGCTGCGGTACTCACCCTCGATCAGCAGCGGCGCGTAGAGCGCCATCGTGCCAGCGTCGAGGATCACCACGTCGCTGTTGTCGACCGAGCGACCGCCGAGCCGGATGTCGGCGCTGATCACGAGGCCGCCATCGACGCGATATTCGAGGCCGAAGCCGCCTTCGATGTGGCTGCCCTCCTGCGACTCACCGTACGGATTCTCGGCGCGATCGATGCCGAGCCCGGCGAGCATGAGAGGGACCAGGCGGCCGGACTTGCCGAGCTCGACGACGATCAGTGCGGTCCCGCTGCGGGTCACGACATCGCTCTGCGAGCTGTCGATCTTCTGGACCTCGAGCTGCCCCGACACCCGCGAGGTCACGCCGACCTTGCCGAACACCTGGAGCGTGTCGTCCTCGACGCCGTCCCAGTCGCGTTCAGCCGACAGCACACCGACGCCCACCCCCACGGTCACCGGCCGCGCCGAAGCGATCGAGCCGAGACCAAGAACCGCGAGGGTGGCGAGCTTTGCGACGTGCATGCGGGCGAACCAAAGCATGCCGCATGCCCGCGCAAGCGCGCGGAACTGCGCGACGGGGTCGCAGATTTCCGATGGCTGCCCCGAAAAACTGCGTCAGCCCAGCGCCGCGGCGATCTTCTCGGCGGCGCGGGTCGCGAGGGCCATGATCGTGATCTGGGGATTGACCCCGAGTGCGCTCGGCACCGCCGCACCATCGACGACGTAGAGGCCCGCGCAGTCGTGCATCTGGTGATTTCCGTCGATCACGCTCGACGCTGGATCGGTGCCCATCCGCGCGGTCCCGAGCGGGTGATAGGCCGAGAGGTCGAGATCCCACGCGCGCGTGGTCGAGCGCCGGAGTGCGGCGAGGTCGGCCTCGGACTCGAGCACGTCGAAGCCGGCGATCGGCGTGTGGACCTTCTTGGCGCCCGCGGCGAAGAAGATCTGGGCGAGGACATCGACGCCACGCTTGATGTGCGAGACGTCCTTGTCCTGCAGCCAGTACTGGATCATCGGCTGCCCCATGACCTCGCGGACCGAGCCGCGCGAGCTGTCCTCGACCATGAAGCCAAAGCTCGCGACGTGGTCGTAGCTCTCGGCGAGGCGGATGAGCTCGGGACCGAGCATCTGCGTCATGCTCATCGTCATCTCGAGCGGCACGCTCGCACCCTCGAACAGGATGCCTTCGTCGTGCAGCTCGTCGATCGCGTAGCCCTGCGGGATGCCCTTCCACGACAAGATCTGCTCCTCGAACTCGGCGAGCACGCCCGTCGCGGGATGGATCGATAGATTCTTGCCGAGCTGGCCCGAGCGCCCGCCGAGGTTCTGCTGGCCGAGCACGAGCGGCGTCATGATCGAGCCGCACGCGATCACCGTCGCGCGGGCGTGGACAGTGATGGTCTTGCCATCCTCGGTCTGCGCGACCACACCGCGCGCGCGGCCCGCCTCGACGATCACGCGCGTCATTTTCGCGCCCGTGAAGATCTCGGCACCGGCGCGCAGCGCGAGCGGGATGTACGAGACGTTGGTCGACCGCTTCGCATCCGTGGGGCAGCCGAAGCAACACACGCCCTGGCCATCACACTCGGGCGCGTTGCGCTTGAGCGGACCGTGATTCTTGATGCCGAGCTTGTCGCAGCCGCGCGCGATCACGCGACCGTTTCCGCCGAGGTGCTCGGCCTTGGCGTACTCGACCCCGAGCTCGGCCTCGACGCGGTCGAAGTACGGCGCCAGCTCGCCCGGACCGAGCTCCTGCAGGCCGAGCTCGCGCTGCCACTCACGCAGCACGCGATCGGGCGTGCGGTAGCACGTTCCCGAGTTGACGGTGGTCGTGCCGCCGACGGTCTGGCCGAGGGGAATCGGGATACCGACGTTGCCGACCGAGAACGTGGAGCCGCCGCGGCGATACAGCTTCTGCTGCATCTCGAACGAGCGACCGGTGAAGTCGGAGCGATCGTAGTAGTAGCCTTCCTCGACGAACACCACCGCGAGCCCGGCCTCCGCCAGCTCGCGCCCGACGACCGCGCCACCTGCGCCTGTGCCGACCACGACAACATCACACTCGACCGCGATGTCGCCGCCGAGCGTGTTGCCCGCGTGCACGCGATCGCGCATGTACGCCGGCTTCGCTTCACCGCGCGGCGCGACCGTGTCGTAGACGCAGCCGAGCTGCTTGTAGAGCTTGGGATCGTCGAAGTGCGCCATCTTGAGCGGCGTGAGCAGCGCACGCAGCATGAGGCGGCGAATCGGGTCAGCGCGCCGCCAGCTCTCGAGCACGGCGAATCGCTGATGCGGCTTGATGCGCACGAACGGCCGGCGCTGATCGAGCCAGCTCGTCGCATCGAGCGCGCGCAGCAGGCCCTTGAGGCCGAAGCTCAGCTGCGAGGGCAGCTTGGAGACGAAGCGCTCGACCTTGTCGACGGTCTCGGCGTTCGCCGCGGGGATGTAGCGGCCGGCGGGCAGGGCGGTTTCGGCGACTGCCAGCAGAGTTTGCCGCTGATGTTCGCTGAGCCGGGCCATGACTGGACCGTACTCGAATTGGTCGGACCTTTCAAGAACAGCTAGCTAACGTGCGTAAACTGCATCGAGAAGTCCGTAGGTCCCCTCGAGGCGTGCGCCGAGGAAAAACGTCTTCTGGTCCATCACGAGCTCGGCCGCGAGGCGCAGGCCCGATGCCTGGTTCATCCAGTAGGTGAAACCCGCTTCCGCCTCGAAGCGCATCGCCTTGTCGCTGTTGATGCCGGTCATCATCTCGTCGAAGCCATCGTTCGAGAACCGCAGACGGCCGGCGACGTCGAGTGCGCCGAACGGATCGCCGTGCTCGCCGTACGTGTACCGGCGCAGCCGCGCGCCACCACCGACCGCCCACGGCGTCGGCGTGCCGTCGTCTTCATCCGCGAACAGGCGGTAGCGCGCAAAGCCGTCGGCGCTGACCTCCATCTTGTCATCGTCCATCTGCATGCCGTAGCCGACCGTCGCGATCACCTGCTCGATGCGACCGCACGAGGCGAGCAAGCAGTCGTCGGGGTTGCCCGGATTTTCGGGACGCTTGAGGAAACCTTCACCGATCACGAGCTGCGCATCGAAGCCTGACGGCCGCATGAACAGCTGAGTGTCACGCAGCACGGTGAGGATCTCGTAGGTGATGACGGCGTTCGGCTCGCCGAGCAGGATGCCTGCCTCGCGCAGGATCGCGACCGTCGCGATCAGCGAGCGGAACGAGCTGCGCTCGCCACGCAGCGCCCACCACGTCAGCTGTAGCTTCTTCGAGGTCGCCGCATCGATCGGCTTGCCGAGTGCGCGTGCCGCGTCGAGCAAGCGCGACAGCCGGCGTACACGGATCGCACCGCCGACATCGATCAGCCGACCGTAGCCACCGCCGAGCGCGATCTGGAGATCGAACTGCGAGCTGGTGTCCTTGACGTCGTTGCCGTTGTCCATGTCCTCGGTGAATGCGACGTACGTCATCGCAAACGACGTGACCGCCTTGCCGATGCCGTAGAGCTTGTTCGAGTAGAACCGTGCTTCACCGCCGGCGCCGAGGTCGAGCACAGCGCCACGCGTCGCGCCACGGCCCTCGGGGTTGACCCAGCCGGTGACGAGCTGTGCGTCGACGTTGATCGCGAACGCCTTGGTCTCGGTGTCCTTGCGGCGCAGGTAGTGCGCGGACACATCGGCGTCGAAGTCGATGCGCTGGTCGGTGCTCTGGTCGGAGTCGTCGGCCGGCAGCTTCTGCACGCGCAAACCGACGGTGCCGATCGCAAACGTCAGGCGGTTCGATGCGCCGATCACATCGTCCTCGAGCTCGGGCATGTTCTCGACGGTGGTTCCCTGCTTCTCGCCGAGCAAGCCGGATCCAGTGCCGCTGATGGCGCCGCCACCCTCCATACCGCTGGTCTCGAGGCCGCTCTCACCGCCGCCCGTTGTGACCGCGCCGGTCGTCGTGCCGGTGCCGCCGGTCGTGGTCGTGGTGCCCGTCGTGGTCGTGCTGCCGGTCGTGGTCGTGCCCGTCGTGCCCGTCGTCGTTCCGGTCGTGCCGGTCGTCGTTGTCCCGGTGCCGGTCTTCACGCCCGTCGTGGTGCCAGTGCCGGTCTTGGTGCCGGTCGTCGTGGTGGTCGTCGTGGTGCCGGTCGTGCCGGTGCCGGTCTTTGTCCCGCCCGCCGTGGCGACGTCGGGCGCGCCGAGCTTGGCGAGCGCCTTCTTCGCGAGGTCACGCGACGTCTTGTCTCGCGTCGTATCGGCGACGATCGCCTGCAGCGTCGGCACGGCGCTCTGATCGCCGAGCCCGCCGAGGCCCTCGATCGCGATCTCGCCGACGATGTCGAACGTCTCGCTCTCGGCGAGCCGGATCAGCACGGGGACGCCACGCTTGTCCTTCGACTGTGCGAGCTTGCGCGTGGCATCGCGACGCTTCTCCTTCCACGTCGAACGGTCCATGTCGTTGGGCTGGTTCTCGATCAGCTTGATCAGATCGGGAACGTTGGCCGGCTGCGCGTCGACCCGGCCCACTGCGAGCGCCAGGAACACGATCACGAGGAGTGTGCGCATCAGTTCTCTCCGTACGCGAAGCAGGCTCCGCCGCTCGCCTTGAGCTGATCGCACGTCGACGCGTTGACGCAGGCGATGATGAGACGGGCCTGAACATCACCCGTGTTCTGGATCTCGCCAACGCACCGGCTCCAATCGAACTGGTACTGTCCGTTGCGGTGCAGCGGAAGCGCACCGCAGTCGACCATGCGCCAGCACGCTTGCTCGGGCGTGGTGACCGCCTTCGTACACGTATCGTTGAGCGCACCGCCCTCGGCGCACTGCGCACGCGAGCCATCGGCGGCGTCATCGCCGAGGCCACACCCGCCGAGCGCGAGTATCAGACAACAGGTCCAAGCTCTCATCACCGCGCATCATACACACAGGCCGATCGCCCTCGCGTGCTCGGGCGATGGCGATCTCTAGCTCTTGGCTTTGTCCTAAAGGACGCGTCGCCTCTAGGGTCCGCGAGTCGCTCAGGACTCGCGACTCGCGGTCATTTTTTACGGCGACTTGTCCGTCTGCGCGACGGTCGCAGAGCCTGCGCCGCTGCGATCCTTCTTGCGGACCAAGTTGCCAAGCGGCACGTCCGGAATCGACTGCGCCACCAGCTCGGCGATGTCGAGCACCTGGATCTTCTCGTCGACGTTCCGCTGCTTCATGCCGTCAGTCAGCATGATGTTGCAGAACGGGCAGGCGACCGCGACCGCTTCGGCGCCGGTCGCGATGACCTCGTCGGTGCGGTTCATGTTCACGCGCTCGCCCTCGTGCTCCTCCATGAACATGCGACCGCCTCCGGCGCCGCAGCAGAATCCGTGCTGCTTGTTGCGTGTCATCTCGACGACGTTCGGCACGCCGATCGAGGTGAGCACGTCACGCGGCGCATCGAACTCGCGGTTCCAGCGGCCGAGGTAGCAGCTGTCGTGATAGGTGACCTTGCCGACGGGCACCGTGGTGCTGCGCAGCTGGTTGCTCTTGTAGAGGTGATCGATGAGCTGCGTGTGGTGGACAACCTCGAAGTTGCCACCGAACTGCGGGTAGTCGTGCCGCAGCGTGTGCAGGCAGTGCGGGCAGCTCGTGATGACCTTCTTCGCGTTGGCCTTCTTGAGCGTCTCGATGTTCTGCTCGGCGAGCTGCTGGAACAGCATCTCGTTGCCGGTGCGGCGCGCCGGATCACCGGTGCACGCCTCGCTGTGACCGAGCACCGCGTAGTCGACTCCCGCGGTGTTGAGGACTTTGATCATCGCGCGGGTCTGCTTGATGATGCGGCTGTCGAACGCGCCGGCGCAGCCGACCCACAGGATGTACTCGGGATCCGGGTTCTCGACGATCGTCGGGACATCGAGGTCCTTCGCCCAGTCCATGCGCTGGTCGTTGCCGATGCCCCACGGGTTGCTCTGGCGCTCGATGTTGCGATACGTGCGCTGCAGCTCCGGCGGCGTCTTCTCCTGCTCGAGCACCAGGTTCTGGCGCATCTGCAAGATCTTGAGCGGGTGCTCGATGAACACCGGGCAGACTTCCTGACAGGCGCCGCACGTGGTGCAGGCCCACAACGTCTCCTCGGCGACGCGGCCGCCGGTGAGGCGCGGCATTTGCTCCTGCTCGGTGCGCAGCTGGACCAGCTCGTCGCGCGCGTTCACCAGATCCGGGTGCGGGTGCGCGTCGTCGTAGCCGTTGGCCTTCGCGTACTCGTCGAGGCCGCTGATCTCCTGCTCCTTCTCGCCGATCTTCGTCTTGAGCGTGACGCGGTCGAGCATGTCGTACCGGATGTCGTGCACGAGCTGCATCGGCGACAGGTTCTTGCCGGTGTTGTACGCCGGGCAGTAGTTGCTGCAGCGCGCGCACTCGGTGCACGCATAGGTGTCGAGCAGGCTCTTCCACGAGAACTGCTCGTACTTGCCGACGCCCCACTGGGTCTCGTCCTCGAGGTTGATCTTCGGCAGGTCCATCCGGCGCTCGGAGCGGTTGCGCGCAAAGATGTTCGGCAGCGCGCCGAGCAGGTGGATGTGCTTGGAGTAGGGCAGGTAGTTGAGGAACGTGAGGATGATGAGCACGTGCAGCCAGTAGCCGATCATCGCGCCGCGGTGCGCCGCTTCCGCCGAGAGCGGGTACAGCACGTGACCGATCGCGTTCGAGATCGGCATGTAGCTGCGGTCGCCGAGACCAGCGCCCATCTCAGCCGCGACTTCGTAGCCGTGCATGAGGAAGTGCGAGATCATCAACGAACCGATCGCGCCGAGGATCAGACCGGCATCGAGGTTCATCGGGATCAGGCGCGGCTTGACGAGCGTGCGGCGCGTGATCGCCCACACGATCATCAGCAGCACGATGGCGTTGAAGATATCGATGAGGCCGTAGAGCGGCTTGAACATGAAGCCGGGCAGCAGGCGCAGCGACAGCCCGGGAATCGCGCTCGACACGATCAGGTCGGCGGTCGCGATCGTGATGATGAGAAAGCCCCAGAAGATGAACAGGTGGTGCTTGCTCGTGCGGTGCTGCGGGCCCTCTTCAGCGACCTTCTTCTGACCGAAGAAGTAGATGCCGACATCGAGCAGACGCCCTGGCAGCTGGTCGATTCGGGGACGCGGATCCGCGGTGCCGGTCGCGAGAGCGCGCCCGAACAGCCACATCGTACGCGCGAAGAATGCGACCGCCGCCGCGAGCAGGAGGATGAACAAGACCTGGGTCACGACAGGGCCTGGCTTACCATGCGGATACGCCAAATGGCATGGCGGGGCGGGGGTTTAACCGAGTGATCGCCTTTCTTGTCTGATGCATGTCTACCCGTCATGGTTGTCAGACACGCCGTTGTCCGCCGAAGCCGCCAATATCCTGGTCGTTAGCGACCTTCACTTCGGCGAGGAGCTCCTGCCGGGGGCAACGACCGAGCGGCGAACGGCCGTCGAGCTCGGCGGCCGGGCGTTCCGGGAGTTTCTCCAGTACCACGCGCAGCGCAGGCTCGGCGGGCGGCCGTGGAGGCTGGTGATCGCGGGCGACCTGTTCGACTTCATGAGCGTGGTCGTGCTCCCGAGCGCGACCCTGCGTGCGCGCAACAAGGACGAGCGGCGCTACGGGCTCGACCGCACCGCGGAGACCGGCGTGATCCGCCTGCAGCGGATCTGCGAGAGCCAGTCCGAGCTGATGGCCGAGCTGGTGCGATTCACCGCCGCCGGCAACTACATCGACATCATCGTGGGCAACCACGACGTCGAGCTACTCGCGCCCGAAGTCGTCACCGAGCTCGCGCGCCAGCTGCGCATCGCCGGCAGCGCCAACGCTGGGAGCCTGCGCTTTGGCGTGCTCGATGCGGCGATCACGCGCGTGCGCGTGGTGCCGTGGTTCGTCTACGTCAAGGGCGTCGCATGGATCGAGCATGGCCACGTGTACGACGAGGGCTGCTCGTTCCAGTACAACCTGTGCCCGATCGATCCGACGACGAAACGCATCATCGCCAACGCCGACTACTCGGCGACGCGCTACCTCGCGATGACGGTACCCGAGCTCGATCCACACGGCATCGAGGAGTGGAGCTTCTGGGGCTTCATGCGCTACGGTTGGGAGCTCGGTGCAGTCTCGTTCGGCCGGCTGTGGGCAGGCTATGCGCGGTTCATGTGGGCGCTCGTTCGTGCGCGCGGGGAGCACGGCTCGTTCAAACGAAGCGAGGCTCGCCGGCGCGTGCATCTCGAGCGACTGCGCGAGGCCGCGGCGGAAGGCGGCATCTCGACGGAGACCGCGGTCTCGATCGATCACCTCGCTCGCACGCCGATGACGATTGGCTGGCGCCGGCTTGTCCGCATGCTGATGCTCGATCGCTTCGGCATCGCGCTGGGCCTCATTGTCTCCCTGGTGATCCTGTTCCTCGCGCTGCCGGTGTTCTGGGCGCTGATCGGCGCGGGCGTCGCCGCTGCCGGCGCGGTGGGAGCACATGTTTGGCTCGGCCAGCACCTGGTGCTGTCACAGCTGCCGATGCGCGCGATTCCGGTCCGGTTGCGCCGGCTCGTCGATGCGCCGGTGATCGTGTTCGGCCACACCCATGATCCCCGCTGGCAAGTGCTGCGCTCCGGCGGGCTCTACGTCAACAGCGGCACCTGGCTGCCTGCGCTGCGCCCAGGGCTGCGCCGCAGCTTCACGCACGTTCGAATCCAGCCTCGCGACAACGCGATGCCGCTCGTCGAGCTGCGGCAGTGGCGCGACGGCACCTCGCAGCCGTTCGACGCGGGTGCGGATCTCGGCGCGGGCGTGACATCGCCGGGCTTCATCGAAGCGACCGACTGGACGAAAGCGATGTAATCACCGCCTGCGGTGCCGCTACTTCGCGGGGCCCGGGCTGCGGTAGTCGCCGTACATCTGGAAGCTCGCCCAGTGCCACGGCTGCGCGTACGGCTTGCCAGTTCCCTTCTGCATGCGCAGCAGGGACAGCTTTGCTTCGCGCAGCGCATCGAGGCGATCGCCCTTGGTCGACTCGAGCGCACGATAGAACATCGCCATCAGCTCGCCCGTCGACTCGTCGCTGACTTCCCACAGGCTCGCGACCAGCGCCGGCGACCCCGCCATCGAGAACGCGACGGCGACCGACACCAGCTCGTCGCCGGTCGACTTGCCAGCCTCGACGGCCGTGTCGCAGGCGGACAGCACGACCATCTCGTTGCTCGTATCGAGGCCCTGGAGCTGCGCGATCATCTGCACGGTCAGCGGACCATCGGACATCTTCATGTGACTCTTGCGCGGATCCGCGTCGAGGATTCCGTGCGTCGCGAGGTGCAGGTAGCGATAGCCACCGGCCATGTCCTTGAACTTCGCGACGGTCGCTTGCTTGCGGTTGAGCACGCGCGCGTCGGGCAACATCTTCACGATGCGGCTGACCTCGGCCTGCGCGCCGGGCAGGCTGCCGTCGGGGTTCGAGATGGCAAGCATCGAGCCGGTGCCACGCGCGCGCGAGGGCTTGAGCACGTACTCGAGCGTCGATGCCGTCTGGATCGACATCCGGTAGTCCTCGATCGCGTAACGCACGGGCTGGCCTGCGTCCGACACCACGAGCGCATCGAAGGGCACGTAGAACAGCGGGCCAAACGGCATCAGCATCACCGAGGTCGCGCCCTCGAGATGCGGGCGCAGCGGCTCGAGCAGCCAGTCCTCGAGCTGGCGGCCGAGCTCCACGACCTTGTCGCGCTGCTTCATCTTCTCGTTCTCGGCGATCAGCGCCTCGCGCCACTCCTCGATCGTCTTCTCGAGCTGCGGCCCGGTGACCTTGACCTTCACGACCGCGGGCTGGTCGAGGCTGGCCGAGATGATGAACGCATAGAGAGCGTCGTCGGCGACGAAGTACTCGACGAGCACCGAGCCCTTCGGCAGGTCGCCGCGCCGGCCGACGAGGTTCTGCGGATCCATCGCGAGCGCCTGAAACAGGTGGCGGTGCGTGACCTTGAGATCGAGCACGACCTGGTTCAGCTCCTGGCGCGTCTTCGCGATGCGCTCGCTGAGCGCCTTGACCTGCGAGTCGCTGCGCTGCGCGGCTGGCTTCTCCATCGCCTTGTCGAGCTGCTTCTGCAGGCTCGACACGCGCGAGCGCGCATCCTCGTACTTGTCGAGCCGCGCGCGCAGCTTCACGTCTTTGGTCTGGACCTGCGTCGGGTCGAACTGCTGCTTGAGCATCGCGTCGCGCGACAGCTCGAGGATCTCCATCGCGCGCGCGGTATTGCCCGACCTGATCATGCGGGCGACGGCATCGGAGTAGAGGTCGCGCACGTACCCGGTGTTCATGAATCCCTTTTTGTCGGCATCGCCGCCCGATGCCTGCAGCGCGCGGCCCACGAAGTCGAGCGCCTTGTCGTAGGCGTCGAGCGCGGCCTGGTCGTTGCCCTTGAGCTCGTTCGCCATCGCCATCGCGTACCAGGTCTTCCACAGCAGCGTGTCGTCGTCGGTCTTCTGGCCCGAGGCGAGCGCGGCCTGCGCGTGTGCGAGTGCCTCGTCACCCCGCTTCTCCTTGATCGCGACGTAGGCCAGCTGGGCCCGGATGGCGGCCGTCAAGCCCACGCGCTGGAACGGCGCCGCGACTGCGAGCGCTTGCTCGGCAGCCTTGCGCGCTTGCGGGAGCTTGTTCGCGAGCAGATGCGCCTCCGCCATCTCGCGCAGCACGCCAGCGCGGGTGATCACGTGTGCGTCGCCCAGGGACGCGTACAGCTCGTCGGCCGCTTGCAGTGCGGCGGCCGCCTTCGCCGGCTCGTGGTCGGCGGTGAGCCAAGCGCTGCCAATGAGCCGGCGTGCTTGCGCTCGCATCGCGGTGTCGCCCGTGCGCGTGCCGAGGTCGTACACGTCCTGGAATCGCCCGCGCCCCTCGGTTCCGTTGCCGCGCATCATCTGGACGTAGCCGAGCACGAGCAGCGACAGCTGTTCGTTCAGGACGTCATCGGCCTTGCGGCTGTCGGCGAGGAGCGTGACCGCGATCTGCTCGGCGTCGCTGAGGCGATTGACGCTGAGGTTTGCATTGGACACCTCGAAGCGTGCGTTGCGCGCGAGGTCCGCGCGGCCGAGCTTCTCGGCGAGATTCCATGCCTTCCGGGTGAGCTCGAGATTCGCCCCCTGCCGGCCGTCGTCGCGCTCGAGCGAGCCGAGCTGTAGATAGAGGTAGTAGCAGCTGATCTCGTCGTCGCGCGACTCGCAGTACTTGATCGAATCCTCGAGCACCTTGCGGCGTGCGTCGAGGGTGCCGACGTTCGACCTCGCGCCACCCAGATGCTGCGCGGCGTTCACGATGGCCGCTTCGTCGCCCCACAGGTTCGCGATCTGGATCGCCTCCTCGAGGATCGCGATCGCTTCGATATACTGGCCGCGCTCGAGCATCGTGTTGGCGCGACGCTGGCGCGTGGACTGCCGGCCGTAGGAGGTACCGATCCGGTCGTGCACGAGCTGCGCCTGCGTCGCGAGCCGGTCGGCGCCGGCGAAATCCTTCCGCGCGCTCGCGGCATCCGACAGCGTGATGAGCTCGGCGAGCTTGATGCCTTCGCGGGCGTCTCGCACGAGGTCGCCGACGCCAGCCTTGAGGGGTGACTCGGTCAGAAGCGAACCGAGCGTCGCGAGGCTGAGGTCGAAGTCCTCGGTCACGACGTAGCTGCGCGCGAGCTCGAGCCGCGTCGCGGTGTCCTTGGGATTTGCGCGCAGCTTCGTGCGCAGCTCGTACTGCTGCGCGATCTGCTTGCGAAGCTTTGCAGTCGGCTTCGCGTTGCGCGCCGCCACCAGGCGTTCCGCGAGCAAGACGCGGTGGTCAGGCGAGGCGGCGAGCGCCCACCAGCCCTCGGTGCGCCAGTCGCCATCCGCCGGCAACTTCGCGATCTCCTCGGCGACGCGCTTGGAGAGGCCGAGCTCGGCGAGCGCACGCACCAGGCGAAGCCGCTCGCGGGGCGCTCCTGTGTTCGCGGCGAGTGCCTCGCTCGCCTGTAGCCCACGCTGAGCTGCAGCGAGCGTCGACCGCATCGCGTTCTCGGTCGACTCGAGCTCCATCGCCTTCTTGGCGTGGACGAGCGCCTCCTGCCACTCGCCGCGTGCAGCCTCTGCGCGCGCGAGCACGAGCATGGGCCACGAGTACTTCGCGTTGGTAGCGGTCGCCTTCAGCGCCCACTTCTCCATGGCCGCGTAGTCACCCTGGGCGCGTGCGATGTACGCCATGTACAGATGGCCGGTCGCCGTCGAACCCTTCTGCTCGAGCCCCTTCTTCGCAGCGGCCTCGGCCTCGCTGATGCGATCGAAACCGAGCAGCGCGAAGGCGAGGTCGTTGTGTGCGTCGTAGTTCGTGGGGGAGAGCTGCACGTTCTTGTGGTTCAGCTCGAGCGCGATGTCCTCCTCCGACGATACGCGGGCGACCTCGGCGAGATCATCGATGGTCTGGTTCGTCAGCTTGTCGTCAGCGAGCTTGTCGAGGAGCTTGGTTGCCTCCGCGATCGACTCGCGTGCGCCCTTGATGTCGTGCGATCGGATCCGTGACTTGACGCTTTCGACCTTGCTCTCGAGCGCCTTGCGCAGCGCGATCTTCTCCTGCGCCGCCTTCGCGATCTCCAGTTGCTTGGGCGTGACCTTCTTGGCGGACAGGACGTTGCGATAGGACTTGATGGCTTGATCCCAGGACTTGTTCCCGACCTGGACCTCGGCGAGCTCCATGTAACCGGTCGCATCCGTCGGTGCCTTCGCGATCTTCGCGTGGGCACGGGTGTACGCGAGCCACTCGAGAAGATTCTCGTTCTTCGCGTTCTCGCCGGTCGCGAGCTTCTTGAAGATGGGCTCGGCTTCCGCGTACTTCTTCTTGCGGACCAGCACCTGCGCCCGCAGCCGATCCACCTTGAACGGATCGTATTTGCGCTTCCTGAGCGGCTCGAGTGCCGGCGCTACCAGGTCGTACGCGCCGAGGTTGAACAGGTCGTTCGCGTAGGTGTAGCCGGTCGCGGTGTCGTCGGGATCCTGGGCGACGCGGCGCGAGTACAGGTTGATCTTGTCGATCTTCTTGAGCGAGTCAGCGGCGTCCTCGTGATCGGGCACGGTCTTGAGCACCGCCTGAAAGCTGGCGCGGGCCAGGTCGAGCTTGCCGTTCGCCACGTGGTCGTATGCCTGCTGCAGCGGCTTGCGGATCTCGCGCAGCTTGCGGTCGCGCTCGCCGCTCGGCGTTCCGTTGATCACCCAGGTGAAGTAGATCTCGGGGAACTTCCAGCGCCGCGCGATGTACTTGCCCGGGAATGCCTCGACGAACGTCAGGAAGTCGTTGAGCTGCTTGCGGTCGATGCCGTCGACGATCTGTGCGGCCGTCTTGCCGTGATGCTCGCCCTCGGTGATCTTCTCCTTGAGGTGCTCGGCGACGATGTCTCGCATCGCCTTGATGTCCGCGATCATCGCGTCGAGCACCTTGTTGCGAGCAGCCTCCGACGGATCCTTGATCACGTCCTCGAGCGTGATGAACAGCTTGTCCTCGTACTGAGGCGTGATCTCGACGCCGAGTGCGGTGACGCGGAACAGCGGCGACTGCGCGATCTGCTCGCTGCCTTTGAACTCGTAGTTGAAGTAGTCGCCTGGCTTGACCGTGTCGGCGATGGCCTCGAGCGCGATGACCGCGCTGTCGTCGTCGAGCTTGACCACCTTGCCAATCGCGATGCGGACGTCGAACACGATCGAGCCGCCCTGCGCGCCCTCGGCAATGCGCAGCGGATACACCCCGCCTTCGATGCCGACCTTGAGGCCGCCCTTCTTGCCGTGGGCCAGCGTCGCCTGCTTCTTGATGATGTCGACCTTGGTGACGAGCACGCCGGCATCGATCATGACCGGCGCCGGAGCTGCCCACGGTGCGGGCGACCACGCGCAGATCATTGCGAACAGGAACACGACGCCCGAGCGAAATGACACGAGCCATCGTAGCACCGGCGGTAACTCCTCAGCGGGAATGTTGAATGACGGCCTGGACCGAATTGTCGACGACGACCAGCACGCCGCGATCGAGCTTCAGTGCCGGACACTGCACGCGATACACGACCTCGCCCCGATCAGAAACCCCCTGGCGTTCGATGGCGGAGCACTGGCAGACCCACGCGTCGAGCTTGGTGAGCTGCGCAGGGGGACGCACCGTGAGCATGGTGCGCTCGAGGGCCGCCAGCGGCGGCTCGGTGGTGGCGGTGAGGCGAACCGCCACCAGCTCGCCAGCTCCCTTGTCGGGCTGGCACACCGTGATGCCTTGCGTGCTGCCGGTGGTCTTGGCCGCAGCGAGGGAGGGCAGCGCGTGGAGGAGCTTGTAGTCCTTGGGACAGCGGCCGTGCTCGGTGATCGCGGGCAGCGCCGCAAACGCGGGAGCTGCGGGCGGCTTGCCGGCGCACGTGGGCGGATCGGACGCCGCCGGTTTCGCACGCGGGTTGCGCAGCATGGCGAGCAAGCTCGCGAGTCCCGCGTGTGTCCTCGCAGCACCGAGCGCGGTCTCGAGCTCGGTGGTCCAGGCCTCGAGCGCGTCGGCGTCCTCGGCACCCGGTGCCTGCTTCTTCCGAGCAAAGCCCAGGAACGTGATGAGCCCGCGATTGTCGCCGAGCGCAGCTTTCACCGCCGCATGGGTGCCAGCCGGCATCAAGCTCTCTGCGCGTGCTTGCGCTTCGACCGCACCGGCCGCATCGGCGAGATACAGATTCGCGCACGCGCGTGCTGCGGCCACCGTGAACGGTGTGGCGCCGCGGGCCTCGGCCTCGCCAAGTAACACGAGCGCCTCCTTGAGCAGCTTGCGGCCGCGCTCGATGTCCGGACCCCGGACGCGTTTGTCCGGCTCTTCGTACAACCCGGAGTGGCCGGGATGCACCGGCGTGCAGCGCAGGTGATCGATGCCAACGGGCATGCCGAGCTCGGCGAGCCACGGTGCCATCTCCGCGGCACGATGGATGCGCGAGATGGCGCGCACGACGCGGAGCTCGGGGAGCGGGACGCCGTGACTCTGCACGAGCTCGTCGGCCCACGTGAGCAACCGATCTGCGGCCTCCATCTCGCCCATCATCGCGACGGACAGTGATGTCTGATACAGCGCCTCGTAGGCATCGAACTTCTGGAGTGCGCTGAGCAGAGCGTCCTTGCGGGTCTTGCTGTCTGCGCGGCCGAGCGCGTACTCGGCCTCGAGGAAGCGGCTCACCATGTCATCGCGGGCGATCTTGCTCGCCGAGAATCCGGCGCCGGTGATGAAGAACGCCGAGCGTGCATCCGCAAGCTCCTCCTCGTTCGCGCCCTTGCCGGGGCGCTGGAACGCGGCGAGCTGGCAGCCGTCGGGGGTCAGGTCGTTCATGCGGTGGCCGAGCTCGTGGCCCAGTACGAACGCGAGGAAATCGTCGGGGTACTTCTTCGGATCTTTGTTATCGACGAGCGCGAGGAGCGTCGCCGGGACATAGACCGTTGGCGGTGCGCCAGGACAGATGTATGCCGCGGGCGGAATCGGTGTGCCGTAGGGACCGTCGCTGGTGCGTGCCGCAGGGCTGAGCACGACGAGCGCGCTCTCGCGGCCGCTGAGTGCGTGGAACGGGCCCTCGACGCGCTTCCACACGTCGATGGTGCGCTGCACGGTTGCGGCGTCGGCACGTGGGGCCTTCTCGAGGATGCCGCACACGCCGGGCGGCGGATTCTGCTCGACGTTCTTGCACGTGAGCAGTGCCGGATCCGGTGGTGGTGCCTTTGCGGCCGTCGTGTCGACGACCGGTGGTGCCACCTCAGCCGCGCTGCCCGCGGCCGGAACGTTGGGGTCACTCGCGGGCGATGGCTTGCCACCGCCGCACGCGAGCAGGAGACCAGCGAGCGCCGCGAACAGCGCGTGTCCGCCGCGTTGCATGATCTCTCCGATCAGTCGGGCTTGGTGTTCTGCATCACGCCGATGGCGGATACGACCTTGTCGAGGTTCGGCGCCGAGCTGTTGAGCTCGGCGGCGACGATCTTGAGCTGCGCAGCGACCTGACGGTCCGCGCCACCCATGGCCGCATCCTGTTCGAGGTACATGACGAGCGGAGCGCCGATATCACCGAGTGCGGTGTTCTGCGATCCAGCGGCGGCCCACACCGTCGCGATGCCGGCGTAGATGCCGGTGGCCACGTAGCCGTGCGCGCGCTCGTTGCCTTTCGTGATCGAGTCGGCGGCGACGGCCATCGCGATGAGCAGTGCCTTGACGGCGGTCTGCATGTCCTCACCCTGCACGGCGGTCAGAGCGATGTTGATCGCCTTGACGACATCGGGGGCGAGACGACCTTCGACCTTCGGCATCAATGCCTGGATCTGCGTTGCGTTCGCCTTCGCCTTCGCGGCGTCGATCTTCAGTGCGATGGGCAGCATGCCGAGCGTGGTGGAGATTACGAGCAGAGCAACGTCGCTGCCCTGGGCCTTGCCGGCGAAGCCGAAGCCCGAGCTCTCGAGCGCCTTGCCAGCGGCCTTCTGAGCGACGGCGCCCTTGTCAGCCGAGATGGTGAGGCCCGATGCCTGTGCAGCAAGTGCGGTCTCGAACACGCCACGCGTGTTGCTCGCGGAGAGCACCGGCGCAACGCCCACCGTCTTGTACTCGGCGAGGTTGAACTTGCCGGCGAACGCGGGGGTGGCGAGGAGCGAAACGGCAGCAACGATAGATGCGATCTTGTTCTTCTTCATAAGCTGTCTCCTATTTATTGAAGCGAGCCGACCAGTTGATCCGGCCGAACTTGACGGTTGCGCAGGCCGGGCCTGGCGCATCCTTGGGATTGACGACACCGAAAACGTATTGGCCGCCGCCTTTCAGCGTCCACGCTCCCTGTGCCTTCCCCGTGATGACAGCTTCAGCTAGTGCTTCGTTGCCGCTCATCAGCACAAAACCCATCGGAGAATTCTGTGCCGGAGTGACTTCCGCTACGAGATCGTTGGTTGCAACCGCGGCAAACACACCCTTGAAGACCTCGCCGGGCTTCAAGCAGACAGCGCGCTCCACGTACCAATTCACCGGCAAGTCCGCGGGGTTAAACGCGTCCTTGAGTGCCAGTGCGGGGCGGGTGCCAGCGTCGTCCCAGGTCTTCTTGACCATCCACGACGGTGCAGCGGCCTTTGCATTCAGCGAAGGAAGGCTCGAGTGGTTCACGCCCACGAGCTCGCCGTCCTTCGAGATGAGCGGACCGCCGCTCGATCCACCCGCGGTGTTCGCGTCGTGGAGGATAACGAGGTTGTCTGCATCGCCCACGACGTTCGTGATGCGACCGTCATAGAACGAGAGGCCCAGACCACCGGTGTTGCCGATGACGCGGACATTCGTTCCACGCAGGCTCCTCGGATCCGTCGGCTTCGTGAGCAGCTTGAGGAACGACTCGTTGGTCGGCGAGCCGACCTTGATGATGGCGAGGTCCGCCTCTTCGTTCACCGCGATGATCTCGGTGAACTCGTACGTCTTGCCGAGGTCATCCTTCGCCGTGATCTTCAGACCGCGAAGTGCGACGTGCGCATTGGTGACTGCGAGGTTCGGTCCGATCCATGCGCCCGAGCCCGACCAGCTCGCGGCCGAGGGTGTCGTGCCGCCGCCGAACATGAAGCCCTCCACGCTCAGCGACAGGCTCTGCTTGCGCCACGCGTCCGGATCCGGTGCTGCTGGTCCCGTTGGCGCCTTGGGCTTGGCCGGCCCGCCGCAGCCGGTCAGCGCCAGATAAAGTGCACTCGCGAGAGCGAGGCGCATAACGCCGCGTCCACGACTCTCTCTCTCGGTCATCAAGTCGATCATTGTCGTTCGATATACCGCACGGACGCGACGGTGGTCAACGAACCGATCTCATGATCGTGAGCAAACGCTCGTCGAGTTCTTCGACGACAACTGCTGGGGTAGTCCTGGGGCGTTTCGTCCCAAGCGCGCGTGCTGCATCGTTGTCTGACGAGGTTCAACGCGCTCTGTTTGCGTGTGCATCACACGCAACGTGTCTCTGCAGACGCGCATGCAGCTCGTATGGTCGTCCTCGAAGCGTGCGCATGCGCTCGTATCGCGGTCGTTCCGTCGAATCGCGCGGCTATTGCTCGAGCAGCAGCTCGTACTCGCGCCGCATCTCGCGCGCGGCGTCGGCGAGCTCCGATCGTCGAGTGATCACGGCGTTGTTTGGAAGCCGTGTCGGCGCGCTGATTCGTGCGGCCAGCTCTGCATCCGCGGCCGCCAACGAAGCGGCCTTCGCCTTCGTCGCCTCGTCGAGCTGGGCCGTCACCACGACCAGGCCGGGATGTTTGGGGCCGACAACATCGACGAGCGCCGCATGCGTCCACATCAGGTCGTTCAATCGCTCGACCGCCATCTGTACGGCGGCCGGACTGTCGCTCGAAGGCGCTTTCGCGATTGTTGCGTGCAGTGCACGCAGCCGCGCCTTGTAGATTTTTTCAGGCTTCGCCTTTGCCGGCAACGCAGCGAGCAGATCGATCCACGTCTGCGCGAATGCTCGTTCCGCGTCGAGCTGCACCGTGATCGTCCGCCGTAGGTGCTCGATGCGCCGCACCACGAGTTTCATATTTGGGTGCTCGGGCCCGAGCTCGGTATCGAGTTGCGCCTTCTCGACGAGCGCACGCTGAAGCTCGCGAACGGCACGTGCCAGCATGCGCGGCGTCCCCGCGGTCACGGCCGGCAAGTCTGCATTCATCGCGTCGAGCAATGCCTTGTATGCGAGTGCGTCGACGCGCGCTTGCACCAGCGTGCGCCCGTTGCTCTGCGCCGCGGCTGCAAGCTCGCCATCGATCGCGTCCAGCTCACGATCGAAGCGCTCGATCTCGACCATCAGCTCCCTGCGTCGCGCGGCCGACTTCGCGTCTGTGGTCGGCGGCGCCGGACAACCGGCTGAGCCTTCCGGCTGCACGGCCCCCGTCGTCATCGCAGTCGCGGTCGAGGGTGCGGTGGTCGTGCCTTGGGGCGTGCTCGACGGACGAGGACACGCCGCGCACACGACCGCGAGGATGATCGCCCAGTGCTTCATCGCAGCCGCCCTCGCTTCAGCTTCATCGCAGCCGTCGCTTCAGCTTCATCGAGTCCCCTCGATTCGGCTTCATCGCCGCCGCCCCTCGCTTCATCAGGACCGAGCTTAGCCTTGCCACCGTCGGTCCGAGCCGCGGCCGTACAGCCACGTCGTAGGCGAGATCCCCGGCGGCCGGGCCGCCAGCGATCGATTGTCGGACCACCGTGTTACGGCTCCTCGGTGGCCCGGTCACCAGCAGAGACGCCGCTCATGCGGCAGTACCTCGACCTGAAAGAGCAGCATCCCGACGCGCTGCTGTTCTTCCGCTGCGGTGACTTCTACGAGATGTTCTTCGAGGACGCGGTCACCGCGGCCCGCGCGCTCGACCTGACGCTCACGTCGCGCGACAAGGGCAAGGAAGACTCCGTCCCGATGTGCGGCGTCCCGTATCACGCGGCGCGCGGCTACCTCGCGAAGCTCACCGAGCTCGGCCACAAGGTCGCGGTCTGCGAGCAGATGGAGGACCCCAAGCTCGCCAAGGGCCTGGTCAAGCGCGAGGTCGTTCGCGTGATCACGCCGGGCGTGGTCCTCGACGACGAGGTCCTCGATCCCAAGCTGCCGCGTTACCTCGCGGCGCTGGTGCCGAGCGGCAAGGGCAGGGAGACCGAGGCGCCAACGGGCCTCGCGTACCTTGATGTCACCACGGGCGAGCTCTATGTCACCGAGCTACCGCACAACGCGATCCTCGACGAGCTGATGCGCGTCGCACCGCGCGAGCTGCTCGCCGATGGTGCACTCCTCGCCAAGGACACCGGCCCTTTGTCCGTTCTCCGGACGCGCTACCGGGTGCCGTGGAATCCGGCCCCGATCCCGTCCATCGAGGATGCGCGCCGGGACCTGAAGTCGCTGCTCGCTGCATCGGCCGTCGATAGCGATGGCACGCAGCTGAGTGCCGCTGTGTCGTCTTACGGCGAGTCGTTCAGGTCGTCTAACGGCGCTTCGTCGTCGTCCTCGTCTAAAGGTGCGTCGGCGTCGTCCTCGGTGGCACGCGAGGCGACCCACGGTGGCGCGACCTTGCGCGATGGAGCCATCGCTCCTCGCCGCGCGAATCCGCTCGACTTCGACGACCGCCCCCTCGCGTTGCGCGCAGCGGCGGCCGTCATTGCCTACGCGAAGTCGACGCAGCCCGTTGGCAGGCTGCCGATCACCAAGCTCGTCTCCTACGATCCCGCGGATGCGGTCGTGCTCGACGAGACGGCGATCGCCAACCTCGAGCTCACCGAGACCTTGATTGGACGTCGCACGGAAGGCTCGCTGCTTCACGTCATCGACGAGACCGTCACCGCGCCGGGGGCACGGTTGCTGCGTCGGTGGCTGCTGTACCCGCTCGTCGATGTTCCGCAGATTCGCCGCCGTCAGGATGCGGTCGCGTGGCTGGTTGCGCGGCCTGCGTTGACCGAGCAGGTTCGTCGAGCACTGTCGCGCATCGCCGATCTCGAGCGGCTCGCAGGTAAGGCGACGCTCGGTGTTGCGACGCCGCGGGATTTGGGGCGGCTTCGTGATGCACTCGCGCAGCTGCCGGATCTGGTCGCGCTGGTGCGCACCGGACTCTCGCCGACCGATGTGCAGAGCACAGGCGCAGACGGCGCCGACGGCGCTGGGCGATCCGGAGCCAGAACCGCAGTCGGAATCGGAACCGGAATCGGAACCGGAATCGGAACCGCAACCGGATCCGCAACCGGATCCGCAACCGGACCCGCAACCGGACCCGCAACCGGACCCGCAACCGGAACTGCAACGCGAACCGGAACCGCAACTGGAACCGCAACTGGGCCCGCAACCGGGTCCGCGTCCGCGTCCGCATCCGGGTCCGCATTTGGGTCCGGATCCGGGTCCGCATCCGGGTCCGCATTTGGGTCCGGATCCGGGTCCGATTCCGGCTCCGTATCCGGGTCCGGGTCCGCATCCCGATCCGCGGCCGAGTCGGCATTCGGGTCCGCAGCCGCGCCGCTACTGGGAGCGGCATCGGTCGCGGAAGCTCGCGCAACCAAAGCTCCGAGCGCACGCAAGACGAAGCGCAGCGCGGCCGAGGCGGTACTCGATCCACTGCCGGCACTCCTCGATCTGCAGCGCGCAGCGGAGCCTGCACTCGCGACGCTGGCGGCTCATTTGGGGAGCTCGCTCGTCGACGATCCGCCGTACCTGCTCAAGGACGGCATCGTCATTCGCAAAGGCTTCGACAGCATCGTCGACGAATGCCGTCGCCTCGCCGACGGTGGCAAGGAGGACATCCTCGCCATCGAAGTACGCGAGCAGAAGGACAGCGGCATCGCGAACCTCAAGGTTCGTTACAACCGCGTCTTCGGCTACTACATCGAGATCACCAAGTCGCAGCTGGCGAAGGCGCCGTCGCACTACATCCGCAAGCAGACCGTCGCCACCGGTGAGCGCTACGTGACGCCCGAGCTCGCCGAGCTCGAGAAGAAAGTCCTGACCGCCGAGGAGACGCTCACCGCCCGTGAGGCAGAGCTGTTCAAGGCCGAGGTCGCAGCGGTCGCCGAGGTCGCGTCGAAGATCTCGGCCGCAGGCGCGGCACTCGCGATTCTCGATGTCTGCGCCTCGCTCGCCGATGTCGCGGCGCGCCGCGGCTACTGCCGTCCGATCGTCGACGATGGGTTGCTGCTCGATCTCACGGATGCGCGGCACCCGGTGATCGAGGCGATGTTGCCGGCGGGCAGCTTCGTACCTAACGATTGCCGGCTCGACCCGGCGGCCGAGCAGCTCGTGCTGATCACGGGGCCCAACATGGCGGGCAAGTCGACGTACATGCGCCAGGTCGCGCAGATCGCCTTGCTCGCGCAGATCGGCTCGTTCGTGCCCGCGAAGGCGGCGGTGATCGGCGTATGCGATCGTGTGTTCACGCGCGTCGGCGCGGCCGACAACCTGTCGCGCGGTGACTCGACCTTCATGGTCGAGATGCGCGAGACCGCGGCGATCCTCGCGAAGGCGACGCGCCGCTCACTGGTTATCCTCGACGAGGTCGGTCGCGGAACGTCGACGTTCGATGGTGTGTCGATCGCGTGGGCGGTCGCCGAGCACCTGCACGATTCGATCGGTGCACGCACGCTGTTCGCGACGCACTATCACGAGCTGGTCGCACTCGCCGATACGCGACCGCGCGTACGCAACGTGTCGGTCGCGGTGCGCGAGCACCAGAACGAGATCGTGTTCTTGCGCCGCGTGGTCGCGGGTGGCGCGAACAAGAGCTACGGCATCGATGTCGCGCGCCTCGCCGGCTTGCCGCGCCACGTGATCGGCCGGGCGCGCGAGATCATGAGCAAGCTCGAAGGCGGCTCGCAGCTCGGCGGCAGCGCGCAGCTGTCGCTGCTTCCCTCGGCGCCGCCGTCGCCGGCACTCGCTCGCATTGCCGCGCTCGACATCGACCGCATGACGCCACTCGAGGCGTTGCAGCTGCTCGCCGAGCTCAAGACGCTGGTCTGAGCGCTCTCGCGCCGCCGTCGATCGCGCCGTCGATCGCGCCGTGATCAGGCGGAGCGCTCACTACTCGGGCCTACATTGGCTTGGGGGGCGCGAACCACAAGGTTGCCGAATAGGGGGCGCCAACCCCGAGACGCGCGACGCGGAAGGTCAGCAAAGTCAGCCCGTTGGGCTTGGCCCAGGGCTTGTACTAGAAACGCCGCATGAAGAGCATGAAGAGCATCGCGATCGGCGCCGCGCTGTTCACGACCGGTTCGCTCGGCTGCGGCAATGACGACAACACGGGCCCGCTGGGCAACGTGGACTCGCTCATCATCCTGCAGCGGCCCAAGCGAAACGATATGGGCGACATCTTCCAGTACACGTCGTACGTACCGACGGCGCGACTGGTGAAGCTGTCGCCTCCAACCGCGGACGGCACGCTCACCACGATCTGCTGTGACAAGGCGGGCCCCGAGTTCGCCAACATCGACATCTCGTCGTACGACATCTCGTTCGACGCGACGAAGATCGTGTTCGCCGGCAAGCTCGCGGGCAACGAGCGCTACGGCCTGTTCATCCAGAACATCGAGAGCGGCGCGGTCGAGCAGATCGCGACGGATATGGGCCGCGATTACGTCTCGCCCATCTTCCTGCCGGGCGATCGCATCATGTTCACCACGAACGCGATCGTGGAGCCGGGCGCACCCCAGCACCGCGACGAGTACGAGCGCGGCGTGACCCTGCAGGTCGGCACGATTGGTGTCGACGGCAGCGGCGAGATTCTTGGCCCGCGCAACCTGTCGCACCGCACGTTCCCGACGCTCGTCAGCGACGGTCGCGTGATGATCACGCAGTGGGATCACCTCGGCGGGATGAACGCCGGCCATCTCATGTTCATGAACACGGACATGACGGAGCTGCGCGAAGCATTCGGCAAGGAAGGCACCGGCGCCTCCAACTCGACACTCAAGGCACAGGAAGTCAGCCCGGGCCGCTTCGTCGCGATCGCGACGTCGCGTGACCGTACGATCCAGGCCGGCGCGCTCGTCGACATCCGCCTCGGTATGCCGAGCGTGACCGACGGCAACCTCGTCGCCAACGAAGCGATGTCGGAAGCCAACGCCAGCTACCTGATGCTGACGCCCGACGTCCCGACCGACCGCGACCCGTCGGCCAACACGATTGGCCGCTACTACGATGCGTATCCGCTCAACTCCAAGGAGAACCTCGACCTCCTCGTCTCGTGGGCCGACGGCCCCGTCGAGTCGAGCGTCCTTGGCTCGGCCGGCCTCTCGGCGAACTTCGGCGTCTACCTCTACGACTCGAAGAACCTGACGCGGCACCCGATCCTCGACGACCCCGAAATGTGGGACATCTTCCCGCGCCCGCTGATGCCGCGCACTGCGCCGCCCGCGACGGGTTCGGCGATCGAAGCCAGCCTCGGTGGCAAGGCGATGATCGGCTCGATGAACGTGTACGAGTCGAGCCTCAAGACGTTCACGCCCGGCTCGATCTACGGCGTCCGCATCATGGAAGGTTTCTCGTCGGAGGAAGGCTTCCCCGAGGACTTCGGGACCACGATGTTCGAAGGCCAGGCCTCGCTCGGTGTTGCCCGCGTCGCCTCGGATGGCAGCTGGCTCGCCACGGTGCCGGCGAACGTCCCGCTCCACGTGCAGGCCGTCGACGTGTTCGGCATGTCGCTCGAGAACGAGCCGGTCTGGGTCTCGGCTCGTGCAGGTGAGACTCGCGTGTGCGGTGGTTGCCACGAGAGCCGCTCGGCGACCACGGTCATCAACCCTGGCATCACGCAGGCCGCTGCGATTGGCCCGACGAATGCGATGGGCGACAAGGCCCGCGCGGCTCGCATGATGGCCCCGGGCGACTACGCCAACGCGAATTTGATCAGCGGCACGGGCGGCTCGGAGAAGCTCGTCGGTATGGGCTGGAGCAACGTGATTCAGCCGGTGTTCGACACCAACTGCGTCAGCTGCCACGACGCGAACAACACCGCCGGTCTCCCGAGCTACTCGATTGTCGACCCGGCCACGAACACCACGCTGCTCACCTGGACGTTCAACCTGAGCAACACCGCGGTCAACGTGAACTACGGCATGGGCATGATGGACAACTACTCGGCCTCGTACTTCTCGATCGCTGGCCCCGACATGGAAGCTCTCGAAGAGAACGGCCTGATGGTGGTCGGCAACTTCAAGACGTACATGAACCCGCAGGACTCGCGTAACTCGGAGCTCATCAAGAAGATCAACCCGACGAAGCTGTTCCCAGCGCCCGACGCCGGGGTCCGCGCCTTCACGACGGCAGCACACTCGACCACGCCGGGCGGCTACGACAGCGGCCGCGAGCTCACCGCGACCGAGTTCTACAAGCTCATCCTCGCTGCTGACATGGGCGTGAACTACTACGCTCGCGAAAACAACCCGATGCTGGACGAGTACTAAACCCCAACCGCGGAACCAAGGAGACATCTATGAAGACCATGTCAAAGAAGCTCGCCGCGGTCGTGTTCAGCCTGTGTGCTGCAACGTCCACCTCATTCGCTGGTCGCGGCGGTAGCGCCGGTGCCATCAAGTCCGCAGTCGCAAGCGGTTCGATCGACGCCATCGTGGCCGAGGTCGAGCGCGCCGAGAAGCTCATCTGCGAGGCGTGCCTCGACACGATGCTCGCGCTCACCGAAGACTCTCGCTTCGAGGTCCGCGAGGTCGCCGCCTGGTGGTTCGCGAAGCGCCCGGGCGCCAAGAACATCCTCGTGAGCCAGATGAAGGACGACCTGTCCCTCGGTGGATCGATCAAGGTTCGCAACGCCGCTGATTTCGTGGGTCGCGTCCGCGAGTTCAGCGCGCTCGGTGACCTCAAGACCGCTCTTGGTCGCACCGACATCACCTCGGAGGCCAAGGTCGCCATCGTGAAGGCCGTCGGCTTCATGGCGCACCCCAAGGGCAACGAGATCCTGACGGTCGCGATGGTGGACGGTAACGCCCCGGTCCGCGCCGCGGCGATCGTCGCCTGGCGTGACATCCTCGGCCAGACGTCGGCCACGCCGGTCATCGGCATGCTTGGCGATAGCGACGCCAAGGTCCGTGCAGAGGCCGCGACGGTGCTCGGCGCGTACGGAGAGCTCGCAGCCCGCGCATCGCTCGAGACGCTCGTGGTCAGCGACCCGGACCCGTTCGTTCGCCGGAACGCGGCCTACGCGCTCGGCAAGATTGGCTCGTGGGAGTCGTCCGCCGCGCTCACCCGCGCGACGCTCGACAGCTCCGGCATTGTCCGCGGCGTCGCCAAGGGCGCGCTGACGAACCTGAAGTAAGAACGATCACTCGAACGTGATCCAGATCGAAGCCGGGCGCGTGTGTGGCCCGGCTTCGTCGCATTCTGCGATAGGATTCGAATATGGACCTAAGAAGGGGCGTCCTCGTCGGAGCTCTTCTGATCTCCGCGTCGAGCGCGTGCAGCGATGCGCCGCCTGGCCGGACGTATTACGAGCGCAACATCCAGCCGATCCTGGAGCAGAAATGCGCCGGCAATACGTCGGGGTGTCACTCGACCAACGTCGGCGATCCGTTCGCGTTCGCCGCAGGCAACCTCGACGTCACGTCGTTCGAGAACATCCAGAAGCGCCGCGATCTGTTGAGCTTGTACGGGCCGTATCAGTACGCACCGCTGTTGATCAAAGGCGTCGCGCCCGCAACCCCGGATCCAAACGATCCGAACAAGCTGAGCGTGCAGTACCGCGATAAGTTCCTGCCGCTCGACGTGCTTCACGCAGGCGGCTCGGTCCTCGACGTGTCCTCCGACGCGTACTTCCTGCTCCAGACCTGGCTCGAGAACGGCGCCACCGAGAATGGCCTCAAGGCACCCACACCCGCACGCGAAGGCGCCGGCGCATGCCAGACCGCCATCCCGTCGGGCTTCGACGCCGCGACCTACACAGCGAACGCGAACTTCACCTCGTTCAAGAACGACGTCTGGCCCGTGCTCGAGGAGAAGGGCTGTGCTGCCGCGAACTGTCACGGCGCCGCGCAGTCGGACTTCTACATCACGTGCGGCGACAACGACGAGCAGCTCGCGTTCAACATGAGCCAGACGTGGTCGTTCGTGAACGACCCCGTCGTGGACTCGCAGCTGCTTCGCATTCCGCTCGCCGTGGCGGCGGGGGGGCGCGGCCACACCGGCGGCGATCAGTTCGCAAGCGAGACCGACGACGGCTATGTCGCACTTCTCGACTGGGCAACGGCGGTCGGCAAGCTGCCGTTCGCCGACACCGCCGAGAAGACGTTCTTCGAGGACCACGTCCAACCGATCCTCTTGCAGCGCGGCTGCGCGTTCCAGGCGTGTCACAGCCCGGCAGCGACGAACGACTTCAAGATGCGCTCCGGCACGCAGGGCTTCTTCTCCTCGGTCGCGCTCGAGAAGAACTACGATCTGTTGAAGCGTGAGTTCCTCGCGATGGAGCTGCCCGACGCACGTCGCGGGCGTGCCGTCGCCAAGGGAGTGCTCACCGATGACTACCGCCTCGACGATCAGGTCGGTGGTATCTCGCACCGTGGTGGTTCGGTCCTCGAGACGCCCGGCAGCATCAGCGGCTCGGATCCCACCACGTGCCCGTCGTGGGGCGGCAGCAGCACGCCGCCGGCCGGCGTCACGCCGTTCTGCGTGATCCAGGAGTGGATCAGCCGTGAGCGCGCCGCGATGCCGACACAGGTCACGCCGATGAACAGCGGCAACACCGTCGAGGTCGTATTCGTCGATCGGCCGGCAGGCCAGGGCGCCGACCGGCTGCAGTTCGAAGTGTTCCAGGGCGACGCCGACCTGATGCGGGCGACCGCGACGTTTGGCGCCGACTACGGCCAGCAGCTCTCGGTCACCGGGACGCCGGCATCGCTCACCGCGCTGTGCGCCGGCCTCACCGGGAGCCTCGATGTCTCGTCACCTGACGTGGCCAACGACGGCGATCGCGTCGCGTTCGCCGCGCGTACCGCCGCCACGCCGCTCTCGGTTTACGTCGTCAGCCTGTCGACGGGGGCGTGCACGCAGGTCACGCCGGTCAGCGGCATGATTCACAACTTCGACCCCGCGTGGTCGCCCGATGGTCAGTACATCGTGTTCGCCTCGACGCGCGGCAAGGCCGGCCCGACGCAGGGCCGCAAGCGTGCGCTGCTGCAGTCCGACCTGTGGCGCGTGCGCGTCGACGCGGGCGGCACGGCCGTCG
>JBBQFU010000068.1:0-33582 GCA_038322185.1 Haliangiales bacterium
CGGGTCGTCGGCGAACAGCAAGCGGGCATGCTCGGACAGCCACGCACCGAGGAGCGGATCGGGCGCGGCCTCGTCGGTGAGCTTGTCGCCGCTCGCGGTGGTCCAGCCGTAGTCGTCG
The DNA here is from genome assembly GCA_038322185.1 of Haliangiales bacterium. Lineage (GTDB taxonomy): Bacteria > Myxococcota_A > Polyangia > Haliangiales > Haliangiaceae > JABFXX01. Next base: position 119 of record JBBQFU010000068.1, read on the forward strand.
GATGCGGCCACCAGCACGTCGACCCGTTCGCCGAGGCCGAGCTGGACGACATCGATCGCGAGCGCAGCGATCTCGGGCTCTCGCTCGAGGGGCCGCGCTCGCTGAACGAGCTGCGCGAGCAACCGATCGAGGGTGTTGTCGCTGCCGCGTGCACCACGCGCGATCAAGCTGACGATCGCGATTGTGACACGCACGCTGACAAAGCTCATCGCGATCACGATGGTCGTGACCCACCACGGTGCATCGGCGGGCGTCAGCCGCAGCGTGACCCAGCCGAGCAGGATCGCGCCGGCGAGGTGGAGCACGATCTGTGGCGCCGTGGTGTCGACGGCGCGCACGCGAAGGAGATCCTCGGTGACGAGGGCACGCGCAACGAGCACGCTGCCGGCACCGGAGAGCAGCCAGCCGAGCGGGAACATGCCGATGTCATAGGCGAGCGCGACATCGGTGAGGCCGGCATAGGTCACGATGTTGGCCAGCAGCACGAGCCGCAGCTGGCGCCGCAGCGGGCTGGGCTTGCTCTTCCACGCGGCGTGCGCGAGCGCGAGAAATCCTGGCGTGGCAACGATCAGGGTCGAGAGCAGTGCGAGCCAGGCGTAGGGGCCGGCGTTCGCGTACCACAGGCCGGCGGGCAGCCAGCGCACGCCGGTGACCGCCGCATCGGTGGTAGCACCGACAATGATCCACGCGGCCGAGACCGCGACCCCGAACCACACGAACCACTTCGCTTGCCGGTGCTTGCCGAGGAGGCGGAACTGGAACCCAGCGCCGCCGGCAGCCGCCATCGGAATGAACGCCGCAGCGACGCGAAACATCGCCTCCGCCGCCTCCGCCGACACGAACGACGGCGAGAGCATCATCATGATCGAGTAGGGCAGGAGCGCGGCAAAGTGCAGCAGCATCCAGGCCCGCAGCACGGGCTCCCCACGCATGACCAGGCCATACGCGACGACAACGAGCATTGCCGCCGGCGCAAATGCAAACAGTAACGACAGTAGGTGCGGCTCGTAGCTCGCGCTCGACCACAGCTCCTGCATCGCCGTAGGCATCGTACCTCGTGTACCATCGGGACGTGGCGGATCACCGCAACCCGTCTGGGCGCAGGCCGCCGATGCTGCCCTTGCCGCCGCCGCCCGAGGACATGCCGCGGTTGCCCGAGGTCGGTCACATGGACGACTCGGCCGAGGTCGACATGGATAACCGCGCGCTCGACACGCTCACGGGCGCACGCGCGTTGCCGCCGCGCCCCCGCAGCGAGAACACCAAGGTCGGTCGCCCGACGTCGCCCGACAAGACGATGAAGCGCGCCGCCGAGATCCGCCAGCAGTCGCCGCAGCACCCGCCGCGTCACATGCACACGCCGACCGCGCCGCCGCGTAGCGCGATGATTCGCGTGCAGACCGCGCAGCATAGCTCGCTGATCGGTGGCCGCTACCAGATCGTCAAGCGCATCGGCCAGGGCGGGATGGGCAAGGTCTACGAGGTCAACCACATCCACCTGTCACGCAAGTTCGCGCTGAAGATCATCTCGAACACCGTCGCGGAGACCGACGAGGCGCGCGAGCTGTTCTATCGCGAGGCGCGCTTTGCCTCGGCGATGTCACATCCGAACATCACGTCGGTCGTCGACTTCGGCGAGGACGAGAAGGTCGGCATGTTCATGGTCATGGAGTTCGTCGACGGCGAACCCCTGCATCGCATGCTGTTTCGCGAGAAGCAGATGGGCGTGCGCAAGGCCTGCGAGATCGTGCTGCAGGTCGCCGAGGCGCTGCACTACATCCACAAGCAGCACGTCGTTCACTGCGACATCAAGACCGAGAACATCCTCATCCACGAGGAGGATCTCGAGGGCAAGCGCACGCGCATGGTCGCCAAGCTGCTCGACTTCGGCCTCGCGCGCCCGCTCACCGGGCCCCGCGCCTCGACGTCTCTGTCGGGCACTCCGCACTATGTCGCGCCCGAGCGCATCCGCGGTGAAGCGGCATCTCCGTCGAGCGACGTCTACAGCGCCGGGATTTTGCTCTACGAGCTGCTCACCGGCTCGGTGCCGTGGGACGGCGCCGTGCAGAAGATCCTCCAGGGTCACCTCGACGAGCAGCCCAAGGCGCCGTCGCGGATGATCGAGGGCGGGCTCGATGCCGCGCTCGAGAACCTCGTGCTCCATGCGCTCGCAAAGCGCCCCGCCGAGCGGCACAAGGACATGGCCGCGTTCATCTACGAGCTCAAGACCGTGATGGACATGCTCGGCTTTGGCCGCAAGCGTGCCGCCGGTGGCCCCGCTCGCCGCGTCGTCATCGAGCAGAAGGCCGAACAGCCCAAGCCCAATCGTCGTGACGAGCTGGCGCGCACCGCGTTCGATGGCTGCCGCCTACCGCTCGCGCTGCTCACCCCGCAGGGGCACATCGTGGCGGCAAACCCCGCGTTCGCGAAGTTCGTGATGGGCGTCTCCGTCGAGGTCGAAGGTCTTCCGGTCAAGTCGACGGCCCTCGCGAACGCGTGGTCCACCGCCGAGCAGGACATCGCGCGCACCCTCGCAGGCAGCCCGATCCGCCGCATCATCGAGATCGACGTATCGAGCGAGGAGACCCGCCGCCTGCTGCTGTGGCTCGACGCAGTTTCCAAGGATCACGTCGTCCTCGGCGTGCAGCCGCTGGAACTGTGATCTAAGGTCCGGCCCATGAGGCCACTACTGGTTGCGGCACTGCTGTGTGTCGCCGCGCCCGCATTTGCGGACGATCCCAAGATCGCATTTGAAAAGTACAAGCTCGCCAACGGGCTCGAGGTCATCCTCGCGCCCGATCAGAGCGTGCCGCTCGTCGCGGTGAACGTCTGGTACCACGTGGGCAGCGGCCACGAGGTCGTCGGTCGCAGCGGGTTCGCGCACCTGTTCGAGCACATGATGTTCCAGGGCAGCACGAACGTCGGCTCTGACAAGCACTTCGAGGTGCTGCGCAAGATCGGCGCGGATGAGGTCAACGGCACCACGAACTCCGATCGCACGAACTACTACGAGGTGGTTCCGAGTAACCAGCTCGAGACCGCGCTGTGGCTCGAGAGCGATCGCATGGGCTACACGCTCGACGTGCTCGATCGCAAAGCGCTCGACAACCAGATCGATGTGGTCCGCAACGAGCGCCGCCAGCGCTACGACAACGTGCCGTACGGCAAGAGCCGCTTCGCGCTCGCCGAGGCGCTCTATCCGCTCGGCCATCCGTATCGCTACATGACGATCGGCAAGCACGAGGACCTGATGGCCGCGTCGGTCGACGACGTGAAGGCGTTCTTCAAGACCTGGTACGTGCCGTCGAACGCGACGCTCGCCATCGTGGGCGACTTCGATACCGCCGTCGCCAAGAAGCTCGTCGACAAGCTGTTCGGCTCGTTCCCGGCGAGCACCAAGCCCGTCGAGAAGCTCATCCCGCCGCCCAAGGCAAAAGGCCAGACGATCAGCGTCGACGACACGTTCGCCAAGCAGCGCCAGGTCACGTTCACCTGGCTCTCGCCGGCTGCGTACGCCGAGGGTGACGCCGAGCTCGATGTCGCGGCGACCGCGATGACCGCCGAGGGCCGCGGCACGCTCTACAAGACGCTCGTCTACGACAAGCAGCTCGCCACGCGCGTGAGCGCAGGGCAGGGCGGTGCACGCTTCTCCGGCACGTTCTCGATCACCGTCACACTGCGCACCGATGCCGACCTCGCAGAGGTCCAGCAGATCGTGCTCGACGAGGTGAAGCGCCTCGGCAAGGACCTCATCCCCGACAAGGAGCTCGCGCGCGTTGTGGCCTCCAACGAGTCGTGGGCGATCCGCAGCCTCGAGAACGTCAACGCCCGCGCCAACGCGCTGCAGGGTTGGAATCACTACCTCGGCGATCCAGGCAAGCTCACCTGGGACCTCGATCGCTATCGCAAGACCACGACCCAGAACATTCGCGCGACCGTCGCGAAGTACCTCATCCCGCCGCAGGTCGTCATGGTCGTCACCAACCCCGCGACCGCTGCCGGAGGTGCCAAGTGAACCGCTTCCTCTCGATCCTCCTTGTTGCCGGTGCGGCGTGCAATTCGTCCGCGCCCGTCGCTCAGCCCGCACCGCCTCCGGTGGTCGGCAATCCCGATCCACAGCCGCAACCCGCCCCGCCGCCGCAGGAGACACCGATGCCCGTGCAGACGGCCCAGCCTCAGAACCTCACCTTCCCCGTGGAAGACTTCCGCAAGGCACAGCCAGCGCCCACCGCGCAGCGTCCGTTCAAGCTGCCGGCTGTGAAGCCGTTCACGCTCAAGAACGGAATCAAGGTCTTCCTCGTCGAACAGCACACGCTGCCGATCGTGTCGATGGACCTCAACTTCGACGGTGGCAGCGTCACCGATCCGAAGGGCAAGGATGGCGTCGCGAGCATGTGCATGTCGATGCTGACCGAAGGCACCGACAAGCTCGACAAGATCGCGTACTCCGAGGCGCTCGCCGATGTCGCGTCGAACATCAACGCGTACGCCACAGATGACTCGCAGGGCGTGCAGCTCTCGAGCCTCACCAAGCACCTCGCACCGACGTTCGCGCTGTTCGCCGAGACGCTGCGCTCGCCCGGCATGCGCCAGACCGATTTCGATCGCATGAAGAAGCGCCGCATCGAAGCGGTGCGCCAGTCGCGCTCGGCGCCGACCTCGATCCCGGGCCGCGTCTCGGGCGCGGTGCTCTACGGACTCGACCACCCGCTCGGCGCGGTGATCACCGAGGCCTCGACCGAATCGATCACGCTCGACGACTGCAACAAGCAGCTCGCGACGTGGCTCAAGCCGAAGAACGCGCGGCTGTTCGTCGTTGGTGACATGACCGAAGCCGGCGTCCGCGCCATGTTCGATGGCTCGCCGCTCGCTGCGTGGACGGGTGCGGCCCCCAAGGCACCGGCGCTGCCCGCACCCAAGCCGATCAAGGGCCGCATCTTCTTCGTGCACGTGCCCAACGCGGCGCAGTCGCAGGTCATGCTGCTCGCGCAGGGGCCCAAGCGCACGTCAGCCGACTACTTCGCGAACTCGATGATGAGCGCGGTGTTCGGCGGCAGCTTCACCAGCCGCCTCAACATGAACCTGCGCGAGGACAAGGGTTACTCCTACGGCGCACGCGGCGGATTCTCTTACTCGAAGACGTACGGCACGCTGAGCGTGAGCGCGCCGGTGCAGGCCGACTCGTCCTATCAGTCGCTGCTCGAGATCGATCGCGAGCTGAACAACCTCGCGAAGTGGTCCTCGCCCGTCACCAAGGACGAGCTCGAGCGCGAGAAGACCAACGCGATCCTCGCGCTCCCCGGTCGCTTCGCCACGGCACAGGCAGCGCTCGGCCAGTACCGCAGCCTCGTGTACTACGGGCTCCCACTGGACTACTTCAACACCTACGTCGCCAAGGTGGGCAAGGTCACGGAGGCGCAGCTCAAGGCGTCGGCGAGCAAGTACCTCAAGCCTGGCCAGGTCGCGTTCCTCGTGGTCGGAAATGGCGACGAGAAGATGATCATCGACAACCCGAGTGCACCTAAGGGCGCGCTTCCCAAGGATCGAAAGCTCCCGTACGAGAAAGCCGGGAAGCAGCTGACGCTTCGTGAAGCACTTCAAGATCTCGCGACGCGTGGTGATGTAGGCGCTGGTGGGTTGGTCGAGCTCGATGTCGACGGTCACGTCGTCAAGTAACCCAGCGATCACGATCTGATAGATCGGGTCCTCGTGAGGCGCGTGCTACGATGGCCAACGTGCGCGAGGGAAACACAGAGCGTGGCTTCACACTGATCGAGCTGATGATCGTCGTCGCGATCGTGGCGATCCTTGCCGTCGTCGTGATTCCGAGCTTCATGAGTGCGGGTACCAAATCGAAGGCGCGCACCGAGACCGCGGCGATGTTCACGGAGATCGCTGCGAAGCAATCGCAGTACTACGCCGAGAACAGCAGATACATGGGCGATCCCTCGGGCACGAACCTCGTAGGAACGTCAACGTGTCCGACCGCCGTACCGTCGGCCGATTACGTGTTCGCGACGACGTGCAATACAAGCGGCACCGCGTGGACGCTGCTGCGCATCGTGCCGACCGAGTCGAGGCTTCGCTGTCAGTATGCGATCACCACCGGGTTGAAGGGCGTCGGGTGGACGCCGCCGTCGAGCTTCAAGAACTCCCAGGGCGCCATCGCCGTCGAGCCCACGCCTGCGACCTCCTGGTTCTACATGCACGCTCGCTGCGACAACTCTGGCAACGCGGGCTACTCCGAGTACTACGCGAGCAGCATTGACCGTAAGGTCCAGTCCAAGAACGAGGGTAATTGATGGTTCAGCCTCGTCGTCGTCAGGCCGGCTTCACGCTCGTCGAGCTGATGATCGTGGTCGCGATCATCGCGGTGCTCTCCGCGATCTTATTCGGCGTTGGCAGCAACAAGCAGGGCGGCAACGCGGAGAACATCGCGGAGCAGACCGTGTCCGCGCTCAACATGGCGCGCACCCGCGCGGTGTCGACGCGCCGCGTTCACTTCGTCGAAGTGATGCCGTTCGAAGTTCGCATCTGGGCATCGTCGGTCACCGGCTTCGGCACGCCGACGGCGTACGAGTTCGTGCAGCGCTACAGCGTGCCGAACAACGTCTCGATCTGGGCAGCCGAGTCGACGATCCGCACCAGCACCGGCAACACCCCGGCCAAGGGCGCCGGTCTCAACTACAGCATGTTCTACAAGCCCGACGGCTCGGCCACGGGCGGAACGATCTACATCAGCGACTCGCAAGGATCTGCGAGCCGCCGGTATCGAGTGTTGGTGTACCGAGCCACAGGGAGTGCCTATGCGCGTTCAACTTGGTAGTGTTCTTGTCGCGTCCGCAGTCACTGCCGGCCTCTTCGCCGGTACTGCCTCGGCGCAAAACATCGACTGGGCCACGTGTGCCACGACGATGCCCGCGTGTTCCAGCATGGTCACTGGGTGTTGCACCGAGTCTGCCGCGGCCCTGAACTTCGGTTCGGGCACGAGCGGCTCACCGTCGATCAACAAGGCCATCGTCATCCCGATGGACCGCTGTCACCAGGCGCTGAGCACGCCGACAACGATGGCGCCTCCCGGCGCAGGCGCGCCGATGTGGTGTCGGGATTCACCTGCGGGCACCTCGAACGGCATGATGTTCGCCTACGGCCTCATCTACCGGCTCATGCAGGTTGGCGTCCCCGTCTACTGGGCCGTGAACCCCACGAAGCACGCCAGTGGCCCGATGGCGATCGGCGCCGCGAGTGACCACACCTACGTCGAAGACGACATCGACATGTGGATCCTCCACTCGTCGCAGACGCGCGCGAACATCCCGACGGGGGTGGGTGCGTTGAACGCCTGCACGTCGTCGTGCGTCGGTCCCGTCTCGCTGCTCGACGACAACCTCGCGGTGGCGTCAACCTACCAGTACAAGGAGTTCCCGCTCCGCGGCAGCGTGTTCCTGATCGCCGGCACAGATACCGACGCTGACGGCATCGCGGACCGCACCGAGTTCAACAGCTTCTGGCAGAACTACGGCGATGGGAGCCCGGCCTCGGGCGTGAAGTGCGGCATCTCGAACACCGACTGCTACGACTTCACGCAAGTCGCGATGTATGAAGTGAACTCGACCGCGATCCCGGCGTGGAAGAACTACATCACGAGCACCGCGTACGACGGCATCCCGCTCGCGGTCAAGCTCAACTACAAGCCGCCCCGCATTGCCCGTACCGACTCCAGCGGTGACACGTCGAACGGGTTCCTCCTCGAGGCAAACCTCAAGGACACGGCGACAGCGGCCTGCACGCAAGGCGTGTTTGTCCACTCGAGTGGTACGTGGCCGTACGATCCCGTCGTGTGTGATGTCACCGAGCCCGAGATGCTCAACGGCGCGCTGGTCACAGGCGCGTTTGGCTGGGCGTGGTTCGACGGATCGTCGTTCGCCTCGTGCAGCAAGGCTCTGCAGGCCATTCGCACGTTCATCACCGGCGTGCCGGGCGTCACCACGCCAGGCAACGTGATGGTGAATGACTCGACCATCGAGGACATCGAGGAGTGCGCGAACCACCAGCTGCTCGGTCGGTTTGGTGCAGCATATTCGTCGAGCACAGGCGCGCTCGACCTCATCACGACCGCCTTCAACGAGCAGGGGGACCAGCCGTTCACGATCCCGTATCCGACGAACCTGTTCGCCCAGTATGGCGACTTGCCGATGGACTTTGCATCGAGCTCGGCCAGCTCGTGGAAGACCGGCAACATGAGCTCGTCGTCGTCGTGGGGCTACAACACTCGGTACGCGACCCCGGCGACGAGCTCGCTGAAACGCCTGATCACTCGCGAGGCCAGCTCGGCGACGATCTGCGGTGACATCAACGGCGACGGTGACGTCGCCACGGCGAGCGGTACGATCGATCCGACGGACAAACCGCACTACTTTGACGTGTTCCCTCACGCGAGCGCCACGGCCTGTTACACCGTCGCCGATAGTCAGGATGGCGCCGCCTACGGTCGCTTCGAGAACAGCGCGTCCAACGGCATCGTGTTCTACCTGCCTGGCAACCAGTTCAGCAACAACGGCGCGCGCGGCCAGCTCCGCCTCCTTCTGAACTCGCTGATTGCTACGCCGACCGGCGTCGTCACGCCCCCATCGCTGACCTCGTACGAGGTGTCTCGCGCGACGCCAATTGTGCCGCTCATTAACGGCCTCGAGTACATCGTGCAAGGTACATATGTGCCGCAGGCAAGCACGGTCAACGTGCCTGTCATCAACGGAGATACCGACGTCGCGAACTGGTACTTCCCGTTTCGCGTGGGCCACATGCGGGCGCGCCTTGCATCAGCCCCGACCACCGTGCTCCTGGATGCAGGCTGCAACTCGACGATCGCCGGCTTCTCCTGCCCGGCAGGGTCGAGCGGGATCCCCTCGACCCGCAAGATCTTCACGAATACGACCGGTGGTGATCTTCGTGGCACCGCCAACGTGTATCTCGATACGTTGAACCTAGCGACTCCGTCCACCGCGGCGGAGATCGCGGTACGGAACTCGCTCAAGGATGGGCTCAACTTGAGCAACACAACAATCGCGACGATGCGCAACCGCATCTACGCGGGCTATCCCAATGGCTCGGGAGGCTACATCGCCGCGCTCGGCGGCGTCGATCGCTCGACCGTCGCCGTCATCCAGGCCAGCGAAGTTGCATCGGGTGGCACGGCCCGCCCGATGATGTCGTACTTCGGCGCTGCAGACGGCATGATGCACGCCGTATGTATGGAGACCAACGTCGCGTACGGCTGCACCGACGAGGGCCACGAGCTGTGGGCGTTCATGCCCCGCAAGCAGTTGCCGCTTGTGCGTACCAACACTCAGCGCATCGACGGTTCGGCGCGCGTGCTCGACGCATATATCGACCCTGATGGCGCGGGCACCACGTACCAGACCTCGTGGCGTACCATCCTCGTATTCCAGACGGGCACCGGTGACTACACAGGCCCTGTGGGTGCCGGTCGCGAGCCCGCAGTGTACGCGCTCGACGTCACGGTACCCGCCAACCCGATGTTGCTCTGGGAGTACACCGACAGCTCCGCGAGCACGTTCAGCCTTGGCCAGGGTCTGACGACCAGCGCAGGTCCTGTAACGATCGCGGGCGTGACGAAGTACCTGACCTGGGTCGACACCAGCAACCTTGGTACAAGTGGCCCGGGCACGGTGGTGACGGCGATCAATCTCGAGACCGGCGCGAAGCATCGCCAGGTTCTCTTCAGTTACAGCCCGAACCCGCGCGTCGCGTCGAATGACCGGGTTGTGAGCACGGGGATCCCCGGGGGCACGGTCCCCCTCGATCTGCCCGCTGGTACGTCGAGCAAGGTGACCAACATCATGGTCAACGACATCTACGGACGTCTGTGGCTGCTCAATCCCGATACTCTCGTGAGCGTCAACGGTGCGACGACGCCGATGTTCACGCAGTCGGCTGACTACTACGCGATGGGGCCGAAACCCGCCGTGTATTCGCAAGGCGGAAATCAGTACGCCGTGTTCACGACCGGCTTCTATCACGACCCCACCAACACCACGTGGCCGCTTGCCTGCTGCAAGTCGAACACCGCTGGCACCGCCTGTGACGCGACACAGCCGGCAACCCCCATCACCTGTTCGCAGTACAACAACTCGACGTTCCAGTTCCCGCGGCAGATGGCGGTCGCGGTCAAAGTCGATACCACCCCGGGAACCACCCACACCATTCCTGCGGCGGACTGCGACACTGACCCGAGTGCAACGGCGCCGGCCTGCACGAATACCGCCTTCCTGTTCCGCAGGAGTTTGGCGCGCGACGAGCGCGGTACGTCTCAGGCGCTCGTGGTGGGTACGGATATCTTTCTGACCACCGAGAGCGACAACGTGAACCGCAGTGGCTACGGCACGACCGGTTCAGCAACCGGCAATCTGTATCAGCTCGGGAGCGCCACCGGCACGTTCGCCGGGGCACCGACTGCAGTGATGCTTGGCGCAGGCGCACCGGCCGCATCGAACATCACGGGTGGCGCGCGTGCCGTCTATGCGGGCGTGGGCACGTTCACGAGCGGCAGCACGACCACGACGGGTTCTAACGTCGCGTCCAAGTCGACGACGGGTGTCGACCGCAAGGTGTGGCTGAGGACCGAATGAAGACGCCGCGCGACACGCAGGCTGGCTTCACGATGATCGAAGTCATGATCTCGGTGCTCATCACCGCGATCGCGGCGCTCGGGTTCATCGCGATGTACATGACCGAGACCAAGGCCGGCACGTTCACCCGCCACTCGACCGAAGCCTCGGTCCTGGCGACGGACAAGCTCGAGTCGCTGCGCGGCATCAACACCCCGATCGCGGGTACCGACCAGGTCGACGTGCAGGGCAACGTGATCTCCGGCGCGTACTTCAACCGAAAGTGGACCACCACCACAACTGGCAGCTACATCACGATCGTGGTGCAAGTCGGCTGGAACGAAGATGAGTCGGTCGCGAACTGCTCGACCGACGCCGCGTGTTCCTCGGGCTTCTGCCTCACGGCGACGTCGACCTGCGCGGGCCGCGCGGTGACGGTGCGCGGTCGAAGGGATGCGCCGTGATGACGCGCCAGTCCTCAACCGAGCGCGGTTTCACGCTCGTCGAGCTGATGATGTCGCTCGTCATCTTCTCGGTGGCGGTCGCCGGCATCCTCTCCGTCGCGGTCTCGCTCACCCAGGGCTTCCGCGAGCAGCGACTTGCGGTCGCCGCCCAGGACGCCGTCCGCTCACCTCTCGACATGATCTCCGACGCGCTGCGCCAGGCGAGCCCCGGCGTCAGTAACCCCAACACCCTCTACGACGCGACCTCGTGCACGACGGGCGCCCTCACTGTGACGAACGCGACTGGCGCTCCCGACGCCCTCGACGTCGTCTACGCCTCCGGTGGCATCGTCACCGCGATCAGCACTGGCACGGTCACCCAGGCTGGTGGCTCGGTCACCGTCGCCCATACAACGAACCTAGCCCCCGGCGACTACGTCCTGCTCACGTCCGACTACGCCAGGGGTCACGTCATGCGCCTCGCGACCGGGACATCCGGGACCACCCTGGTGTTCGCCGCCTCGGGCTGCACGGGCACCAACTTCACGTTCAGCTACCCCGCGAACTCGACCGTGATTCGTGTGCAGCATGCGCTGTTCACGGTGGCGAACGACTCTACGAACAACAACATGCCAACGCTGTGGATGGACGCGGACGGCGCAGGCACCGCGTTCGCCAACGAACCGCTCGCCGAGGGAATAGAGGACATGCAGATCGCGCTCGGCGTCGATGCCGGGACCAATGGAATCGACGAGCAGACCGGCGCCGCGACGGCTACCGACGACTGGATCTACAACCACGCGAGCGACGTGCTGCCGGCCCTGCCCATCATCCGTGCGGTCCGCGTGACGCTGATCGCGCGCGTCACGAAGGGCGAGCACGGCAACCAGAACACGTATCGTCGACCGGCGGCCGAGGATCGCGCGGTTGCCAGCACCTATGATCAGTTCCGTCGTCGCGTGCTGCGCTCGGTCGTCGAGGTTCGTAACGTAACGGGGTCGCCATGAACAGGATACTCGCCAAGCGAGATCGCGAGCGTGGCAGCGCCATGCTCGTCACGCTCATCCTCATCGCTGCACTGCTTGCTGGTGTCGCGGTGCTCGTGTCGCTGCAGCTCACGACCAGCAAGTCGACCGAGCTCACGCGCGTTGGGCTCCAGTCGCTTCACTGTGCCGAGTCCGGTCTCGCGGCCTCGCACGGTGATGTCGCGCTCAACAAGTCGATCGTGCTCTCGCATCTCACCACGAACTCCTACAGCGCCGCGACACCAGCACAGTGGCAGGTGATTCCGAGCTTCATCACCACGGCCCATCGCGATGTGGACGGCGATGGCGTCACCGATGTCGACATCTGGATCATCGACAACGAGGACGCCAACGACTACACGCTGGATAGCGACAGCCGGGTCTGGCTGATCTCTCGCTGCACCAAGTATCCGGATGCTCCGAAGGAAGTGCGCGAGCTCATCGAGTTCGCTGGCGGGGCCACGCAGTACGACTGGCAAGAAGGCCGCGCGTTCGGCAACAACAACTCGAACGCCTTTAATTAGGCCAGCGCGAGAACACCAACTGAGCCGCGGCGCACACTTGCAGGACCCCGCCTCATGCGGAAGAGTCGCAGGGTATGCGCTACGCCCTGGTTTTTCTGATTCTCGCTGCCGCCTGCGGAACCCCTGACTATCCGAGCGCGGTCTATGCGCGTCAGCCGGATCCCCGGAACAAGGAGATCGTTCTGGGCGTGGGCGACATCCTGTCGATCAACGTCTGGGACCAGAAGGACCTCAACACCGAGGCGACCATCCGTCCCGACGGCACCATCACGATGCCGCTCGTCGGCGACGTGAAGGCGACCGGTCTGACGCCCACGGCGCTGCGCGAGAAGATCAAGGCGTCGCTCGTGAACTTCGTCAAGCTCAGCGGCGGCAACGAGATCACGGTCGCGGTGAAGGCGTGGAACAGCTACCGCTTCACGGTGAACGGCGAGGTGTCGCGTCCGGGCGTGTACACCAACCCGAACTGGATCCAGGTCTCGGATGCGCTGGCGCTCGCAGGCGGCCCGACTCGCTTCGCGGACCGCGACAAGATCGTGCTGATTCGTAAGAGCGCCGAAGGTCAGAGCCAGTACATCCCGCTCAACTTCGACATGCTCGCGAGCGGCAAGCGGCCCGACATGAACGTCTGGGTCCTGCCCGACGACGTCCTCTACGTTCCCTGAGGCATCAGGGTAGCCAGGGCAGCCACACCGCGGCGCCCGCGACATCGCGCGTGACGAGCTGCGGTGACTTCGTGAACGCGCCGCCGATCTCTGCGCGATAGAGGGCGACCGGACCACCGGGTGGCGCGAGCGGAACATCGTCGATTGCCTCGTCGGGCTGGTCCTCGCCGGGCTCGGTCTCGCCGCCCTCCGTCGAAACCTCGGGCTCGGGCGGTGGCGCGGCCTTGGCCTTGCCCTTCTTGTCCTTCTTGCACTTCTTGCCCTTCTTGCACTTCTTCGCGGGGGGCGCCTTGGCGACCGGCTGATCGCGGCTACCGAACATCAGCGCGTACTTGCCGTCGGGCGAGATCGCCGCCGCGGTGTAGTTACGCCAGCACTTGTACTGGCCACCGACGGCGAGCATCACGCACGCGCTGCGACCGTCCTGCACGAGCACCCAGCGCGAATCGTGCGACCACTCGAGTGGCAAACCGTTCTGGATCACTTTCCGCCGCGCGGCATCCCCATCGAGCGCGAAGGCCATCAGCACGTCGCCGGTTTTCTTGGTCCTCGGGCTCGCGTAGACCTCGTCATGGAACACGCCGACCGCGCGGGTACCGTCGGGGCTCACGATGAAGCTGCGCAGCGGCGCCTCGGGCGCGACCTTCTTGGGCTGCTTGCGCAGTGGCGGCACCGCGCTCCACACACCCTGACCATCGGCCCACACCAGGCGTAGCTCGGAGCCGGCCCCGGTCAGGCGCGCGCCGGCTGCGGGCACGTCGATCGGCGTGACCTTGCCCGACGTGAGGTTGACCACTGTCGAGCCTGCCTTGCCGCGGCACAGCACGTAGGTGCCGTCGCTCGAGAGCTGCGCGGGGCCTGCCTCGCACGGCAACTCGGTCAGCGTCTTCGTCGAGCCATCGAGCGGCATCCAGGACCACGTGCCGCCGAGGTCGGCGAGCAGCACGGTCCCGTGCGCATCGACCCGCAGCGCACGCACGGCACGCTTGGCCGGCAGGGTCGCGATCTCGGACTCGCCTTTGCCGCGAGCGTCGGACTTGATCAGCGCCGTGCCGCGCGCGAACACGATCGTGCGCGGGCTGATGTCGTCGGGTGGCGCAGCGGAGGCTGCGGCCGTCAGAACGGCAACGACGGCGAGCGCCCGCATGGCCTGATCACTTCACCAGCGTTGCGACCCGCTCGGCGCGGTCGGTGAGGGAGGTGACGAAGCGCTTGCCCGCGATCTCGAGCAGCACGACCTCGCCAAAGCGCGGGAAGTGAACGTCGAGGGCACGGCCACCGTCGACGGCGCGCGCGTCCTTCTCGAACTGCTGCTTGGTGAGCGGCTTGCCGTCGACGAAGACCTCCGACAGGAACTCGAGTGGGGCGACCCACGTCGCTCCATCGCGATGCATCTTGTCGCGCAGCGCGCCGGTCATGTTGTCACTCGCGCGAACCACGGTCTCCCAGTCGCGCTTGCCCAGGGCCGCTGCGACATCGAGGTCGAAGCGCTCGGGCGGGAACACGAGCAGGACCTTGCCGTCGATCTCTTGCACCGAGAGCGGCGGACCCTTGGGCTCGGGCTTGGGCGGCGCGGGCGCAGGCGCCGGCTTCGGCGGCTCGGCCTTCTTCGGCGCGGCGGCTGCGGCGGGCGCTGCGGCCGCCGGTTTTGGGCCACCGTTGGCCGCGGGCGCCTCGACCTTCTTTGTCGACGGCGCGCCGGGGATCATCGAGAACGCATCCCACGCGGCGAGCTGCTGCTCCATCATCATCGACTTGCGCTGATCCCAGGTACCGTCTGCTTCGAGCACATCGACGACGACGACATCGCCGTGACGCTCGAAGTTGACGCCCGACAGGCGCGCGATGATCTGAGTCTCGTCGAGCTCCTCGACCCGCTTCTCGTAGGCGAGCAGCTTGTTCTCGAACTCTTTCTGGCCGAGCGGGGTCGCGCGGCGCTTGCCGTCGACATCGACATGCGGGTCGAGCGCGTAGGCGAGCAGCGCGATGCCGCGGAGGTCGCGGACGTTCCTGGTGACGATCACCGCGTCGCCCCAGCCGCCGAGCGCGAAGATGCGGCCGAGGCGGACCGGCAGCGTCTGCACGATCTTGATCAGCGTCTCCTTGAACGGCCGCAGGTCGACCTTGATCAGCGGATCGGTGGCCGGATCCTCACGCGGCGTGGGGTTGGCCTGGTCGTCGATGATCATCAGGCGCCGCTCGCCACGGCGGCGGAACGGCATCGAAGGCGACAGTTCCATCTCGGCGCGCGGCTCGAGTCGGTCGACATCGAGCAGCTGCTTGGTCTGCAGAACGTCTTCGCCGCCAAGCCCTTCGATCAACGTAGCCTGGTCGATCGAAGCGCTGGCCTGGAACATCAGGTCGGTGACAATGCTGTCGAGCTGGAGCACTTGGGTGCCTTTAACTATAGGTAGCCGCTTCGCTGGCGCAAGAGCCACTCGAGCCCTAGTAACCCAACGATAAGAATCAATAATCCAGGCCGGCTCCACAGCTCGACGTCGGTGCGCTGGTCCACCCGGACGATCCGGGGGGGATCGAGCTTGAGCCGTGAAGGCAGCTCGTCGACCGCCCCGAGGGCGGACCCGCCGGTGGCCTCGGCGATCGCCTCGAGGGTCTCCTTGTCGCCGACCGGGTGAGCCAGCTCGGTGCCGCCTTCGCGGACCAGGAAGATGTCGCTCGCGTCGACCTGACGCCCGGCGATCTCGGCCTTGGCCATCACGCGATACACGCCCGCGGCGAGGCTGCCCAGCTCGTAGGTCGCGGTGCCGTCCTCGCCGACCGTGAGCTTGGTGGTCTGCACCAGCTCCGCGGTGTTCGGATCGGCGCCCCGCTTGACGACCAGCGAGACCTGGCCGTTCGCCAGTGGCTGATAGTCGCGACCGAGCAGGCGCACGGTCACGCGCACCGTGGAGCCGGGCACGTACTCGACCGCGTCGCTGTCGACGTGCAGGTTGCGCAGGTCCGGATCCTGGATCAGCCAGCGCACCGTGTTCTCCCACAGCGTCGTGTAGTAGCGGCCGTTATTGCCGGGGCGCGCGGCGGCGACGAAGCCCCACTTCCACAGCGTATCGGTGGTGAACGCGACGGAGCGGCCCTTGCCGTACTCGCCCGCGACGATCACGGGCAGCGGCTTGCCGCCCTTGGTCTTGAGGCGCGGATGGTTCGCGAGCACGGTCGCGTCGGACTTCGCGCCTGCGATCAGGTTCACGCCTTCGAGCGCCGGCAGCGACTTCCACACCGCGAGGTTGTCGACGGCGGAGTAGCGCATCGATGTGACCGGATGGAGCTGACCGGCCGCGCTCAGCTGCGGCTGGAACTTCTGCGTGTCGAGGATCGGACCCGAGTCGAACGGGCCGTACAGCTCGACGGGCAACGCGGCGGCGACGGGCGTGCCGAAGTAGCCGCCGCTGGTGAACGACTGCGCGCCACCGAGCATCGCGAGCCCTCCGCCACCTTCGACGTAGCTGCGGATGTTCTCGAGGTAGTCGCCGATGCCGTAGGGCAGGTACTCGAAGTTTTGTAGCACGATCACGTCGAACGACGGCAGCTGCTGCTCGAACAGCTCGCGAGTCGGGAACGGGATCAGTGACATCTCGTCGTTGGGTACGAGCGAGATGTCGTCCTGCGTGCGCAGGATGAAGAAGCTGATCAAGTCCACGTTCGGGTTGCTCTTCAGATTCTGGCGCAGCGAGCGCACGTCCCACGACGGTGCGCCGGCGACCTGAAGGACGCGAATCTTGTCGCGGATCACGCGGACCACGAAGCTGCGCGCGTTGTTCGTCAGCACGGCCTCGCCAGCGGCCGTGGGCACGCTGATCTCGTAGACGTAGCGGCCGACGCGTGGCGGCGTGACCTCGAACGTGACCTTGACTTCCTGGGTGCCGCCGGGGAGGTCGATCTCCTTCTGGCGCAGCGGCTGGCCGTCGGTCGACAGCGTGACCGGCACGCGGCGCGCGGGCAGGCCGGTCGAGCGGATCACCGCCTCGATGCGGACCACGGTGCGCACGAACGCGAACTCGTCGGCCATCACCCCGGCGACCGCGACGTCCTTGAGCCCGTCGCGCGCAGCCCACACCGTGTGCACCCGCGTATCGAGCGAGCGCAGGAAGTCGCGGACCGCGCCGTCTCCGGAATCCTCGTCGAAGCTACCGGTCGCCGCTCCGTCGGAGACCAGCACGATGCCGGCGAGGTCGCGACCTTCGTAGCGGCTGCGCACGTACTCGAGCGCCTTGCGGATCAGTGTTGCCTTGCCCTGCGCGGGGTCGGTCGCGAGCGCCTGCAGGCTGATCGAGCTGACGGTCTCGGCGAACGTGTAATAGTCGATCTTGTGATCGCGCTCCCACGTGGCGAGCGTCGTCTGCGACGCGGCCAGCATGCGGCGCACGCGCTCGATACGCGTCGGCCCCTGCGGGCTCTCGGCGAGCGACATCGACTTCGAGTCGTCGATCATCACGGCGATGCGGTTCGGCTCGCGCGCGACCTGGCGCAGCTCGACGGCGGGCTCGAGGAATACGACCATCGCTGCCGTCGCGGCAGCACCGCGCAGGCCGACGAGGATCGCGCGGCGCCACGCCGACGAACCGCGGCTCGCGCGCCACGACAGCGCGACGATCAGGCCGACCGCGGCCATGCCGATATAGAGGCCCCAGCGGCCGTACGGCGACAGGAACACCCAGCGGTACTCGTTGAAGGTCGCGGTCGCGGGCGCCGCGAGTCGCACGGTCAGCGCGATCAGCGCCTCGCCCACGAGCGCGCCGGCCGCGGCGAGCGTGCCGATGCCGAGGATCGCGCCGACGCGCGGGCGGCCGTTGCGCACGACGAGCCACGTCGCGAGTGCGAGCACGACCGTCGCGATCGCGAGGACGAGCCGCACCATCGAGGAGAACAGCGCGATGCTCATTTACTGCTACTGCCCGGACTGCTCGCGCCGTCGTCGGGCTTCCAGCGCCGCCGCTTCATGATGAACGGCACGTGCACCTGATCGCTCTTGTAGTCGAGGCACAGCGCGTACATCACGAGGTTCACGCCGAGGCGGAACGACAGCTCGCGCTGCTTCTCGCCGCCGGGCTCGCACGGGAAATCGTAGTTGCCGAAGTCGTCGCGCGCCCACGCACCAGCGAGGTCGTTCGGGATGTAGACGCAGACCAGGCGGCCATCGCGGATCACGCCCTCGATCGCCGGTGCGAGCGCGAGGCGACCCATCGGGCGGTCGAGCAGATAGAACGACTTGTGTACGACGTGATCGGGAGGGATCACCTCGAGGCTCCTGGCCGGCGACGGGAAGATGCTCGAGATCAGCCTGCGGACCGAGCCGTCGTAGGCGCCATCGGTCGAGCCCTCTGCGCTATCGACCACGAGAAACCCACCGAACGTGAGGAAGCGCCGCAGCGACTCCACGCCGGCGTTGCTCGGCAGGTCGATGGCCTTGTCACCGGTGAGGTAGAGAAACGGGGTCTCGTGCAGCGTGTCGCTCGTCGGCGTGACGACCGCGGGGTCGAGCTCCATGTCGATCGACGTGCGCTTCTCGATCTCCCAGCCAAGCCGGCGCAGCGCACTCGGTCGCACGTTCCACGAGGACCCGAGCTGGAGGTGACCGATGCGGAACTTCGAGCTCGGCCCGATCGCCTCGCTACGCCTGGCCATCGCGAGGGCAAGACCTGCCGCCGCGCCGCCGAGGAGCCGCCTCCGGGTCAACATCCACCGGAGACTAGCCTCGTGATAGCGTCGGGGCAATGCGCGCGATTGGGCGGATGCTCGGAGTGGGATTCGCGCTGGCCGGAGCCCCCGCTCTCGCCGACGACGCCAATCTGCCTGCGACCTATCACAAGGGCCAGCTGGGCATCTCGGTCCGGCTCGGCCTCGGGGTCCGGGGTATCGCGACCTACGACGACCAGGACTACTGCGGCACTATCGACAAGGAGGATGGCGGGTTTGCCTCGGTCTGTACTGGGCGGACCCCGCTGGCGCTCGACCTCGAGGCGTCCTACGGGGTCGCCAGGAGCATCGAGCTGGCGCTCGAGCTGCGGGCCGGGCTCGAGAAGGATTTCGGGATCGACCCGAACCAGAGCGGCCCGCGGCCCGTGCACCTCGCGCTCGGGGCGCGGTTCTCGTTCTCCGAGACCAAGCGCACCAAGCTGTTCGTGCAGCCGATGCTCGTCGCCGATCTGAGCGACCGCATGCAAGGCAACGACTTCGGCGTGCGCGGCATCCAAGGCTTCTGGGTCGACTTGCATCGCTCGTACGGCATCTACTTCTTTGTCGGTGAGACCCTCGAATTCTCGCGCTGGCTGTCCGCGAGCTTCGAGGCCGGCTTCGGCTTTCAGGGGCGCTACCCCTGAGTCGGCCGGTCGATTTCGAGGACCACTTCGCGTCGGTCGCGAAGCAGTACGCGGAGTTTCGTCCGCACTATCCAGACGCGCTCGTCGACGTGCTCGCGGAGCACTGCACGCAGCGCGAGCTCGCGTGGGATGCCGGCTGCGGCAGTGGCCAGCTCACGATCGCGCTCGCACGCCACTTCACGCGTGTCGTCGGGTCCGACCCGTCGCCGAGCCAGCTCGCGAATGCGCAGCGCGCGCCGAGCGTCGAGTACCTGCTCGCGAGTGCCGACCTGCCGATGCTCGATGCGCGCAGCGTCGATCTCGCGGTGAGCGCGCAGGCGGCGCACTGGTTTCACTGGCCGCGCTATGTCGCCGAGGTCGAGCGGGTGACCCGGCCGGGCGCGGTCGTCGGGCTCGTCAGCTACGGCATCCTCAAGCTCGACGGAGAGGCGGGCGAGCTGGTCACGCGCTACTACAAAGGCGACGTCGGGCCGCACTGGCCCGCGGAGCGCAAGCATGTCGAGAACGGCTATCGCGAGCTGAAGTGGCCATGGGCCGAGATCACGCCACCTCCGATCGACATGACCGCGAGCTGGAGCCGCGAGCAGCTGATCGGCTACGTCGCGACGTGGTCAGCGACGGCGCGCATGATCCGTGCGGTCGGTCCCGAGCCGTACCAGCGACTCGAGCGCGAGCTGACGAAGATCTGGCCGGACGACGAGCGGCGCACGATCGCGTGGCCGCTCACGGTCCGCCTCGCGCACCGCAGCTAATAGGCGTAGCCGACGCGGAGGTAGACCTCGCGACCCTCACCGGGGATGCGCGGGATCACGACCTCGACGGGATTCGAGCGATCGTAGTCGCCCGGTGCAGGCAGCTGGTCCCTGCGCCCGAGCAGGTTGCGCGTGGCGAGCGTGAAGTCAAAGCCCCGAATGTCCGGCGCGTAGAGGATCACGTTCACGCCAAGCCACGCCGGCGAGTCGGGCGAGTCGGAGCCGTCGATCGCGGGGCGCGTCGGGCGCCGGCCGATCACGTTCAGCTCCGTCGACAGGTGAACGTAGCTCCACAGGCGCGGCGTCGATGCACCGAGCGCGGCCATGACAGGCGCGGAGTCCGCGACGTTACCGTATTCGACCTCCATGCCCGGTTCCTCGCTGGAACCGACGCGCGCGTAGGCGGCGCCGGCGAAGCCGTACCAGCCCGTCGCGGTGCGATAGCTCGCCTCGGCCTCGACGCCTTGTGTGACGAAGCGACCGACGTTCTGGAACTGCAGCAGCAGCTCGCCCATGTACGTGACCGGCTGCTGGACGATCACGTCGCGCGCGTCCCAGTAGAAGCCCGAGAGGCGCGTCGACAGGCCGGCGATCGGCTTGGCCCACGCGACCGCCTCGAACGAGCGGATCTTCTCGGCGCCGAGCTTGCCGCGGCCACCGGTGACCATGTCGGTGCCCGGGGCGACGAACGTCGTGTTGTCGAAGAATGCACCTTCGAATGCGCTCGGGTTACGGAAGCCCTCGGCGTAGAGGAACTTGAGGCCGTAGCGCTCGCGCTTGGCGAGAAACAGCGCGGCGCGTGGCGACAGGCGGCTGTCGACCTTGGAGTTGTCATCGAAGCGCAGGCCGACGGTCGCGCCGAGCCAGTCGGTCGGTGCGCTGTCGATTTCGGTGTAGAGACCGGTGAGCCGGAAGTCGAGCGGCACGCCGTCGAGGCCGCCGGCACCGTTCTCCTCGTCGCCCTCGTAGAACGAGCGGCTCTTGGTCTTGTTGTAGCTGGCCTCGGCGCCGGCGGTGATGCCGAGCTTGTTCTCGTCGAGCACCTCGAAGCGGCCGCGAAGCTCGGCGCCCAGCGTGGTCGAGTCGCCGTAGTCGAGGAACGGCTCGGGGCTGTCGAGCTCCTTGATGTCATCGAAGAAGCGATAGATGTTGAGGTAGCCGCGTGCAGCGACCGTGATGCGCTTGCTGATGTCGCGCGTGTGACCGCCTTCGACGAGCAGCTGCGAGTTGAGCTGGATGTACGGCGCGTCGGCGGCGGGATCGCCGTCGTAGGGCGCGAACGGAGCGTCGCGTCGTGCGCGATAGGCGCGGACCTGCGCGAACGTGCGGCCGTAGGTACCGACGACCGAGGCGAGCAGTGCGTTGCCACCATCGCCCGACAGGCCCGAGCCGATGTCGGGAACCGAGAGCGTCTCGCCGAACCGGCTCATCGCGAGGACCGAGCCGCGGATCTGCTGGTCCACGCCGCCCGCGGCAAATCCGGCCGTGGCGATCACGCCACCGATCTTGCCGATCGTGAAGCGCCCCCACGCGCGCGACGACTCGGCGGCGCCACGCGTGACGATGTTGATGATCCCGAAAAACGCGTTCGCGCCGTACACGCTCGACACCGGGCCGCGGATGACCTCGATGCGCGCGATCTCGTCGATCGAGACGAGGTTCTCGTAACCCAGACCCGACGAGGCGCCCCACGCTTCGTTGACCGTCGCGCCGTCGACGAGGATCAGGATGCGGGTGTTGAAGTCACCCGGGATCTGAAGGCCGCGAATGCCGAGCGAGGCGTTGATCCGGTTGTCCTCGAGGTACACGCCAGCGACGGCGGCGACCGCCTCGCCGACGGACCGGTAGCCAAACCGCCGGATGCGGTCGGCGCTGATGACGGTGACGGCCGAGGCCACGTTGCCGAGGCTCTGCTCGCGCTTCGCAGCGCCCACGACCACGTCCTCCTCAGCCGATGACGCAGCGAGCACCGTGGCCGAGCTGGACAGCTCTTCGTCGGCCGCTGGCAGGGGCGGGAGGTCGGCGGGGTCGACGGCCGCGGGCTCGGGCGCCGCACGCTGTGCGACCGCGACACCGTGGGCGGCCAATACGATGCCGAACACGCTGCTCCCGACTGCTCGGAGCCCGGCCCTCATGGCAAGGTCGTATCACAGATGCTGCTCCGCTTCGCACATGGGCCCGAAACGATTCGCCTTGGTGACCTCGAGGTTCGCCGGCTTGGCTTTGGCGCCATGCGCCTGCCCGGCAAGGATGTCTGGGGTGAGCCCGACGATCCCGCGACCGCGCATGCGGTTCTGCGTCGAGCCGTCGAGCTCGGCGTGAACTTCATCGACACCGCCTGGTACTACGGGCCGACGGTCGCGAACCGACTGATCTGCGAGGCGCTCCACCCCTACACGCCGGACCTCGTGATCGCGACCAAGGTCGGCATCACCCGCGGCGAGGACCGGAGCTGGAAGCCGGCCCTGCGTCCCGAGGCGCTTCGGGTCGCGATCGAGGACGACCTGCGGTCGCTGCAGCGCGAACAGCTGACGCTGGTCAACCTGTGCTGGTCCAACGGCAAGTCGCACGACGTGCCGTTCGAGGCTGCCCTCGAGACGCTGGTCACGGCGCAGCGCGAGGGCAAGGTCCGTCACATCGGCCTGTCCAACGTGACGGCCGAGCAGCTCGAGACCGCGCTGAAGATCACGCCGATCGCGGCGGTAGAAAACGTCTACAACCCGGGCGCGAATGACCCAGCGCACGAGGCGGTGCTCATCGCGTGCGAGCAGCGCGGCCTGCCGTTCATCCCGTTCGGTCCGCCCGGCGTTTCGGGCGTCAGAGCCAACGAGGCAATCGCCAAGCGCGTCGGGTGCACGCCCTCGCAGCTCACGATCGCGTTCATGCTCGCGCGCTCCAAGGTGATGCTGCCCATCCCGGGGACCAGCAAGGTCACGCACCTCGAAGAGAATGTCGGTGCGGTCCACGTCGCACTTGACGCTGCGACGATGGCCGAGCTGATGCGCTAGCGCACGCCGTGCCCTGGCGTCGCGGGGCCCCTCGGTGCGCACCGCTGGTCTCGGTGTTGCAAATCTTTGGTTCCATGGGATTCATCAGGCGATTGCTAGGTAGGGACGTGTCGACCGATGTGATCGAGCTGCTCGAGTCACAGCATGCCGAGGTGGACGCGCTCATTGCGAAGCTCGAGAACGGCGAGGGCAACCGCCGCGCGGTGTTCACCGAGCTCGCCGATAAGCTCGCCGCCCACGCCACGGTCGAGGAGAAGTTGTTCTATCCCGCCATCATGGCGAAGAGCACCGAAGAGCTGCTCGAGGAGTCGGTCGAGGAGCACCTGTCGATCAAGCGCATCCTCGCCGACCTCATCATGATGAAGCTCGACGACGACGCGACCTTCTTCGCGAAGCTCTCGGTGCTCAAGGAGCAGATCAGCCATCACGCGCACGAGGAAGAGGAGAAGGAGCTGTTCCCGAAGGTCAAGGATCTCCTATCGCGTGACGAGCGTGCGGCTCTCGGCAACGAGGTGCTCGTGATGTTCGAGGAGCTGATGCTGACCCACCCGCTGCGTAGCGTTCCGTCGGAGATCGCCCACGCGGCGCAGCTGCCGCGCCTTCGTGGGCGCCAGATGACCCGCTGACGGCCGCTACACAAACGTCGGCGTGACGTCGCGCATGCGAACCAGCATCTCGCGAACGCGCGCCACGCCGATCGGCTTCTCGATGTAACCCGCCAGTCCGAGGGCGCGGCACGTTTCACGCGCGGCGACCTG
Organism: Haliangiales bacterium; assembly: GCA_038322185.1. Taxonomy (GTDB): domain Bacteria; phylum Myxococcota_A; class Polyangia; order Haliangiales; family Haliangiaceae; genus JABFXX01. Next base: position 24,260 of record JBBQFU010000068.1, read on the forward strand.
CCCCGAGATCAGGAAGATGGGGATTCCGGCAAGTCGCGTATCGTGGCTACGCTCCTCGACAAACTGCCATCCGTCGACGTTCGGCATCACGAGATCGAGCAAGATCAGCCCGGGGAGCGTTGTTGCCTTTACCAGGTGTGCGAGCGCTTCCGCGCCATCTGTCGCGCTGCTGACCTCGTAGCCTTCGGCGCGGAGAAGCTCCGTCAGCAGCAAGTGCACATCCGGCTCGTCGTCGACGATCAAGATCGGGCGACGTACAGACGGAGACTCCACGACCGGTGGCGTCGCGATGGGGTGCATGCCGGATAGCGGGGTCCTCCTGCGTGCACCCGTCTTGTCTTGCGTCCACTTGATGTGGGGTGTCCCTGGCAATGTGAAGAAGAAGCAACTTCCGTGACCGACGCTGCTCTCGGCCCAGAGCCGGCCCTGGTGGAACTCGACGATCCCGCGTGCGATCGACAGTCCGAGACCAGTGCCCAGTTTTGCGGTCTTGGGTGCCTGCCAGTACGGGTCAAAAATGTGTTCGAGCTGCATCTGTGAAATGCCCACACCCGAATCGCGCACGGCGATCTCGATCTCGTCGCCCGTTCGCCGGGCCTCGAGACGAATCCGACTGTTCGCCGGAGAGAACTTGATCGCGTTGCCGACGAGGTTCATCAGCACCTGAAGGATCCGGTCGCGATCGCAGTAGGCGATCAGCTGCGGCTCGTCGACCACGATCTCCAGCTGGATCGCCTTGGAAGCAGCGCTGGCGCTCGCCGCGTCGACGGTCAGAGCGAGCAGTGCGTCGATGTTTGCCGCCTTGCGCTCCATGGACAGGTGACCGGCGTCCATGCTGGAGAGATCGAGCAAGTCGCTCAGCATGCTGCTCATCCGCGTCGCGGCCCTGTGGATCAGATTGACCTTGCCGAGGCTGTTAGCGTCCAGGTTGCTCGCCTGCTGCAAGATCTCTGAACCGAGGAGAATCGAGTTGAGCGGGTTTCGCAGGTCGTGAGACACGATCGCGAGAAACTCCTCGCGCACGTGGACCGCCAGGCGCAGCGCGGCCTCGGCACGTTTCTGCTCGGTGATGTCCGTGAACGTCGAGCGGCAGCTCACGATCGAGCCACCGTGATCGCGGGCGGCGGCACTCACCATGTGGATCACGGTCGACTGTTTGGCCGAGCTGAGGAGCGTGAGCTCGATGACCTCTGCTCCCTGCGGCGATGACAACCTGCGCTGTAGATGGCTCCGGAACGCAGCCCGGTCGGGTTCGGAGATGTAGACGGAGAACGGTTTGCCGATCACTCGACTGCGCTGTGTCCCGAGCATCGCCGCGCCGGTCAGGTTGATCTCCGTGACACGACCGGTGTGATCGAACGTGCAGTACGCAACGGGAGCGAAGTCGTACAGGTCGGAGTAGCGAGAGCGAGACTCTTCGAGCTGGTAGTGGGCTTCGCGCAGCTGTTGATTCTGCGCTTCGAGCTCGGCCTGGTGGACCTCGAGATCGTGAATGAGGCGGTCTCGATCGTCAGTTGCCATCGGCCACCGGGAACTCTCCCTCGACCGAGAGGAGCACGAGTTGTGATTGGTTGCCGAGACTGCGCAGTCGGCTCCCACTGATGCTGACGCTGGTCGCGGCGACGCCCTGGAGATCCAGCCTCAGAGAGTGACCGCGAAACGGCGCCCCGGTCTGCATCGTCTCTGTGATGCGCCGTTCGAGCTCGCTATCGGACCACGCTCCGGTGCCGATCTTGCCGAGTCGAACGCCGATGATCTCTTGGGGCGTGAGATGGAACGTCTGGTAGTAAATGTCGTTGACCCAGATCACGGCCTGGCCACTGTCGACGATCATCAGCGGATGCTGGATGGCCGCGAGCCCTTCGGCGGCGTACTCGTTCACAGCCGTCGCAAGATCGGTTCGACGCTTCGACAAGTCGATGTCGACGACCGTGATCACAGCGCCGCGGATCATCAGGTCGAGCGTGCGATAGGGAACGACGCGCAAGCTGTACCATTTGCCATCGGTCGCGTGAACGTCGCGCTCGACCGTCGCGAGCTGGTTGATCGACTCCGAGATGATCTTGTCGACTCCAAAGCCGCCGAGGAACGAGTTCAGCTGTGTCGCCGAGCGGCCGACGTCGGTCGGTAACAGATCCAGAAGCTTCTCGGCGGTCTTGGTGAAGCGGCGGATCCGGAGATCGAGTCCGACGATCACGATCGCGCGGTCAACACCTAGCAAGAGGTTGTGTAGATCGTCGTTCGCGCTGCTGAGCTCGCGCATGCGACTCTGCAGCTCCTCGTTCAGCGTGATCATCTCTTCGTTCGTCGACTGCAGCTCCTCGTGCGACGTTTCGAGCTCCTCGTTCGAGCTCTGTAGCTCCTCGTTGGAGGACTGGAGCTCCTCGTTCGCGGACTGGAGATCTTCGTTCGTCCGCTCGACCTCTTCGATCGTGCTCTGCAGGTATTCCTTCGTGAGCGCGAGCTCCTGACTGAGGGCCTGCGTCGCTTCCTGCTGACCGTCCGAGACCGAAGCCGAGGACTCGAGATGTGGCGTGAGTGGGCCGCCATCCTTGAACAGGACGAGCACACATCGCGCCTTGCTCTCCGGCTCCATCAACGGCTGCACGATCAACGTGAACGGCTGCAGGCCGACGTCGAGCTTGACGTGCGCCGTCGCCGTGACGGCTTCGTTGGACGAGAACACCTGTTCGATGGTCGCCTTGAGGGTCGAGTAGAGCTCTGGACGTGCCAGCCTCAGGATGCTGTGCGTGGCCACGCCGGACGGCTGTTGCAAGTAGCGGTCGCTCGCTCCGCGGAAGTACACGATGTCGAGGTTCTCGTTGATGACGACCCCCGGTGGCGCGTACTGCTCGAGGATCTTGCGGTCGGCGAGATGCGCAAGGCTCAGGATTGGACGGGACCCGATGTGCGGTTGACGCTCCAGCGGAACGCCACCTCGCATACCGGCGCCGAACTCCACCGGCGTCGCCAAGCTGACGTGCTTCGCGGCATAGATCCGGTTATTGCGGTCGATGAGTCCGAACAGCTCCGCCGACTCCCCGAGGCTCTCCGAATGACCGAGCAGGAGAATCCCGGCGGGCTTGAGCGAGTAGTGAAGGATGCGCAGCACCGTCTTCTGGATGGGCTGCTGCAGGTACATCAGCAGATTCCGACACGAGATCAGATCGAGCCGCGAGAACGGCGCATCGCGGCTGATGTTCTGGACCGAGAACACGACCATGTCGCGAACCCGGCGGATGATCTGATAGCTGCCGTCGTCGTTCTTGATGAAGAACCGGCGCAAGCGCTCGTTCGAGACGTCCGTCACGATGTTGTGCGGATACAAGCCCCGTCGCGCTTGTTGCACGGCGTCCGGGTCGAGGTCGGTGCCGAAGATCTGAACCGCGAGGTTCACGCCCTTCTCGTCGAGCACCTCGAGCACACACATCGCGATCGTGTACGCCTCTTCGCCCGAGGAACAACCAGGCACCCAGATGCGGAGCGGGTTGGTCTCGCTCTTGCCTTCGATGAGACGCGGGAGAATGTCGCCGCACAGGATCTCGAACGGCTCCCGGTCACGGAAGAAGCACGTGACGTTGATCAACAAATCTTTGTGGAGGTCGGAGCGCTCCTTCGGATTGGACCTACACAGCCGAAGATAGTCATCGAAGTGCTCGAGGCGATGAACCGCCATGCGTCGCTGGATGCGCCGCTCGATCGTCTTGGGCTTGTAGTGCGTCAGATCGATCCCGAAGCTGGTCTTCAGGAGCACCGACAGGTTGCCCATGAGCTCGTCGAGCTTGGGAGGTGACACCTGCTGCTGCAGATACGAATGATGGGAGACCCGCAGGATCTCGTCGGCGATGTCCTCGGGCTTGAGGCAGAAGTCAGGCGACCCACTCTCCTGTGCGCTGCGCGGCATGCCATCGAACTTCGCGCTCGTCGGCTCTTGCGCGAACGTGATGCCGCCCGCGGCCTTGATCGCGGCGAGACCAAACGTACCGTCGGTACCCGTTCCCGACATCACGACGCCCATGGCCTTGCGGCCGCGGTTCTCCGCCAACGAGCGAAAGAACGCGTCGATGGGCATCTCGGGACGACTCCCGGCAGAGGGCGTGACGAGGCGAATGGTCGAGCCTTCAAGGACGAGCACGGCATTGGGCGGGGTCACATAGACGTGATTCTTTTGAATCACGACGCCGTCCACGACCGTCTCGACCGCCAGAATGCTCGCCCGCCCGAGCAGCTCGGTCAGCATGCTGTCCTGGTTCGGCGCGAGGTGCTGCACCACGACAAATGCGGCGCCGACGTCGACGGTGGCGCGGCGTAGCAGTGCGCTGACGGCTTCGAGCCCGCCGGCCGACGCGCCGATGCCGACCACGAAGAACGACCCCTCCTCACCGTCCCCACCGCTCGGATCCGGGGATCCGTCCGGTGGATGATCACCCTCCGGTGGCCCGCCTGTCATTTGATCCAGGCTTACCACCCCTTGGTGCGCGCAGGACAAAACACGTGCCACGTCCCACGTTCACGACCGATTTCTGAGGGTGAATTTCTGCCGGCATGGCCAATACGGCGCCTGCTGCTCGATGGTTAGCGACGGCGGCCCTTCGCGACCTTGCTCCGCGCAGCGCGTGCGGACGGGGACCTGGTCTTACGAACGGCCTTGAGCTGCAGATTGGTGGTTCGCTTGGTGCGATCGGCGCTCTTGCGCGTCGACTTGCGCGAGGGCTTTCCCGCTGGCGTGGCCTCGACGGCGGCGCCGCCACGACGTCCGGCAAGGAGACTTGGCGTCGGACGGCGCGTTGCCTTGCGATCGGTCGCGCTCACACCTGGCTTCGAGGTATCGACGACCGCATCCCGCCGCGGCCGCTTGGGCTGCTTCGGCTTCGGCGGGTTGGCCGCGCGCTGTTGCTGGATCCGGAATGCTTGTGACCGGGTTGTCATAGCCACAGGCTAGCGCGGCAACGGCAAGTAGGGGGGCCAACGGGGCCGGTGATAACCGCGCGCAACCGCAAGCAACGCGGCGAGGATCAGGCATCAGGGCTGCGCGTCGCGCCGCAGTCGAGACTCGAGCCAGAACGCGCCGAGCGGGATGAGCGACGAGATCATCGCGGTCGCTGACTGGCGTCGAGTCCAGCGCTGGGCCGATGCGGCGGCGGCGAGCAGCAGGACGAACGCGACGAACAGCCCACCGTGGATCCGGCCTGCCCACGGCACCGCTTGCGTGTTGCCAGCGGCGTACTTGAGCGGCATCGCGATCGCGAGGAGGAACACGTAAGACACGCCCTCGAGAAGGCTGATCACACGGAACCGTCCGAGCGGGGTCGACAGCAGGCTCATGGGCGCGAACATTAGCCGCGCGAGATACAATCTGCGCGTGACGAGGCCGGTGATGTGTTTGATCATCGCGCTTCATTCAAGCTGCGGCCGTCTCGAGTTCGACCCGCTGGACGACGCGAGCCGCCGCGACGCATCGCTGCCGCTGTGCGGACAGCTGTTCTGTGCGGATCCGAGCTTCGACGGGGACGGCGTCGTCACGATCGATGTCGGTGGCTCCGACAACGCAGCGTTCGCGTCGCGCGGCATCGCAGAGCGCCCGGATGGCCGGCTCGTCGTCGCTGGCAGAGCACCACAGGGCGGCGGCGGCACGGACATGCTCGTCGTCGGCCTGCTCACCGATGGCAGCCTGGATCCGGAGTTCGGGACCGGTGGCATCGACGTGTTCGGACCGACGGGCGCGCCGAGTGCAGCGAATGGGCTCGCCGTGCGTGGCGACGGGAGCATCGTCGTCGTCGGTTCCAGCGCTGGCGACGGTGTGATCGCCCGTCGCCTTCCCAGCGGCGGTGCCGACACGAGCTTTGCGGGGACCGGCTTCAAGCAGTTCCAGCTCGGCACCACCCAGACAGCATTCAACGGTGTCGTGCTGTATCCCGATGGCCGCGTCGCAGCCGGCGGCCAGGTGCAAGCGGCCAGCGACTATGATTTCGCGCTCGCTCGCGTGCTCGACAACGGAACCAACGACGCGACCTTCGGCGGGACCGGCACGGTCACACACGATGTGATCCTCGACGAGTTCGGCACGCTTGCCAGCGCCGGCCCCAACAACACGCTGTACATCGCGGGCCAATCGTTCGGTGCTGGATTCGATTTCGACTGCGTCGTCGTCCGCCTGCTCGACGACGGAAGCCTGGACACGAGCTTTGCGGGCACGGGCGTCGCGCGAACGAGCATTCCAGGTGAGGACCGCTGTACGGATCTCGCAGTGGATGGCAGCGATCGTGTCGTCGCCGGTGGCTACATACGCGCGACGCCGGACGAGGCGTTCCTCCTCTCGCGCTGGTCGAGCAACGGCGAGCTCGATACGACCTTCGGTGTCGCCGGATACGCGCGGCTCGATGCCGGCCCCATCGAAACGCTGTATGCCGTCACGCTGTTGCCCGACGGACGCATCGTTGCAGGTGGGAAGATCGGGACTGCAACCGGCGACACGGCGATGCTGATCTTGCTGTCGCCCGACGGTGCTCCACTCGGTGCGCAGGCACTCGGGTTCGCCGAACCCAGTCACGTCAGAAGCCTTCGTATCGACCCGCAGGGGCGCGTGCTCGCGATGGGCGATATCACGGGTAATGGCACCGACATCGTCGTCGCGCGCTACTACGTGCCATAACACCAAGTAATCAATGATTCGAAAGTACAGCGGAGACAAGAAGAGCATCGAAGCGCGGACCGCCGACAACGGTCGGACCTGGTCCGTGAAGCTCTTCGACACCGGACGACTCACCGAGTATTCGGGCGGAACGCTCGCGGAGGTCGACGCCTTGGCCGCCAAGCACCAGTTGAAGCTCGACCGGTAGGCTTCGGGCGAAGTGACCGCCGCATCCACGCCTGCCGCACGTGTACTTGCACGGGTGCGTGCGGTCGCCGACCCACGTGCGGTCGTCGAGGCCTACGGCTCGAGCGTCTACGCGCCCGATCACGCCAGTGACGTCGACGTCCTGGTCTCGAACGATGATCCGGAACGTCTCGCCGCGGCGCTCGGTCTCACGCGGCTTCCGACGCTGCCGCCCCGCATCCATGGCTCGCTCGAAGGCGTGCCGGTCGATATCACCGTCGTGTCGGGGGATGACGAGATCGCGCGACGCATGCGGTCTGGGCCTCGTGATGCCAAGGTGATCGCTGACCAGTTGCGTGATCACGGGCGTGACGACGTGTTCCAAGCTGCGTGGCCGCACGTGCGTCGCTTCGTGCGTGCACGCGCGCTCGGCCACAACGGGCTCGGCTGGTTCGGCAGCTTTGGCTGGGCGCTGCTACTCGCGATCCCGCTCGTCGGCGATGACGAGCTGCGCGAGGTGCCGGTCAACGCGGCCATACCCGCTTGGCTTCGCTGGCTCGCGCGACTCTCGCCCGGCACCCGGGTGGCATTCGACGGCGTTCGCGACGGTGAGCCCGAGCCCCTCCACATCGCGGCACCGTCTCCACCTGCACGCGAGGTGGGACGGCTGAGCAAGCGCGCGGCTGCCGTTCTGTTTGCCGAGGCGCGTGGGGCCGCTCGCGTGATCGGCGATGCTGCGATCGACGCGGATGCGATCGATCGGATCGCTGACCTGGCGGACGATCCGCCCGCGGGGACAACGCTGATCATCGCAGGAGCCGACGAGCACACGCGTGGTCGCTACGACGGCGCCGCACGGGGATTGTTGCGCGAGCTCGAAGCCCTGGGCGCGATTCGCTCGTGGGGACGCTTCGATCTGACGGCAGACGGTGGCTGGCAGCATCGCATCACGGTGCCCGCGCATCGGGCGAAGTCAGCCCGCGAGCTCGTCGACAACTGGCTCGCCTTGACGCGGCTCGACGCGGCGCTCGAGTGAAAGCCTATCCGCGCCGCCAGAAATGTCGCGTGAGCAGCACCAGCACCGTGTAGATCTCGAGCCGGCCGAGCAGCATGGCAAACGACAGCACGTAGAGTCCTGCGTCGGGCACGACGTCGAAGTTCTCGCTCGCGCCCACGGTGCCAAGTCCGGGACCGATCGAGTTGAGGGCGCTAATCGAGGCCGTCGTGCCGCTGACAAGATCGAGACCGAGCGCGGTCATCGCGAGCGAACAGGCTGCGAGGACGACGAAATACAGCAGGAAGAAGCCAAGAATGGCCTCGGTGGTCTCGCGCGAGATGCTGCGATCGCCGAGTCGCAGCGGCTGGACGAGACGTGGTCGGACGAGTCGTCGCAACTGAATGAACGCGTACTCCATGACGACGTAGAACCGCACCACCTTGAAGCCGCCAGCGGTGGAGCCGGCGCAACCACCGATGAACATCAGCAGGACGAGCACGAGGCGGCTCAGCTCGGGCCATAGGTCGAAGTCCGCGGTGCCAAAACCAGTGGTCGTGATGATGGCTACGACCTGGAAGCTCGCGTAGCGCAGCGCGTCGAGTACATCGTCGAAGGGGCCGCGCGCGAGGGTGTCGATCGAGACCAGCACGATCGCGACGACCGTCAGCAGCGCGTACAAGCGGACCTCGGGGCTCGCGACGAAGGGCCGTACGCTGCGCAGCTGGAGCACGCGAAACTGCAGCGTGAAGTTGATGCCCGCGAGAAACATGAATACGAGGATGATGAGCTCGATCGCGAGGCTGTCGAAGCCGGCGATCGAGGCGTTCTTGGTCGAGAATCCACCCGTGCCGATCGTCGACATGGCGTGATTGATCGCGTCGAAGACGCCCATCCCTGCGAGGCCGAGCAGGAGCGACTCGGCAGCGGTGATCCCGAAATAGATCACCCAGAGCCTGCGTGCGGTCGCAGCAATTCGCGGCGCGAGCTTGTCGGAGTCAAGGCCGCTCGACTCCGCCGCGAACATCTGCATTCCACCGACCGCGAGCTCGGGCAGGATCGCGACGGTGAGAACCACGATTCCCATGCCGCCGATCCAGTGCGAGAACGACCGCATGAACAGGATCGACGCTGGCAGCGCCTCGATGTCGTTCGCGACGGTCGCGCCCATGGTGGTGTAGCCGGACATCGATTCGAAGAAGCACTCCGCGAAGCTCTCGAACGCACCACTCAATCGAAACGAGACTGCGGTGATGAACACGACGATGAGCCAGCCGAGGGTGACGGCAAGGAAGCCCTCTCGCCGTCGCAACGACTCGAGAGGGGTCGACCTCGCAGCCGGTAGCCTCGCGAACCCGGCGGCGGCGAGCGCAGCACACACGGCCGGCGGACCGAACGCCCACCAGGCATTGTCGAGCATCACGAGGCCGACGAGCAGCGGCACGAGCTGCGCCCCTGCCGCGAGCCACAGCATGCGGCTCGCGATTCGTTGGATGACGCCCGGGCGCATGG